>CAZVAR010000195.1:0-5417 GCA_964625225.1 uncultured Alphaproteobacteria bacterium | reverse complement strand
GGGGCGATCCGGAACCACCGGCCGGACATCATGCTCAAGGCCTTCGAGATCGCCGGCTATTCGGCCGAAGAGGTCGAGGCCCGATTCGGAGGCATGCTGTCCGCCTTCCGGTTCGGTGCGCCGCCGCATGGCGGCTCGGCGCCGGGCATCGACCGCATCGTCATGCTGCTGGCCGACGAGCCCAACATCCGCGAGGTGATCGCCTTCCCGATGACGCAGAAGGCCGAGGACCTGATGATGCAGGCGCCGGCGCCGGTGGGCGAGGACCGGCTGCGCGAGCTGCACATCCGCCTCGTTCTGCCGCCGGCGAAGGAGCGCGGCTGATCGGTGCCGCCCTATTCGCGTCTGCACAAACATGCCATAATCGCGGCCGGCGCCTGACATCCCGAGCCGCCGCTCCCGACCTGCACACGGATCGATCGCCGATGCGGTGGACCCCGCTGCTCCTGTCCCTCTTCCTGCTGCTCGGCGGCGCGCCGAGTCCGTCCGAGGCGTTCGAGCTGCGGCCGCACCGGGCGATCTACAGCCTGCGCCTCGCCAGCGCCGAGACGGGCAGCGGCGTCGTCGATGCCGAAGGGGCCATGATTTTCGAGTGGACGGAATCCTGCGAGAGCTGGATCACGCGGCAGAAGGCGCGCTTCGACGTGTTCAGCCCCGAGGGCGGCGGCGTGCGCACCGAGGTCAGCTTCTCGAGCTGGGAGGGCAAGCAGGGCGACGCCTACGGCTTCAGCCTGCGCACGCTCCAGGACGGCCGCGTGGTCGAGGACCTGCACGGCAAGGCGAGCCTGGAGCGGCCGGGGTCCGGCGGGGTCGCAACCTACACCCGACCCGAGGGGCGGCGGCTGGAGCTGCCGCCCGGAACGCTGTTCCCGGTCGCCCATACCCGCCTCCTGATCCAGGAGGCGCTGGCCGGCAGCGCCATGGTGATGCGGCCCGTCTTCCTCGGTCAGCGCGAGGACGAGCCGATGCATGTCAACGCCCTGATCTCCCCGCGCGAGCCGAGGCCGCAGCCGAGCAAACAGAGCGACGACCTTCTGGCGCGACCGTCCTGGCAGTTCCACCTCGCCTTCTACGGGCCGGAAGACGACCTGCTGCCGGCCTTCGAGATCCACGAGACGCTGTACGACAACGGCGTGGTGGGCGACGCGCGGGTCGTCTACGACGAGTTCTCCCTCGCCTACAAGCTGGAGCGCCTGGAGGCCCTGCCGCAGCCCAAATGCTGAGCCGGCGGCAGGGGAGCGGGACGGCTGCTCAGCGCACCGAGCCCGGGCCCAGGACGGCCTCGCGGAACCGGTTCTTGAGATAGGTGCCGTCTTTCGGCGGCAGGACCATCGGCACCGGCTCCGCCGACACCTTGATCACCACCAGCAGCGGCCCGCGGCCCTCGCGGGCCATGCGGATCGCGTCGGGGAGCGACGCCTCGTCGGCGGCGACGACGGTCTCCCGGAAGCCGACCGCCTTCGCGACGGCGGCAAGGTCGGTGCCGCGCGCGGTATGGGTGACCTGCTGGCCCGTCTCGCCGTAGCGCTCATTGTCGAGCACGACGACGGCGAGGTTCTCCGGCTGCTCGGCTCCGACCACCGCGAGGCTGCCGAGGCCCATCAACAATTCGCCGTCTCCGGTGACGACGAGGACCCGGCGGTCGGGTTTCGCCACCGCGAGGCCGAGCCCCATCGGCACCGCCCCGCCCATGGCGCCCCACAGGTAGAAAGTGCGCGGATCGTCGCCGGCAGCATAGGCGTCGTAGGTGCACTGGCCGAGGCCGGTCACCACCAGCATGTCGCCGCGATTGCTGAGCAAGCTCTTCATCACCTCGCGGCGCTGCAGCTCGTGTGTCCCGCTCATCGTCCGCCCTCCGGCTCACCGTCCGAGAAAATCTTGGCCCCGATCAGCCGCTGTCCGAGCAGCACGGCGACAGCGCTGTTGGTGTAGTAGGCGTAGCGCAGCGCGGTGGCGACCGTCTCCGCCACGTCCTCGGGCCGGTCGCAGCGATAGCAGACGACCCCGCACAGCTCGAGATGCTCCTCGGTGGTGCGGCCCATCGGGAGCTGCCAGGTGTTGAACTCGCCCCACTCGCCGCGCATGGTGACCAGCATCAACATCGGGAACTGGCACACCTTGGCCAGCGAGAGCATGTTGATGCAGTTGCCGACCCCGCTCGACTGCATGAGCAGCACGCCCTTGTCGCCGCCGAGCCAGGCGCCGCCGAGCAGCGCCACGCCCTCCTCCTCGGTGCTCAGGGAGATCGCCCGCATCTCCGGGTCCCCGAGGCAGCGTTCGATCAGGTACTTGTGGCCGGCGTCCGGCACGAAGGCGACCTGGCGGACGCCGGCCTCCTTGAGCGCGCCGTAAATTTGCTCCTGCCAAGGCTCCATCGCCCGCTCGTCTCCATTGTGTTCGCTTCCAAGGCTGCTTACACGATCGCGGCTGGTCTTTCCACGGGGTGCCGCGCATGGCTGGCCCGAAATCCGACACAGGCGCGCGCCCCGGCCGAGGCCTCGCCCTCCGGATCTCGCTCTACTACACCGCGCTGTTCGGCCTGGTCGGCGTCGTCATGCCGTTCTTCCCGGTCTGGCTGGCCTCCCGCGGGCTCAATGCAGCCGAGATCGGGGCGGTGCTGTCCTGCACCATGTGGGTGCGGGTGGTCTCCAACCCGGTCGCGACCAGTGTCGCCGACCGGCTCGGCGAGCGGCGGCGGCTGATCGTGGCGCTGGCCGCGGGCAGCGCCCTGACCGCGGCGCTGTTCCCGGCGGTCTGGGGGTTCTGGCCGGTGCTGGCAGTGGCGGTGCTGCACACGGCCGTGCAGGCGCCGGTGATGCCGCTCGGCGAGAACCTCGTCCTGCTGACCGTGCGCGCCCGCGGGCTCGACTACGGCCGGCTGCGGCTCTGGGGCTCGGTGGCGTTCATCGCCACCTCGGTCGGGGCCGGCGCCCTGCTGGAGGGGCGGCCGGAAGCGCTGATCATGTGGCTGATCCTCGGCCTCCTCGTCGCGATCTTCGGCGCGGCGCTGCTGCTGCCGGACGTCCCGCCGTCGCGCCGCGACGGGCGGGCGGTCCGGCCGGTGCGGGCGCTGCTCGGCAGCCGCGTCTTCCTGCTGTTCGTCTTCGCCGCCTCGCTCAACAGCGCCAGCCATGCCGTCCTGTACGGGTTCGCGACGCTGCACTGGCGGGCGGCCGGTCTCTCGGACGAGACGATCGGCCTGCTGTGGGCGGCCGGGGTCATCGCCGAGATCGGCCTGTTCGCTGTCGCCGCGCGGGCGACGGCACGGCTGGGCGCCATCGGCCTGTTCGCGCTGGGCGCCGCCGCCGGCCTGGTGCGCTGGGTCGGCACCGGCCTGACGACCGAGATCTGGGCGCTGCTGCTGCTCCAGGCGCTGCACGGCCTCACCTTCGGCGCCACCCACCTCGGCGCCATGACCTTCATAACCCGCGCGATCCCGCAGCATTACTCGGCGACCGCGCAGGGCCTGCATTCCTCGCTCAGCATGGGGGTCGTGTTCGGCCTGACCATGATGGCCTCCGGTGCCCTCTACGAGGCGCTCGGCGGCGGCGCGTTCCTGGTCATGACCGTCTTTTCGCTCGGCGGCCTGCTCGCGGCCGCCGCCCTGGGCCGCATCTGGCGCGAGGGGGCGCCCGCGGTATGAGGCCCCCGGCGCCGGCCGAGGAGGCGGGGCGCGTCAGCGGCTCCGGTCTTCGGGCTCCTCCGCCGTCGAGGCGCGGTGCGGTTCGCCGCCGGCCTGGCGTTGGGCGGGGCCGGCCGTGGGTTGCGGGGCAAGGTCGTGGGCGCTGTTGATCAGGCCGATATGCGAGAAGGCCTGCGGGAAGTTGCCGAGTTGCCGGCCGGCGTGCGGGTCGTACTCCTCGGCGAGCAGGCCGACATCGTTGCGCAGCGACAGGAGGTGCTCGAACAGGCGCTCGGCGTCGTCGCGGCGGCCCATCATGGCCAGCACGTCGACGAGCCAGAAGCTGCAGGCGAGGAACGTGCCCTCGCCGGGCGGCAGGCCGTCGATTTCGGGCTTGGCCGGGTAGCGCAGGAGGAGGCCGTCCGCCATCAGTTCGCGTTCGATCGCCGCAACGGTACGCTGCACCCGCGGGTCTTCAGGCGGCAGGAATCCGGTCAGCGGTATCATCAGCAGCGCCGCGTCGAGGTCCCGGCCGCCATAGAACTGGACGAAGCTGCCGCGGTCCGGATCGTAGCCCTTCGCGCACACATCGGCATGGATGCGGTCGCGCAACATCCGCCAGCGGTCCACCGGCCCGTCGAGCCCGTACTGTTCGACCGCCTTGACGGCCCGGTCGTACGCGGCCCACGCCATGACCTTGGAATGGACGAAATGCCGCCGGCCGCCGCGCACCTCCCAGATGCCTTCGTCCGGCCGGTCCCAATGCTCCTCCAGGAACTGCAGCATCACCTTCTGCACGCGCCAGCCGTCGTCCGAGGTGGGAAGGCCGAAGCGGCGGGCGGCATATAGGGCATCCATCACCTCGCCGAAGACGTCGAGCTGGAGCTGGCCGGCGGCCGCATTGCCGATCCGTACCGGCCGGCTGTCCTCGTAACCGGACAGCCAAGGCAGCTCCTCCTCGGTGGTCCGGCGCTGTCCCGCGATGCCGTAGAGCACCTGGATCTGCGAGGGTTCGCCGGCGACGGCCCGCAGCAGCCATTGCCGCCAGGCCTCCGCCTCGGCCGTATAGCCGGAGGTGAGCAGCGCGTAGATGGTCAGCGTCGCGTCGCGCAGCCAGCAGAAGCGGTAGTCCCAGTTGCGCACGCCGCCGATCTTTTCCGGCAGCGAGGTGGTCGGCGCCGCGACGATCCCCCCGGTCGGCGCGAAGCTGAGGGCTTTCAAGGTCAGCAGCGAGCGCACCACCGCGTCGCGATACGGGCCGGCATAGGTCGTCTTCGCTGCCCAGTCGCGAAACGCCCGCTCGGTATCGGCGACCGCCGAGCGCCAGTCCAACGGCGGCGGAGCCGGGCGGTGCGAGCGGTGCCAGGTCAGCGTGAAGGGCAGAGTCTCGCCGGCGCGGACCGCGAAGCTGGACAGGGTATGGAAGTCCTCGCCGTGCATCTCGGCGGGCGTGGTCAGGTGGACTGCGTCCGGGCCGGCGATGGCCGAGATGCCGTCCTCGGTCCGCCGCACCCAGGGCTTGATCAGCCCGTAGTCGAAGCGGAGGACCAGGTCCATCCGCATCGGGACGCACCCGCCCCGGCCCTCGACGATGCGGACGAGGTCGATCTGGTCCTCGTTCTCGGGACAAGGCATGCAGTCGATCAGGGCGACGGTGCCGTCGGCCGTCTCGAACTCCGTTTCCAGCACGAGCGTGTCGCCGCGATAATGGCGACGGACGCGGCAGTCCTCGGCGTGCGGCGCGATCAGCCAGCGGCCGTTCTCCACCTGGCCAAGCAGCGCCGCGAAACAGGCC
>CAZVAR010000194.1:0-5427 GCA_964625225.1 uncultured Alphaproteobacteria bacterium | reverse complement strand
ACCAAGCGCCACCGCGACGGCCGAGCCGCCGCTCGAGCCGCCGGAGGACCGGTCGCGGTCCCACGGATTGCGGGTGGGGCCATAGTGCGGATTGTTGTTGTCGATGCCGACCCCCAGTTCATGCGGCAGCGTCTTGCCGATGACCACGGCGCCGAGTCGTTCCAGCGCTTCGACGACGGGGGCGCTGCGTTCCGGCCGCCGGTGCCACCCCGGTCCCGATCCGTTGGTGGTGGTCAGGCCACGCACGTCGACCATGTCCTTGACGGCAATCGGTATTCCGTCCAGTGGCGACAGTCGGGCGCCTGCACGCGCCCGTTCCTCCGCTGCCCTGGCGAAATGCAGGGCACGGTCGCGCGAGATCGTTATGAAGGCATTGAAGTCGGGGTTCGCCGCCTCCGCCCGCGCAAGGCTCGCGGTGACGATGTCGACGGGCGACGCGCCCCCTTTATCGATCGCGTCCGAGAGCGCCGCAATACCGGAATCGAATGATGTCTTGGCAAGATCTGTCATGGTGGCTGTCCCTGACCGGAGTGCTAGATGGTCAATTCGGATTCGACAACGGCCCGGGTCTCTTGTCCGATGGCTCCTTCCGCTGCGATGCGGCCCTGCTTCATGATCGCGTAGCGGTCGGCGATGTCGAGCGCGAATTCCAGATGCTGCTCGACGAGGACCAGGGTCGTTTCGCCTACGCCCTTCAACTGCGCGATGACCTCTCCCATGCGGCGGATCTGGCTCGGCTGAACGCCTTCCGTCACTTCGTCGGCGAGGATCAGCCGGGGGGAAGGCAGTGCGGCGCGCGCCAGAAGCAGCATCTTCTGCTGGCCCCCGCTCAGGGTGCCGGCGCGCTGGTGATAGCGTTCGCGCAGGAACGGAAAGTAATCGACTACACGATCACAGGCTTCCTGGAAGGCGCTGCGCGGCCCGGGGAATGCGACCTGCAGGTTCTCCAGTACCGACAGATCGGCAAACAGCGCTGCCTCCTGCGGAATGTAGGCTATGCCCATGCCTGCGATCGTGTGCGGCGGCAGGCCGGAAATGACATGGCCGGCGGCGCGGATTTCGCCCGAAACCGGGCGCAGCAGGCCGACGATTGTGCGCATCAGGGTGGTCTTGCCGACGCCATTGTGGCCGAGAATGGCGACGGTCTCACCGGATTCTACCTTGAGACTCAGCCCGTGCAGGATGATCAGGTCGCCGTACCCCGATCGCAGGTTGTCGACTTCGAGTTTCACGTCTCTGCCTCCGGCTCGGAAACAGGCAGGGTGCCGACATAGACCTGTTGGACCTGCGGGTTGGCCAGCACCTCGGCCACCGTGCCGTCGGCGAGCACGCGGCCGTCGGCGAGCACAGTCAGTCGTTGGGCGATCGCCTTGACGAATTCGAGATCGTGCTCGATCAGGAGCAGCCCGAGACCATGCTCGCCCGCCAGTGACACGAGCAGGGGAGCGGCTCTCGCTCGGTCGGCTGCGGTGAGGCCTGCCGTCGGTTCGTCGAGGAAGACCACATCCGGATCGGCCGCGAGAACCATGCACAGCTCGAGCCATTTCCGGTCGCCGTGACCGAGATCGCCGGCCCGTTCCTGCAGCTTCGCCTGCAGCCCGCTGAGCTCGAGCAATTCGGCGGCATGACGCGGCAGGGTGATCCTGGGCGTGTAGCGGGTGAGTGACGGCAGCCGCCCGGCGCCTGCCGCCAGGAACAGGTTGTCACCGACCCGCAGCGTCTCGAAGACATTGCTTGCTTGAAAGGTGCGCATGACACCCAGCTGAACGAGCGAGGCCGGTGCCGTGCGCGCGACCGGATTGCCGTTGACGAGGATCTCGCCGCCGGTCGGTGCAAGGAGCCCGGTGACCGCGTTCACCAGCGTCGACTTGCCGGCTCCGTTGGGCCCGATCATGCCATGCAGGACGCCGCTGCGAATCGTGAGGTCGACCCCCCGCAGCACCTCGAGGCTGCCGAACGACAGGGTCAGGGCACGGATTGCCACCTCCCGTGCACGCGTCTGCCGGCCGGCGACGGCGGAAACAGCGATCTCAATAGCGCGCGCATCCTTCCGTCGGTAGGCGAGCAGCCCCATCAGTCCTGAGGGAAACGTCAGCACCACCACGATGAAGACGAGACCGAGCAGAAGTTGCCAGTAGCCGGGGAAGGCTTCGTTGAGAACCGGTTCAAGGACGTTGATTCCTGCCGCCCCGAGAAGCGCGCCGGCAACGGTGCCGCGGCCGCCGATCGCGACCCAGGCAATGGCGGCGGTCGACAGCGGCAGTCCGATCAGGTCATGCGACACGAAGCCGTTGTAGGGTGCGTAGAGACCGCCAGCGAAACCCGCGATGCCTGCCGACAATGCGAACACCCCAAGCTTGACCCGTGCAGTGTGATAACCGAGGAAGCGGGCCCGCTGTTCGTTGTCCCGCACCGCTACCAGCAGCCGGCCAAGGTCGCTTCGCACGAGTAAGACAGCGAGAGCGGTAACGACACAGAGAACTGCCAGTATGACGTAGTAGGTCGTCAGAAGACCGCTCCACGGGAAGCCCGGAAATCCGCTCAGCCCGGTCAGCCCGCCGGTGAGGTCGGGGACGCGCAGGGCGAGTGCCGAAAGCAGGACCGGCAAGGCCAGCGTGACGATCGCGACGAACAGGATGCTGGTAGTCCCGAAGAACACGGCGCCTCCCACGAGGAGACCGAGCATCACAGGGATCAGGACGGCGACGCCAAGTCCGACCGCGCCGGCCAGCGGCGAGTCCCACCGCAGCAGGACGGTCGACATCCCGTACGCACCGAGCCCGAAGAAGGCGGCATGGCCGAGGCTCAGGATACCGCCGTAGCCCCATGCGAGGTCTAGCGCGATGGCGAGCAGCGCAAGGATCATTGCCCGCGCGAGGATGTCGAATGCGTAATAGTCCGACACGACCGCCGGTGCGAGCGCGAGTGCCGCCATGACCAGCGTGATGACGGCAAGTGGAGACAGCCCGCGCGGCCGGCGGATCCCTGCGACAGCGTCAGAAACGCCCACCGGAAGCTCCTGACGTCATACGGTTCGTCTCAGTCGCACGAGGACTAGTGCCACGGCGACGAGAACGACGCTTCCGATGACCGGGTCAATGAGGATCGCCACGATGCCCTTGCTGGCGCCGAGGGCCGCGGACGCGAAGACCAGGCCCGGCAGAGAGCCCAATCCGGCGACGATCACCGCGAAGAACGAATCGGTGAGAAAGGCCAGCCCCATTGTGGGATAGGCGCTCGTCAGCGGGGCAAGCACCGCTCCGGCGAGTCCGGCCAGCGCGCCGCCGAAGATCAGCGTCCCCGCGTAGATGCGCTTGACATTGACCCCGAGCGTGGATGCCAGCGCGGCGTTGCTCATGGTGGCACGGGCGAGCGTTCCGAACCGGGTCCGCCTTTCGACGGCGAATATCGTAAGCCCGAGCACCACGGCGAGACCGATGATCAGGAGTCGGTACAACGAGAACCCGGTACCCAGCACCGAGACGGATGCATCGGTGAGATACGGAACGCTCTTGTAGCCGCTGCCGAACGTCAGCTGGAACGCCTGCTGCAGCGCCAGGCTCAACCCCCAGGTCGCGAGTATCGATTCCATCAGCCTGCCGTAGAGGAAGCGGAAGAAGATCGGTTCCATCAGGCCGGCGACCAGGCCGACGACGAGCGGCGCTGCCACGAACGATACGCCGACCGGGAGTCCCGCACTGGTAACGAGAAATGCGACATAGGCGCCCATCATGATGAACTCGCCATGGGCCAGGTTGACGACGCCCATGACCCCGAAAACGACGGCGAGCCCGAGCGCCACGATGAACAGCAGCGCCATTCCGCTCAATACGTTGAGCGTGCTCAGCACCAGCATGCGGACGATCCTCTCACGCAACCGGCGGGGACGCCGGCGGGTTCACCGCCGGCGTCCGGGAGTACGTGTGCCGTCGTTCAGAACTCGCACTGCGGGCCGGCATCCACCGGACCAAATGCCTTCTCGATCTCCGGCGTGCCGTCGGCCGCGATGCGTGCCAGGAAGATCGGCAGTGTTGCGTGGCGGGTCTTCGCCGAATACGAGACCGGGCCGCGCGGTCCTTCGAAGCTTACCTCAGGAATTGCCGCAGCGACCGCCGCCGTGTCCGTCGTACCCGCCTTTTCAACGGCGCGGGCCCAGATGTGAACGGATTCGTAGCCGTTGATCGAAATGAAGTTCTGACGCGGCGCGTCCTCACCCATGAGCTGGCGATACCGCTCGCCGAAGGCCTTGGCCTCCGGTGTCGACTCTTCGAAGAAGCCGGCCGGGATCAGCAGGCCTTCGCGGGCGGGCCCCATGGCCTCGATTGCACTCTGCTCGACCAGGGTCGCAATTGCCGTGGTCGACGTATGCAGACCCTGATTGTGGAACTGGCGCATGAATGCGACCGCATCCGACGGCAGCATCACCAGCAGCACGAAGTTGGGCTTCTTGCCGGCGATATCCTGCAGTATCGGTGCGAAATCGGTCGTGCCGATCGGCACCAGCGTTTCACCGACCAGTTCACCCTCATGTTCTGCTATCACCTGGCGGGCGACCTCGGCGGTGTTCTGCGGCCAGTTGTAGTCGTTGCCGACAAAGAACCAGGATTTGCCGCCCGTCGACTCCTGCAGGTATGGCACGATGGGCGCGATCTGGTTTTCAGGCACCTCGCCCATGACGAACATCAGGTCGTCGCAGGCCCGGCCTTCGTAGATCGCATTGTAGAAGAACAGCGTATCCCCGTCGCGCCTCACGACCGGCAGGATCGCCTCGCGCGAGGCGCTGGTCGTGGAGCCGAACAGGGCCACGACATTCTCCTGTCCGAGGAGCCGCTTGGCCGCATTGTTCGCCGTCGAGGGATTGGTTGCCGAGTCGGCGACGATCACCTCGAGGGTTTTGCCCAGCACTCCGCCCGCTTCATTGATCTCCTTGACGGCCATCTCGTAGGCCGCCTTTTCCGATGGACCGAGAAACGCTGCGGCGCCGCTCAGTTGCGCAATGGCGCCGATCCGGATTGTTTCCTGGGCCGCCGCGGGACCGGCGAGAAGGCCCAGTCCGATTCCGGCCCAAAGCGTGCCAAGCGCGACGGCCCGGCTCAACCCTGACACTTTCCTGCTCATCTACCGTCTCCGTAACCATTCGGCCCGGCCGACTGGCAGGCCGAGGAACAAGAGTCATAGTCATTCGCCTGCGAACTTGCCAGTGCCGCTGCCTATTGCGCGGTCCAGCCGCCGTCGACGGCGATGGTGGTGCCGGTGATCTGGTCTGCCGCGGGCGAGCACAGGAACACGATGGTGCCGCCCAGCTGCTCCGGGGTCACGAAGTTCCGCGACGGCTGCTTTTCGCCCAGGAGCTCCATCGCCGCCTCCTCCTGGCCGATCCCCTTGCGCGTCGCAAGACCGGTGATCTGCTTCTCGACCAGCGACGTC
>CAZVAR010000193.1:0-5433 GCA_964625225.1 uncultured Alphaproteobacteria bacterium | reverse complement strand
GCCGATCAGCAGCAGCATCGGGAACCAGGAGATCAGGATCCCGAACAGCGACGGGACGTTGTCGTCCGGAGGCGCCGCGGTGATGCGGACGCCCGCTTCGGTCAGCCGGTCGACGATCGGTGCATTATCCGGCGCATAGGTGCTGAAGGAACGGCCATCGGAATAGTGGCCGGTGATCTGGTTCCCCTGCATGGTCACGTCGGCGACGCGGCCGGCATCGACCTGCGCGAGGAAGTCGGAGAACGCTACGCCGGTCTGCGGCCCGCGGCCCGGCGTGCCCTGGAACAGGTTGAACAGGGCGATCAGCAGCAGACCGATAATGATCCACAGCGCGAGATTCTTGCCGAAATTGTTCAAGTCAGGGCCCTCTTCACGCGATGGGCGCTCCGGGTAAGACGAGGGCCGGGACCAGCGAGTGCCGGCATGCGATCGCGGTCACGACGTCCCCATGAGTAGATAATACACGGTCATGCCTAAACAAGCATGAAACCCGCGCCGGACAAGGGCTGCGGCGGCTCGAACACGGCGCGGCATTCCGCGAAAACGCTAGCAGCGGCAGCCGGCACCCGTCCATACTCCAGGTGAGGAACACCGAGCAGATCCGCGGAGTTCCAGAGCGCCGGCAGGGTCGCCCGCACCGGCGCCGGCAGCCGGTGGCCCCGGGTGAGGCCGGGCGCGTCCGCGGCCAGCCGGCGCCAGCCCTCGGCGCCCAGCGGCGCGACCCGGAGCGGCACCGCGGGTGGTGCGCTCAGCGTCAGCCGGAAACGGCGGTCCCAAACGACCGGCCCGGTGTCGGTCAGCAGCACCTCTTCGGTGCAGGCGGCCGGCTCGCGGCAGACGAGCGTGCCGGTGCGGCCGGCCCGAAACAGGCAGCCGCCGAGCGTGCGCGTCGCCGGTTCGGTCGCCGGCGCCAGCAGCGCGTCGTGCAGCCGTTCGAGCCGCTCGAGCCGCGGCGGATAGTCGCGCCCGCCGATGCAGGCGGTGAGGGCGGCGAGCGCGCGCAGCCGCACCTCGGCCGGCCAGCCGCCGAGCGCGGTGCGGTCGAGCAGCGCATAGCCCTCGGGCCGCAGCGACACGCAGGCGGCGAGCGCCCGGGCCGTCTCGCCCTCGATCGCCTGCCGGGCGCGGCCGAGATGGCGGGCCGCGGCCGCCAGTCGCTCGGGCGGGATGCCGCGGCCGGCGAGCAGCGGCAGGAGGCCACGGACGCGGACGCGATCGAACCGTGCGTCGACATTGGACGGATCCGACAGCCACGGCAGGCCGTGCGCGGCGACGGTCGCTGCAAGCCGGGCCTTCGCAACGTCGAGCAGCGGTCGCAGCAAGCGGACCATGCGGCGCTCTGCCAGCGACGGCATGCCGGCGAGGCCGGCGAGGCCGCTGCCGCGGCCGAGGCGGAGCAGCAGCGTCTCCGCCTGATCCTCGCGATGGTGGGCGAGGAGCAGATGGAGCACGCCCCGGTCGGCGCACCAGCCCTCCAGCAGCGCATAACGGGCGGCCCGGGCCGCCGCCTGGACATCGGCCGACGGTTTGGAGCCCTCCCAGCGCAGCACGGTGTGGGGAATGCCCCGGCTCGCCAGGAGGGCTCCGACCCGTGCCGCCTCCGCCGCCGATTCCGGGCGCAGCCCGTGATCGACCGTCAGCGCATCCACCCGCCCGCCCCGATCCGCGGCCCATGCGGCGCTCAGCAGGACCAGCGCCAGGCTGTCGGCACCGCCCGAGACCGCGACCGCGAGCCGCGGTGCCGCCTCGAACGGCCCCAGGGCGGCCATTCGGCGCTCGAACTCGGCGGCGTCGAGCGGCACGGCCCGCCCGGCCGCCGCATCGCCGGCGCTCGCTCCGGGATCGGCCGGCATCGGCCTCGTCCTCGCTATCGTCGCGGTTCCCGTCCGGCCCCGACCCCGCCCGGCACCGGCCGTTGCGGGGCGACCGCAGGGTCCGCCGCGGCCCGGAGCGGAACGGACCCGGATGGGCGCGATCCCCGCGCCTCCGATGCCGTCAGCCGCGTCATGCCATGTTCAGGATGACCGTCTTCTTGGTGGTGAAATGCTCCAGCATCGCTTCGAGCGACGCCTCCTTGCCGAGGCCGGACTGCTTCACGCCGCCATAGGACAGGTTCGGCTGCACGACCAGGTTCTGGTTCACCTGGACGAAGCCGGCTTCCAGTCGCCGGGCGGCGTCGAGGGCGGTCCTGAGATCGCGGGTCCAGACGGTCGCGGCGAGTCCGTAGTCGGTATCGTTGGCGTCGGCGATCACCTGCTCGTAATCGGACCATTTGATGACGCAGGTCACGGGGCCGAAGATCTCCTCGCGCGCGAGCCGGCTGTCGTTGCCGAGGCCGGTGAACACGACCGGCTGCACGAAGAGGCCGTCCTTCAGCTTCGGGTCCTCCGGCATCCGGCAGCAGGTATACGCCTTCGCACCCGGCGTGCTCTTGCCGATCTCGATGTAGGACCGGACCTTGTCGAACTGCTGTGTGGAGACGATGGTGCCGATGTCGGTCGCCTCGTCGATCGGGTCGCCCATCTTGAGCGCGTCCACCTTCGCCGTCAGCTTCTCGACGAAGGCGTCGTGGATGGTCTCGTGGACGAAGATGCGGCTGGCCGCCGTGCAGCTCTGGCCCTGGCGCGTGAAGCGCATGCCGGTGATGGCGCCGTCCACCGCCTTGTCCAGGTCGGCATCGGCCATCACCACCATCGGGCTCTTGCCGCCGAGCTCCAGCGTCACCGGGATCAGCTTCTCGGCGGCGGTCTTGTAGACGGTCTTGCCGGTCTCGACCGAGCCGGTGAAGGTCACCTTCCCGACATCCGGGTGCGCCACCAGCGGCCCGCCGCATTCGGGGCCGAAGCCGGACAGGATGTTGAGGACGCCCGGGGGAAGCGCCTGGTTCATGATCTGCACCGCGCGGAGGACGGCGAGCGGCGCTTCTTCAGCGGATTTGACGACGACGCTGTTGCCGGCGACCAGCGCCGGCGCGATCTTCAGCGCCATCAGCATCAGCGGCACGTTCCAGGGAATGATCGCGCCGACGACGCCGATCGGCTCACGGATCGTCAGCGTCAGCATGTCGTTGCGGAAGGGCACGGTCTCGCCCTTCAGCTCCGATGCCAGGCCGCCATAGAAGGTGAACACGTCCGCCAGCACGCCGGCTTCGACGCGGCTCTCGGTCCGGATCGCCTTGCCGGTCTCGATCGTGACCAGCCGCGCCAGTTCCTCGATATGGTCGGTCAGCAGCCGCCCGCATTCGACGATCAGCTTGCCGCGGTCGCGCGGGTTGACCGCGGCCCAGCCCTTCTGCGCCTGCTTCGCCGCCGCGACTGCGGCGTCCACGTCCTGCGCGTCGCCGTCGGCGGCCCGGGCGAAGGTCTGCCGGGTCGCCGGATTGACCACGTCGAAGGTCTTGCCGGAGACGGCCGGCCGAAACTCGCCGCCGATGAAGTGCAGGCCGGAGAGTTCCTGCGCGAGCGCATACGGGTCGAGAACGGGTTCGATGCGATTGCTGCCCATGGATACCTCGTGGTCTTGCGGGGCGGATCTCGACGTCAGCTCGTTTCGGTTCCAGCACGGTGGGAGGGCAGGGCCGGCCGGCCCGCCCTGCGGTTCAGCTCGCCAGCTCGCGCAGGATCGTCTCCCGGTCCTCGTCCACGTCCGGCGCGGTCTCGCGGGTCGGCGGATCGTCGACGCCGGAGAGCTTGATCGGGTTGCCGGCGATCCGGAGGCGCCCGGCCTTCGGATCCTCCACATCGACCACCATGTTGCGCGGCCCGACCTGCGGGTGCGCCATGACCTGCGCAACATTGTTGATGCGGCTGGCCGGAACGCCGGCCTCGTCCAGCAGCGCGAGCCAGTCTTCGGTGGTCCGGGTGACGAGCACGCTCTGGATGATCTCCTCCAGTTCCGCGTGGTGCTCGTTGCGCAGCCGGTTGCTGGCGTAGCGGGGGTTCTCGATCAGGTCCGGCCGGGCGATGACCTCGCAGAAGCGCTTCCACATCACGTCGTTGCCGCAGGCGACGATCATGTGGCCGTTGGCGGTGTGGAACACCTGGAACGGCGTGATCGAGGGATGGCGTCCGCCGAGCGGTCCCGGGATCTCGCCGGTGGCGGAATAGCGCACGATCGCATTCTCCATCAGTGCGATCTGGCAGTCGAGCATGGCCACGTCGACCTTGCGCGCGGCGCCGGTCATCGCCCGATCGTAGAGTGCGGCGTTGATTCCGATCGCCGTGTAGAGACCGGCGGCGAGGTCGCCGATCGACAGGCCCACCCGGGTCGGCTCGCCGCCGGGCTGGCCGGTGATGCTCATGATGCCGCCCATCGCCTGCACGACCATGTCGTAGGCGGGACGGGTGGCGTGCGGGCCGGTGTGGCCGAAGCCGGAGCAGGCGGCGTAAATCAGGCGCGGAAAGCGCGGGTGCAGGTCGTCCCAGCCATAGCCCAGCTTCTCCATCGTGCCGGGGCGGAAATTCTCGACCAGCACGTCGGCCCGCGCCAGCAGCTTCTCGAAGGTCTCGCGGTCGGCGGGCGCCTTCAGGTCGAGCGCGATGCTCTCCTTGCCGCGGTTGACCGAGATGAAGTAGGCCGACTTGCCGTTCACGAACGGCCCGTACTCGCGCGCATCGTCGCCGCGGCCCGGCGTCTCCACCTTGATCACACGGGCGCCGAGTTCGGCGAGCAGCATCGTGCAATAGGGGCCCGCCAGCACGCGGGTGAGATCGACCACGGTGACGCCGCTGAGCGGTCCGGGATTTGCCATACTGTTCCTTCCTTTACCTGACCGGGCCGGCCGGGGCCGTGCCGCCCGTCGAATCGGCCCGGAGGTTAGTCGCACGCGGCCGGCGCGTCACGCGGTTTTGCCGCGGTTCGCACGGGGGTGTTCGGGCCCGGTCAGCGCTCCCGCCGCTGCGACTCGCGGATCTCGACGAGGAGGGCGAGGTTGGCGGCGAAGCCGACCAGGACGATGCCGCCATAGAGCGTGGCGCCGCCGATGACGACGAACACCCAGCCCGGCGGCGCGCCCGTACCGGACAGGATGCCGAGCAGGAGCACGGCGGCACCGGCCGCCATCAGGATCACGCCGGCGACCAGCAGCAGGTAATAGGCGAACGGCCTTTCCATCCGCACACCCAGAGCGCAGGCCCCGGACGGGCCCCGGGGTGACGGTCAGACTTGCACGTTTCCGGGTCGCCCGGAAGGGGCGGCGAGGGCGCCGGTGCCGCCGTCACGCCTTCTTCAGCAACCGCGCCGCCTCGACGGCGGCATAGGTCAGGATGCCGTCGCAGCCGGCGCGCTTGAAGGCGAGCAGGCTCTCCATCATCACCCGGTCGTAGTCGAGCCAGCCCTGCGCCGCGGCCGCCTTCAACATCGCGTACTCGCCGCTGACATTGTAGGCGAAGGTCGGGACGCCGTAGGTGTCCTTGACCCGGCGGATCACGTCCA
>CAZVAR010000192.1:0-5484 GCA_964625225.1 uncultured Alphaproteobacteria bacterium | reverse complement strand
TCCGAGGCCCAGTGCACCCGCCCCATGATCTCGCACAGCGGCGCATAGTCGAGGTTGGTCAGGCCGGCGCCGTACTCGCTCTCGGGCAGGAACAGGTTCCACAGCCCTTCGGCCCTCGCCTTCTCCTTCAGCTCCTCGAGGATCGGCACCGTCTTCCACGGACTGCCCGAACCGTAGACCTGCTCGTAATACAGATCCTCGTTCGGATAGATGTAGCGGTCCATGAAGTCCTGGACCCTCGCCTGCAGCTCCTTGGTCCGTTCCGAAAATTCGAAGTCCATGCTTCGCTCCCTCTCTGCCCGCCGGGCGGGCCTGCCCCAAGTGTCGGCTGTCGGGCGAGAGCTTAGCGCGGCGGTCCGGCGCTGTCGCCCCTCGTCCGCGAGTTCGCGGCGACCGCGACGATCGGGCGCGTCGGCCGCGGCTCAGGCGCCGGCGAGCCAGGCCTGGATCAGCCGGTAGGCGATCGAATCCGTGCGCGGCAACATCATGCCCAGGTCGCGGATGTTCTCGACCTGCGCCCGGGTGAGCCAGCGCGCATCCTCGAGCTCCTTGTAGTCGATGCGGATATCGGTCCCTTCCGCGCGCGCATGGAATCCGAGCATGACCGAGGAGGGGAACGGCCAGGGCTGCGAGCCGAGATAGTGCGCCTCGGTCACCCGCAGGCCGACCTCCTCCCAGACCTCCCGCGCGACCGCTTCCTCCAGGCTCTCTCCCGGCTCCACGAACCCGGCCAGCGTCGAGTACATGTTCGGCCGGAAGTTATGGGTCCGGCCGAGCAGGCACATGTCGCCGTGGGTCACCAGCATGATGACGGCCGGGTCGGTGCGCGGGAAATGCGTCGCCCGGCAGGCCGGATTGGTGCATTCGCGCTGATGCCCGGCATGGCTGGGCTCGGTGGGGCTGCCGCAGACCCCGCAGAAGCCGTGACGCAGATGCCAGTGCATCAGCCCGCGGGCATGCGCCAGGATGGCCCCTTCCTCGCGGGCGATGATCGGCCCGACCTTGCGCAGGTCTTCGAACGCCCCATGCTCGCCGATGTAGGGATGCTCGTAGGGGTCCTCGACGTGCGAAAGATCGACGGCCACGTAGGCGACGCCGCCATGCAGGCCCAGCACCGAGGGGAACCGGCCCAGCTCCAGCAGGTCGGCGGCGTCGGCGATCGTCGGGAGAAGCGCCCGCGCTTCCTCGACCGACACCAGATTCCGACTGCGCCAGACAGGCACGATGCGGGTCTCCTTGGCCTGCCGCAATGCGGTCAGCCAAGCCGCATCCTCGCGGCGGTGCGCGGCGCGGTCGAGAGGCGAGCAGGTGTACCAGAGATCCAGCAGCGGCATGTGCGGATGTTATGCAGCCCGCGGGCCGCCGGCAATGGCTCCGTTACCGGAGGACGGCCGCCCGCCTCCCCGCCCTCCGTAGCTCAGAAGGTCGCCGGAGCGTAGTCGCCGTCGCGCCACTCGTAGAACACCCATTCGGGGGCGGCGAGATCGCCGTTCTCGTCGAACGCCATCGGCCCGACCACGGTCTCGAACTCGCCCGCGTGCAGCGCCTCCGCCACCGCCTCCGGATCCGCGGAACCAGCCTGGGCGATCGCCTGGGCCAGCACCTGCACCGCGGCATAGTAGTAGAGGGCGAAGTTGTCCGGCTCCACGCCCGCGGCACGGATCGCCTCGACCGCCTCGGCGGCGCCGGGCTGCGACTTCGCGTCCGGCGCGGCAGTGAACAGCGTCCCGGCGCCGGCCTCGCCGGTAATCGCCCAGAACTCCGGAGTGGCCAGGCCCTCGGCGGCGACGAACACCGCATCCAGCCCCTCCGCGCGGGCCTGGCGTACGATCAGGCCCAGCTCCGGGTGGTAGCCGCCGAACAGGACGGCATCGATCCCCTCCTGCTTGAGCCGCGTCACCAGGCTGGAGAAATCCTTCTCGCCGGCATTGATCGAGCCGGAGAAGGCGGGCTCCACGCCACGGGCCTTCAGGGTCTTCTCCGCCTCGGTGACCAGCCCCATGCCGTAGGCCTGCTTGTCGTGGACCAGCGCGATCTTCCCGTCCCCGAACCGGTCCGCCAGCATCTCGGCCGCCACCGCGCCCTGCTGGTCGTCGCGGCCGCAGGCACGGAAGATCGTCGGGTGGCCGCGCTCGGTCAGCGCCGGATTGGTGGCCGAGGCGGTTATCATCACCATGCCTTCGTCGGCATAGACGTCCGCCGCCGGAATCGCCGCACCCGAACACAGGTGCCCGAGCACCAGCGCGATGCCTTTGCTCGCCAACAGGTTCGCGACCGCGACCGCCTGCTTCGGGTCGCAGGCGTCGTCGACGACCTCCAGCCGGATCTTCTCGCCGTTCACGCCGCCGCCTGCATTGACCGCAGCGACCGCCGCCTCGGCACCGGCGCGGGCCTGTTCGCCGAGTGCGGCGACCGGACCGCTGAGGCCGAGCGCGAGCCCGATCTCGATGTCCGCCGCCGCCGGGGCCGCATTCAGAACTGCCACGAGGGCAGCCGATACGGCCATCGTCGCCAGCTTGCGCATGTCCTAATCCTTTCTCATCCTCACCCGACCTCACGCCGCCGCGGCGGCGCGAGGCACCATAAACATTTTGCGCATCCGCACGGCCGGCAACTCGACCGCGCCGAGATCGATCCGGACGGTCCCGCAGTCGGCGTAGGCGAGCGAGGCGTAGAGCGGCACACCGGTCAGCGTCGCCAACAGTTCCGCCCGCTGCCGACCCGCCCGCACCGCCTGGGCTTCGACATGGCGCATCAGGCGCGTGCCGACGCCCCGCCTCGCCCATTTCGGGTGCACGTAGACCGCGCGAATCAAGGCGACGCCGTCCGGCATCGGCGCCGGCGCATGCCCTTCCAGCCGATTGACCCCGCTCCAGCCGCCGCAGCCGGCGATCTCACCGCCGATCTCAACCAGGTAATAGGTGCCGCCGTCCACGAGGTCACGGTCCAGAGTGCCGCGACGCCGGATCAGCGCGTCGATCTGCAGCGGCGTGTAGGCCGCCGTCGCCAGGCACCAGAGCGAGGCGTGGTGCAGATACCGGATTTCCGGGACGTCCGCCGGCAGCGCCGGCCGGATCCTGAAACCGGGAAGCGTGTCGATCCTGTTCGTCATCTCCGATCCTCCAGGGCGGTCGTCGGATCGGACTGTCGCTGCCCCGGGTGTCGTGCGTGTTTCGCCGGCTGGTCCATTTGGTTAATAGTTGGTTAATAGGATTTCGCGCGCGTTTCGCCAGGGTCAAGCCGCCGCCGTACCGGCGCCTTCCTTCCGCCCCCCGCTTCGGCTACACAGGCGGTTCATGAGACTGTTCCGCTCCGTCGCGACCGTCGGCGGCTATACGATGGCGAGCCGCGTGCTCGGCCTCGTGCGCGACCTGATCACCGCCGCGCTGCTCGGGGCCGGACCGGTCGCCGACGCCTTTTTCGTGGCGTTCCGGCTGCCCAACCTGTTCCGCCGCATGTTCGCGGAAGGGGCCTTCAGCGCCGCCTTCGTACCGCTGTTCGCGCGGGCGCTCGAGCAGGACGGCCGCGAGACGGCGCGGCGCTTCGCCGGCGAGGCGATGGCGGTGCTGGTGACGGGACTGGTCGCCCTCACCATTCTCGCCGAGATCTTCATGCCGGCGCTGGTCGCGGCCCTGGCGCCGGGCTTCGTGGAGGATCCGGGCAAGTTCGACCTCGCCGTCACCTTCTCGCGGATCACCTTCCCCTATCTGCTCTGCACTGCGGTCATGGCGCTGCTGGCGGGGGTGCTGAACGGCCTCTACCGCTTCGCCGCGGCGGCGGCGGCGCCGATCGTCCTCAATCTGTGCATGATCGCGGCCCTGCTGTTCCTGACCGGGCCGACCGGATCGGCCGGGCTCGCACTGTCCTGGGGCGTCGCCGCCGCCGGGATCGGGCAGTGCCTGCTGCTGCTGATCGCCTGCCGCCGGGCCGGGATGGGGCTGCGCCCGGCGCTGCCCCGGCTGACGCCGAAGGTTCGCCGGCTGCTGGTGCTGATGGGCCCGGGGCTGATCGGCGCCGGCGTCATGCAGATCAACCTGCTGATCGGCACGGTGATCGCCTCGCTGCTGCCGACCGGCTCCGTGTCGTGGCTCTACTATGCGGACCGGCTCTACCAGCTCCCGCTCGGGGTGGTCGGCATCGCGGTGGGCACGGCGCTGCTGCCCCAGCTCTCCCGGCAGTTGCGGGCAGGCCAGACCGAGGACGCGATGACCACCACCAATCGCGCCGTCGAGATCGCGCTGTTCCTGACGCTGCCGGCTGCGGCGGCGCTGCTGGTGATCCCGGGTCCGATCATCGCGGCCCTGTTCGAACGCGGCGCGTTCGGGGCCGAGGATACCGCCGCCACCGCGACGGCGCTCGCCGCCTTCGCCCTCGGCCTGCCCGCCTTCGTGCTGGCCAAGGTGCTGGCGCCGGTCTTCTTCGCACGCGAGGACACGCGCACGCCGGTGGTGGTCGCCGCCTGGACCGTGGCGGTCAATGTGGGGCTCAGCCTCGTTCTGATGTGGCCCCTCGGCCATGTCGGGCTGGCGCTGGCGACGTCGCTCGCCTCCTGGTTCAACACCGCCTGGCTCGCCCTCGGCATCCGGCGGCGCGGGTTCCTGGTCGCCGACGCCCGGCTGCGGTCCCGCCTGCCGCGCACCGTGCTGGCGACCGCGGGCATGGCGGCAGCGCTGCTGCTGGCGAGTGCCGCGCTGCACGAGGCCGGCCCGGCACGCGTGCCGGCACTGGCGGCGATCTGCCTCGGCGGCATCGCATTCTTTTTCGCGATGGCGCACCTGACCGGCGCCATGCGGCTGGGGGAACTGCGCGGGCTGGTCCGGCGGCCGGCTGCGGCGCCGGGCGGCGGCACTTGACCGCCCGACGAGGGCTGGGGATAAAGCGCACCCGCTTCCGCGCCGGCCGACAGCATTGGAGTGTTCGATGAACCGCATCTTTTCCGGGGTCCAGCCCACGGGAAATCTGCATCTCGGCAACTATCTCGGCGCCATCCGCAATTGGGTGCGGCTTCAGGGCGACTACGAATGCATCTTCTGCATTGTCGACCTGCACGCGCTGACGGTGCCGCAGGATCCGGCCGAGCTGACGCGCCACACCCGCGAAGTCACGGCCGCCTACATCGCCGCCGGCATCGACCCGGAGCGCTGCATCATCTTCAATCAGAGCGCCGTCGCCGGCCACAGCCAGCTCGCCTGGCTGCTCGGCTGCATCACCCCGCTCGGCTGGCTCAACCGCATGACGCAGTTCAAGGAGAAGGCGGGCAAGCAGCGCGAAATGGCCGGACTCGGCCTCTATGCCTATCCGGTGCTGATGGCCGCCGACATCCTGCTCTATAAGGCGACCCACGTGCCGGTCGGCGAGGACCAGAAGCAGCATCTGGAGCTCGCCCGCGACATCGCCGGCGCCTTCAACCGACAGTTCGGCGTCGACTGCTTCCCGCTGCCGGAGCCGCAGATCATGGGGCCGGCGACCCGGGTGATGAGCCTG
>CAZVAR010000191.1:0-5568 GCA_964625225.1 uncultured Alphaproteobacteria bacterium | reverse complement strand
GCGATCGAGCCGGATGTGCCGAAGAACCGGCCCGGAGCGCGGCGGGCCGACGACCGCCGGGTGATCTCGGGCATCATCCACATGCTGAAGTGCGGCGGGCGCCGACGGGATGTTGCGGCGGCCTGCGGTCCGGCGCGGACCGTCTGCAACCGGTGGAACCGCTGGAGCCCGCGCGGTGTGTTCCGGCGCCTGCCGGCGGCCCTCGCGGCCCAGACCCCGATCGACGAGATCGGCTAGTCGAGGGGGTCTAACGCTTGGCGCTCTCGCGTGACGCTGGCGATGATCCTGCCTGGATCGGCGGTCGACACGAAGGGCTTGGGGTCGTCGTTGGTTTCCGCGAGGAGGCGGTTGATGGCGATGTGGAGATCGTGGGCGGAGCGGAAGACGCCGCGCTTCAGCCGTCTTTGGGCGAGCTTGGCGAGCAAGCCCTCGACGGCATTGAGCCAGGAGCAGGATATCCGGGTGAAGTAGAAGACGAACCGCGGGTGCCGGGCGAGCCATGCCCGAACCTTGGGATGTTTGTGGGCGGCCCGCGGGTCCGGCCTATGGCCGGCCCGTGCCCCTACGTCCCGTGCCCCTACGTCCCGTGCAGTGTGCGGCCGCCGTGCGGGTTCAGGCGCTGTGCCATCCGCTCGATCGCCGCGCGGTCGCGCAGATAGAGGGTGCGGCCCTTGCGACGGATCAGCCCGCCGTCCTGGAGCTGGGTGAACACCCGCGCGACCGTCTCGCGGGTGGTCGCGGCCTTCATCGCCGTCTCGCGCTGCGGCGGCACCGGGTAGATCATCCACGAGCCCGGCGTGATCGGGTCGGGCTGCGCCGCGCGCAGCAGTTCCACCAGGATGCGCTGCATCGCCCCCAGCGTCGCCAGGTCCATGATGCGCTCGTCGCACAGGCGGATGATCGCCGCCAGCCGGCGCATGACCTGCAGGGCCACGTCCGGATGGCGCCGCAGCAGGTCGATGAAGCGGTCCGGCGGCAGGCTGCCGAGCAGGCAGTCCGTCTTGGCCATGACGCTGGCCGAGCGGGGCTGGTCGTCGATCGCCGCGAGCTCGCCGAAGAAGGCCCCGGGGCCGAGGTCGGCATAGGCGACGGGACGGCCGGACAGCGAATAGTTGATGATCTCGACCTCGCCCTCGACGATGAAATAGACGTCGCGGTTCTCGCTGGCCCGCTCGACAATCGATTCGCCGCGCCGGAAGCGGTGCCAATGGCAGCACTGCTCCACCTGGGCCAGATCCTGGGGTGACAGCGCAGACAGAAGCTTTACGCCCGACAGGCGCGCCATGGACGAACCCTCCTCCCGCACAGCGTGCATGCCGCAACGGCGCCGGGGCGTCAACGGCCTCGCGGATCGACGCGCCCCGGCGGCTGCACTACGCTTCCCGCCGCGACAAGGTACTGGGGAGGGATATTACCGTGAATCTCGCCAATCTCCTGCTCCGCGCCGGCCGGTCGCGGCCGGACAATGTCGCCCTTGCCGTCGGTGACACCGTGCACGCCCGGTACGGCGAGCTGGCGCGCCGCGCGGCCGCGATCGCCGGCTGGCTGCGCGACCGCGCCGGGCTCCTCCCCGGCGACCGGGTGGCGATGGCGATGACCAACTGCCCGGAGTTCATCGAAGTCATGTACGGCGCCTGGCATGCCGGCCTGACCGTGGTGCCGATCAATGCGAAGCTGCATCCCGCCGAGTTCGCCTACATCTTCGACCAGTCCGGCGCGCGCTTCGCCTTCGTGACCGAGGATCTGGCGTCCGACCTCGCTCCGGTCGCGGAGGCGGCCGAGGCGATGACGGGGATGTGCGTCGCCGGCGGCAGCGAGTACCGCCGCATCCGCGACGGCGACCCGGCGCCGCTGACCGCGTGCGGTCCGGACGACACGGCGTGGCTGTTCTACACCAGCGGCACCACCGGGCGGCCGAAGGGCGCCATGCTGAGCCACCGTTGCCTGCTGACCATGACGCTCAACTATTTCGCCGATGTGGATGCGGTGGCGGAGGGCGACTGCATCCTCCACGCCGCCCCGATGTCGCACGGCTCGGGCTGCTACAATCTCCCGCACGTCCTTCGGGCGGCCAAGCAGGTGATTCCGGCCAGCGGCCGGTTCGATCCGCCGGAGATCCTCGACCTGTTGCGCTACCACTCCGGGCTGTCCTTCTTCGCCGCGCCGACCATGGTGAAGCGGCTGGTGGAGCACCCCGCGACCGCCGCGGCCGATACGGGCAATCTGAAGACCATCGTCTATGGCGGCGGGCCGATGTATGTTGCCGACTGCAAGCGGGCGCTGGCCGTGCTCGGCAACAAGCTGGTGCAGATCTACGGCCAGGGCGAATGCCCGATGACAATCACCGTGCTCGGCCGCGAGCATCTCGCCGATTCCGGGCACCCCCGCTACGAAGAACGACTCGCCTCGGTCGGGGTCGCCCAGGCCGGGGTCGAGGTCCGCATCGGCGGTCCGGACGACGCGCCGCTGCCCTGCGGCGAGATCGGCGAGGTGTTGGTCCGCGGCGACCTCGTGATGACGGGCTACTGGGGCAATCCGGAGGCCACGGCGGAGACGCTGCGCAACGGCTGGCTGCATACCGGCGACATGGGGACGATGGACGCGGACGGTTTCGTCACCCTCAAGGATCGCTCCAAGGACATGATCATCAGCGGCGGCACCAACATCTACCCGCGCGAGGTGGAGGAGGTGCTGCTGCGCCACCCGGCCGTGGCCGAGGTTGCGGTGATCGGCCAGCCGGATCCGGACTGGGGCGAGACTGTCGTCGCCTTCGTCGTCCCGCGCGGGGCGGCCCCCGCGCCCGCCGAGCTCGACCGCCACTGCACGGCGCACATGGCCCGCTTCAAGCGCCCCAAGCATTACCGGTTCGTTGCCGCGCTGCCGAAGAACAATTACGGCAAGGTGGTCAAGACCGAGCTGCGCCGCGCCAACCGGCGCGACCAAGGGCCGGACCGCTAGGCGGTTCGCTGGTCCCGCCGGCCGCCCCGCCTCGGTGCCCCCGGGCGGCGCCGCTCCGATGCAGGGGCGATCCCGGCGTCGCGACCGAAGGCCGGGCCTTCTTCCGTTCCGCCGGCGCCGCTCGGCGTGACCCGCGGATCACGCGGTTGTGAACACGACCGGCGATGGCGCAACCGAAACTCGGTCGGACTGCGATCACCGGTCGGGTATGATCGTTGCGGGTCGGTTCGGGGGCAGCGCCATGACCGAAGTTGAGCGACGGCGCCTCGCACGGCTGCTGGTCGAGGGGCTTTCCGGTGAGCAGATCGCCGATCGACTGGGGATCCCTGAGGACGCCGTCCGGTCGGCCGTGCGGCAATTGCTTCGCGATCTCGTGCGGTCGTGAGGTGTCGCGACCCGGAACGATACGACCGGTCAGGCCGTGCCGCTGACGCTGGGCTCCTCCACGGGCCGGCCCGCGGTCTCGCGGACCCGCGCCGCGAGACAGGCTTGGCCCGTGCCGGAACAGCGTGGGCAGAACTCGCGGAAATCGGCACGGAAGTCCGGCGATATCGTGCCCAGCAGGTCGCAATCGGACCCGGGACGGCAGCCCGGGCGGGTCCCGGCGGGCGGCATTGGCGTTGCTTCCCGTATTCTTGTTGTCGAGTCCGTCGGCCTCGGCATCGATCGCATCCCGTCTTCGGAGTCGGCCAACGCTCAATGAATCCTATCGACTGTCAGACAAAGTTCAAGAATAAGATCAACTCGTGCACCGAGGCGGATCGATTCCTGCTTTTCCACAGCGAAGGCGGCCAGTCGATCATCTCAGCTTGGGGCTTAATGGTTAATGATTGGTTGACGTAAGGGGACGAGGGGATCTGTCGCGGCCGGTCCGGCACGCCGGATACGGGTCATATGGCCGGCGGGAGTCGGCACGGACCATGCATTCGCAATGCATGGGTCGAGAATCGGTGACATGGAGGTCGACCGTCGCCGGTTCGGGGCCGACAGACCGGCCCGGCGATGCGGGCGGGCGGCCCGGATGCCGGCACCCGGCCTCAATGGAGCGGGATCAGGCGGCGCCGGGCCGCGGTCGCCACGACCTTTGCCGTGAGGCAGGTCCCGTCCCCGGCCCGGCATCGCGAGCAGTGCGCGATGAAATCCGCGTGAAAGTCCGGGGCGATCATGCCCAGCAGCGCGCACGGCCGACCCTGCTGGCGCTCGGCCGGCACCGCTCGGTACCTCCATGGGGGGCCATTCGTCTCCTGTCTCGATCTGTATGTCATGGCCCGATCTCCTGCCCGTGATCCCGGCTCAAAAAGTTGCCCTCTGGTACCGGATTCTCGTAGGGCGCATATGGCAGCCTTGCCCGACGCTTTATGGGGATCCCGGTGCAACCGGTGGGTACGTGGCAACCCGCAGTAATTGCGCTCCGACGGGGGCGGGCTTCGGCCGGCCCGGCCGTTGCGGTCCGGCTCGCTTCCGTCGGCCCGGCCCGCCGGCCCCAGCGCGAAGACGGGAGGAAACCGGGGCCGCGCACCCTCCGCGGCCGGGTACAGAGGCCGCGCCCCGGGATCCGGCTCTTGCATATTTTCCTATTTCTGCTATTGTCGATGTCGCCCCGTCGCCCGGGACGATCCCATGCCGGCCGCATGTGCCGCCGCCGCCCGCCTCACGGACTCCCATCGACCCCTGTTAACCCCCATGAACCCCCATGGATCCCCACATACCCCCATGGACCCCCAGCGATCCCGACGGCGCGGCCGGGGGGCCGCTGTTGACGGGTCGGGGGCTTGTCTCTATCCACGACCGCAGCCGCGGGAACGAGTCAGAGGGAACCGGATATGAAGATCGCGTTCGCCGAGCCGTCGCTGCCGGAAACGGGCGTGCTGGTCGTGGGTGTCCTGGAGGGCGGCGGACTGACACCGACCGCGGCCGGGCTCGATGAGCGCCTGGGCGGGGCGATCGGGCGCGCGATCGCCGGCAGCCGCTTCACCGGCAAGCCGCGGCAGCTGCTCGACCTGCTGGCGCCGGCGGGTCTCGGCCTTGACCGCATCCTTTTGGTCGGGCTCGGCAAGGCCGAGGCGCTCGACGCCCGTGCCGCCGAGGAGCTGGGCGGCGCGGTTGGCGGCCATCTCGCCGCCGCCGGGCCCGAGGCGGCGGCGGTCGCAGTCGACCCGCTGCCCGGCGCCGCGCTGGAGCCGGCGACGCTGGCGGCGCACGTGGCGCTCGGTGCGCGCCTCGCCACCTACCGCTTCGATAAGTACCGGACCAAGGAGAAGCCGGAGGAGAAGCCGAGCCTCCGCCGCCTGACCGTACTGGTCGAGGGTTCCGCCGCGGCCAAGCGCGCCTTCGCGCCGCTGGACAAGGTCGCCGATGGCGTGATCCTTGCCCGCGATCTCGTCTCCGAGCCGGGCAACGTGATGTATCCCGAGATCCTCGCCCGCGAGGCGCGGACGCTGGAGAAGCTCGGCGTCGAGGTCGAGGTGCTGGACGCCGATGCGATGCGCAAGCTCGGCATGGGCGCGCTGCTCGCGGTCGCCCAGGGCAGTGCGCGCGACCCGTTCCTGGTCGCGATGCGCTGGAACGGCGCTGGCAAGCGGGGCGAGCAGCGCCCGATCGCCTTAGTCG
>CAZVAR010000190.1:0-5575 GCA_964625225.1 uncultured Alphaproteobacteria bacterium | reverse complement strand
AGCGCGCCGAGAGCGAGGCCAATGCCCGCCTCACCGCCCTCCAGGAGGCCAAGCGCCGGGTGGCGGCAGGCCTCGAACAGGCACGGGCGGAAGCCGCCGAAGCCGAGGCGGCGCTCGCCGCGGTGGCGCCGGCGGCGCCGATCGAGGCGCGGCTCGAGGCGCTCCGCCAGGAGGCCGCCGCCGCGCGGGCCCGCCACGCCGATGCCCGCGCCGAGCGCGACGCGATCGAACGCGAGGCCGCCCAGCGCGCCCAGCAGGTCGCCCGCCTCGCCGGCGAGGCCGATGCGTGGCGAAAGCGGGCCGACACCGCCGAGCGGCAAGCGGCTGTGCTCGAGCAGCGGGCGGCGGAGGTGGCCAGGGAGCTTGCCGGGCTGGCCGACCTGCCGGATCAGTTCGCCGAACGCCGCCGCCGGATCGTCGCCGCCCTCGACACGGCGGAGCGCGAGCGCGCCCGCACCGGCGACGCGGTGGTCGAGGCAGAGGCGCGCGAGGCCGACTGCGCGAGGTCCGCGAAAGCCGCCGAGCAGGCGCTGGGCGAGGCGCGCGAGGAGCAGGCACGGACCGAGGAGCGCACCGAAGCGGCGCGGCTGCGGCACGCGGAGGCGGCACAGCGGATCGCCGAACGCCTGCACTGCCGCCCCGAGGAGGCGGCCGGTGTCGCCGGCATCGACGGCGACGGCGCGCTGCCGGCGCTGGACGAGGTCGAGGCGAAGCTGGAACGGCTGCGGCTCGAGCGCGAACGGCTCGGCGGCGTCAACCTGCGGGCGGAGGAGGAGGCCGAGGAGGTCGCCGCCCGGCTCGACGGGCTGGTCAGCGAGCGCGATGACCTGATCGCCGCCATCCGCCGGCTGCGCCAGGGGATCGCCAACCTGAACCGGGAGGGCCGCGAGCGGCTGCTCGGCGCGTTCGAGACCGTCAACGCCAACTTCGCCGAGCTGTTCACCACCCTGTTCGGCGGCGGCCAGGCGGAGCTGGCGCTGACCGAGGCCGACGACCCGCTGGAGGCGGGGCTGGAGATCGTCGCCCGCCCGCCCGGCAAGCGCACCCAGGTGATCTCGCTGTTGTCGGGCGGCGAGCAGGCGCTGACCGCCATGGCGCTGATCTTCGCGGTGTTCCTCACCAACCCGTCGCCGATCTGCGTCCTCGACGAGGTCGACGCACCGCTCGACGACGCCAACGTCGAGCGGTTCTGCAACCTCCTCGACGCGATGGTCGAACGCACCCACACGCGGTTCCTGATCATCACCCACCACCCGCTCACCATGGCCCGGGTCAACCGCCTGTTCGGCGTCACCATGGCCGAGCGCGGCGTGAGCCAGCTGGTCTCGGTCGATCTCGGCACGGCAGAACAGCTGCGCGAAGCGGTGTGACCTCCGGGCGCGGCACGGCGGCAATTCCCGCGCGCCGTCGCCGCGGCACCGGTCGTGACCAAGTGCCGCAACCGTGGACGAGTCCAATTGTCCTTGCAAATCAGTGGGTTATCACTCGCCCCGGGCGCTTGACACCCTCCCGGTGCCGAATTATGGTGCGCCGGGTTTCGGGGGCCGGGTCGCAACGATCTTCCGGCTCATTGAGGACTGACCATGGGCGATGATCGGCACACCGACTCGTCGTCCAGGCTGAGCGAACTGGGGAGGCGCCTCGACGAGGCGCGCGGTGCGGAGCGGAAAGGGAGACCACAGGGAAGTCAACGCGGCGCGGCACTGGGCTTCGGCTTTCGTATCGCTGTCGATCTGGTGGCGGCGGTCATAGTCGGTTTCGGCATCGGCTACTTTCTGGACTGGCTGCTCGGAACAAGTCCCTGGTTGTTGCTTCTGTTCATTCCCCTCGGCGTGGCGGCGGGCATCCTGAACGTGATCCGCTCGGCGACCGAGGAAGAACGGCGGCGCCGGCAACAGGATACCCCGGACGATCCCTCCGAATGAACCGGTCGCACTCCCCGAGGACCACGACGAGAGGAACGAGAATTGGCATCAGTGCGGGCTCAGACGGCTGACGATGCGGCCCACCTGCCGGCCGAGGCGGCGGAGGGCGGGCTGCACATCGACCCGATGCACCAGTTCGAGGTGTTTCCGCTGATCCCGATCAGGCTCGGCGGCATCGATGCCTCGTTCACCAACGCCAGCCTGTGGATGGTGATCGCCGTCGCCGTGATCTCGCTGCTGCTGCTGGCGCCGGCCAAGAAGCTGGTGCCGACCCGGCTGCAGCTGATCGGCGAGCTCGCCTACGAGTTCTGCTTCAACATGGTCCGCGACGTGGTCGGCGAGAACGGCCGCCCGTTCTTCCCGTTCATCTTCACCCTGTTCCTGTTCATCCTCGCCGCCAACATGCTCGGCATGGTGCCCTATTCGTTCACCGTGACCAGCCACATCATCGTCACCTTCGCGCTGGCGCTGTTCGTGTTCATCGGCGTGACCATCCTCGGCTTCGTCCGCCACGGCGCCGGCTTCCTGCGGTTCTTCGTGCCGGCGGGCGTGCCGGTTGTGCTGCTGCCGCTCCTGGTGGTGATCGAGGTCATCTCCTACCTGACGCGGCCGATCAGCCTGTCGGTGCGACTGTTCGCCAACATGATGGCCGGCCACACCATGCTGAAGGTGTTCGGCGCCTTCGTGGTCGGCCTCGGCGTGCTCGGCGGCTGGGCGCCGCTCGCCTTCATGGTGGCGTTCACCGGGCTTGAAATCCTGGTCGCGTTCCTGCAGGCCTACGTCTTCGCCGTGCTTACCTGCATCTACCTCAACGATGCGCTCAACATGAGCCACTAGCCTGTCAACTCGAGCCATTTCAGGAGTGTTCGAACAATGGAAGCGGAAGCAGCAAAACTGATCGGCGCCGGTATCGCCTGTATCGCGCTCGGAGGTGCCGGCATCGGCATCGGCCACATCTTCGGCAACTACCTGTCGGGCGCGCTGCGCAACCCGGCGGCGGCGGGCGGACAGTTCGCCAACCTGCTGCTCGGCTTCGCCCTTGCGGAAGCGACCGGCCTGTTCGGCCTGGTGGTGGCGCTGATCATCCTGTTCGTGTTCTGACGACGCCGACCGCCGCCTTCGACAACGGGACAGCGCGACCATGCCCCAGCTCGATTTCGCCACCTATGCGCCGCAGCTGATCTGGCTGACGATCACCTTCGCCGTCCTCTACGTGCTGATGGCGAGGGTGGCGATGCCGCGCATCGGCGGGGTGATCGAGCAGCGCCGCGACCGGATCGCGAGCGACCTCGACCAGGCGGCGAAGCTGAAGGAGGAGACCGAGGAGGCGATCGCCGCCTACGAGACGGCGCTGGCGGAGGCCAAGGCGGAAGCGCTGCGCATCGCGCAGGAGAACCGCGACCGCCTCAACGCCGAGACCGAGGCCCAGCGGGCCGAGCTCGAGGCAGCGCTTGCCGCCAAGATCGCCGAGGCCGAGGAGCGGATCGCTTCGATGCGGCAGGCGGCGCTAGCCCAGATCAACGAGGTCGCGGCCGACACGGCGGCCGAGATCGTCCGCCACCTGATCGGCGGCCGCATCACCAGGGCGCGGGTCCAGAAGGCCCTCGCCGAGGCCGCCGAATAGCAGAGGCGCACATGCTCGAAACCGCCGAATTCTGGGTCGCCGTAAGCTTCATCCTGTTCCTGGCGTTGCTGGTCTACTTCCGGGTGCCGCAGCTTGCCGCCAGGGCGCTCGACGACCGCGCCGCGCAGATCCGCAAGGAGCTGGACGACGCGCGCAAGCTGCGCGAGGAGGCGCAGGCCCTGCTCGCCGAGTACCAGCGCAAGCAGCGCGACGCCGAGAAGGAGGCACGCCAGATCCTCGAGCAGGCTAAGCAGGAGGCGGAGCGCTTCGCCCAGGAGACGCGGGCCAAGCTTACCGAATCGCTCGAACGGCGGACCCGGCTCGCCGAGCAGAAGATCGAGCAGGCGGAGGTCCAGGCGCTGCACGACGTGCGCGCCGCGGCCGCCGATCGCGCGGTCGCCGCCGCCGAGCGCATCATCGCCGCCGAGGTCACCGGCAAGAAGGCCGACGACTTCGTCATCCAGAGCATCAAGGACGTCAAGTCCTCCCTCAACTGAGGGTCTTCCGTCCCGTACGCATCCTTGCGATCCCGGCCCCGGACCGGCAGCGCATCACCGGGCTTCTGCCCCGCGCCTGCGCAGCATCCGGGGCGACACGCGTTCGCCGCGCCGTGGCTTCCCGCGTCCTCGCGATCCTCGGGCGCTTCGCCCCGAAGGCCGGATATGGCCGCCCCGCCCTCTCCACCGCCCCGGCGTAACGGAGCGCGAGGACGCCAGTGCAAGGATGCGCCGCAGACACGGGACCGGACGCCAGGCGCGCCCTTCCCCTCCCCGTCACCCCGGCGAAGGCCGGGGTCCAGGGCAGCCGTTCCGCATGCCGCCGACGCAGAACTGGATTCCGGCCTGCGCCGGAGTGACGGCAGTGTGCGAGGGCGGTGCCCCGCCCCGGACCGGCAGCGCATCACCGGGCTGTCGCCCGGCGCCTGCGCAGCATCCGGGGCGACACATACTCATTGGTGTCATCCCGTGCGCGGTGCAGCGCGGAGCGGTGCGCCGCAGACACGGGACCGCGTTCGCCACGCCGTGCCTCCCCGCGTCCTCGCGATCCTCGGGCGCTTCGCCCCGAAGGCCGGATATGGCCGCGCCGCCCTCTCCACCGCCCCGGCGTCACGGAGCGCGAGGACGCCAGCGCAGGGATGCACCGCAGACACGGGACCGGACGCCAGGCGCGCCCTTCCCCTCCCCGTCACCCCGGCGAAGGCCGGGGTCCAGGGCAGCCGTTCCGCATGCCGCCGACGCAGAACTGGATTCCGGCCTGCGCCGGAGTGACGGCAGTGTGCGAGGGCGGTGCCCCGCCCCGGACCGGCAGCGCATCACCGGGCTGTCGCCCGGCGCCTGCGCAGCATCCGGGGTGACACGTATGCGTCGGTGTCATCCCGTGCGTACCGCCGCATTCCTTGCGCTGGCGGCCGCTCGCTCCGCCCGCGCCGTGGCAGCCGGGCGGCCGCATCCCGCCATCGCGCCCGGCCGCCGGAGGATCTCGCGGCCGCGGGGAGGCATCCGGCGGGGGCATGGTGCCCCCTGTCCCGCGCCCTACTCCGCCGCCTTGCGGTAGGCGTCGACCGGCGGGAAGATGCACACCAGGTGGCGGTCGCCGTAGACGTTGTCGACGCGCGCCACCGGCGGCCAGAACTTGTCGTCGCGGTCCGTCTCCTGCGGGAAGAACGCCGCCTTCCTGGAATACGGCAGCGTCCACTCCTCGAGCAGCAGCGCATGGGTGTGCGGGGCGTTGCGGACGATGTTGTTGTCCGGGTCGGCCCTGCCCTCCTCGACCTCGGCGATCTCCCTGCGGATCGAGATCATGGCGTCGCAGAAGCGGTCGATCTCGCGCTTCGACTCGCTCTCCGTCGGCTCGATCATCAGCGTCCCGGCGACCGGGAACGACATCGTCGGCGCGTGGTAGCCGTAGTCAACGAGGCGCTTGGCGACGTCCTCCGCCGTGATCCCGGACCGTTCCTTGGCCGGCCGGATGTCGATGATGCACTCGTGCGCCACGAAGCCGTTGCGGCCGGTGTAGAGCACCGGGT
>CAZVAR010000189.1:0-5576 GCA_964625225.1 uncultured Alphaproteobacteria bacterium | reverse complement strand
CGAACGCCGCGATCTCGGTCGGGCAGACGAAGGTGAAGTCCTTGGGCCAGAAGAAGATGACCTTCCACTTGCCGGGCTCGCTGTTCTCCGTCACCTGCCGGAAGGCATGCTGCGGATCGCGCGAGACGACGGCCTTGAGGTCGAAGCTCGGAAACTTGTCGCCGACGGTCAGCACGGTGAGACGCTCCTGAGTGAAATTGTCCCGTTTTCGATACCCCGGATATGGCGTAGGCTGCTTCATCGATCCAATGGGAAATTCCGGTCGAAAGAATCGATTCCGTCGATGATCAACCTGCCGACGCTGAGGCAGCTCCGCTACCTCGTCGCCCTCGAACGCGAGCGCCATTTCGGCCGTGCCGCCGAGAGCTGCTTCGTCACCCAGTCCACGCTCAGCGCCGGCATCCAGGAGCTGGAAAGCCTGCTCGGGGTGCCGCTGGTGGATCGGACCGGCCGCCGCGTCGCGTTCACGCCGCTGGGCGAGGAGCTGGTGCTGCGGGCGCAACGGGTGCTGCGCGCCGCCGAGGACTTCGCCGAAGCGGCCGAGGCCGCCAAGGAGCCGCTCTCAACGCCGCTGCGGATGGGCGTCATCCCGACCGTGGCGCCGTTCCTGCTGCCGGGCGTGCTGCCGGCGCTGCGGCAGGCCTATCCGGGCCTGAAGCTCTATCTGAAGGAGGATCTCACCGCCCGGCTGGTCGAGGATCTGCACGGCGGGCGCCTCGATCTCCTGCTGCTGGCGCTGCCCTGCGATGCCGGCGATGCGGAGACCGTGGTGCTGTTCGAGGATCCGTTCCTGCTCGCCTGCCGGCGCGACTCGCCGCTGGCGGGCGACGGGCCGCTGCCGCCGGAGGCCCTCGACGGGGCGCCGCTGCTGCTGCTGGAGGACGGACACTGCCTGCGCGATCACGCCCTCGACGCCTGCCGGCTGGCGGACGACCGCCGGCGGCGGGCGTTCGCCGCGACCAGCCTGCATACGCTGGTGCAGATGGTGGACAACGGGCTCGGCGTGACGCTGCTGCCGGCGCTGGCGATCGCCGGCGGCATCCTGCAGGGAACGGACCTCGTCGTCCGCCCCTTCGCCGGGGCGCCGCCGGCGCGCCGAATCGGCATGGCCTGGCGGCGCGGCGCCGGACGGCGCCGCGACTTTCTCCTGCTGGCCGATTTCTTCCGGGCGCACGCCCCGGACACGGAGTCGGCCGGGGCCGGTCCCCGGGACGACCGGGCTCAGTCGTTGCGCGCGCTCAGATAGTCCATAGCCGCCTGCACGCCGCCCTTGCGGTGCGGCACGCCGGCGGCGGCCAGGCCCATCTCGACCCCGGCCAGGGTGCCGGCCAGCATCAGCTCGTTCATGTCACCGAGATGGCCGATGCGGAAGACGCGGTCCTGGACCTTGCCGAGCCCGTTGCCGAGCGACATGTTGAAGCGCTCCAGCACCGTGCGGCGGAAGCCGTCGGCGCTGTACCCCTCCGGCATCAGCACCGCGGTCAGTGAGCTGCTGTACTCCTGCGGCGTGCGGCAGAGCACCTCCAGCCCCCAGGCGCGTACCGCCCGCCGCGTCGCCTCGGCCAGCCGGTCGTGGCGGGCGAACACGTTCTCCAGCCCCTCCTCGAGCAGCATGGCGATCGCCTCGCGCAGGCCGTAGAGGAGGTTGGTCGCCGGCGTATAGGGGAAGTAGCCGGTCGCGTTCGCCTTCAGCATCGGCTCCCAGTCCCAGAAGGAGCGCGGCAGCCGGGCCGTCTCGCGCGCCTTCAGCGCCTTCTCGGACACCGCGTTGAAGCTGAGACCCGGCGGCAGCATCAACCCCTTCTGCGAGCCGGCCACCGTCACGTCCACGCCCCATTCCTCGTGCCGGTAGTCGATCGAGGCGAGCGAGGAGATCGTGTCCACCATCAGCAGCGCCGGGTGCCCGGCGCGGTCGATAGCCCGGCGCACCGCGGCGATGTCCGAGGTGACACCGGTCGAGGTCTCATTGTGGACGACGCAGACGGCGCGGATGGCGTGGCCGCGGTCTTCGGCGAGGCGTGCCTCGATCCGCGCCGCGTCAACCCCGCTGCGCCAGTCGCCGGCGATGAACTCCGGCTCCAGCCCCAGCTTGCGCGCCATCTCCTGCCAGAGCGTCGCGAACCAGCCGGTCTCATACATCAGCACGCGGTCGCCGGGCGAGCAGGTGTTGGCGAGCGCCGCCTCCCAGGCGCCGGTGCCGGACGCGGGATAGACGACGACCGGCCCCGAGGTCCGGAAGATCGTCTTCAGCCCCGCCAGAATGTCCCGGCCCATGACGCCGAAGGCAGGCCCGCGATGATCCATCGTCGGATTGTCGATCGCCCGCAGGATCCGGTCCGGCACGTTGGTCGGCCCTGGAATCTGCAGGAAATGCCGGCCGCGCTGCACCGCCATGATCGCCTCGCCCTCTGTCACCCGCTTCGTGCCGCCGGGCCGGATCCGCTCGCGGCCGGCCGTTCGCGCATTATGGGCCGCCGGCCCGTCCCGGAACAAGTCGGCCGCAGCGGCGCGGCCCGGTCGCCTCAGGCCAGGCCCAGCAGGATGGCGGCCAGCATCGCGGCGGCGACGGCGATCACGGCGAGGACCGGGGCCCGCGGGCCGCGGCGCCCGCGCGCGGCCGGGTCGGCGCCGGCCATGGTCGGGCCTGCCCCGGCCCAGTTGTCGCGGACGATTTCCTGCTGCCGGCGCCGGTCCGCTGCTGCGGCGGCGGCCGGGATCGCGGCGCCCGCCGTCTCGGCGTCGGTCTCCATCGGCGCGGCGGCGGGGTCGGCGACCGGCACCTTGTCGCCGGTGCTGCCGGCATCGACGGCCGCGCGGCGGCGCCCGCTCTCCTGCTTGTCCGGGTCGGTGTTCATCGCGGCCCCTGCCTCATTGCCTCGCCCGCTAAACAAGCAGTGCCGACCGATGGTTTCCCTGGGCTAAGCTGGGGGCCGTTTCCGCAACGAGGAGGATCGCCCCATGCAGGTGCTGCATCCCGCTTCATGGCCCCGCCCCCGCGGCTTTTCCCACGGCATGGCGGCGCAGGGCACGGTCGTGTTCGTCGCCGGCCAGATCGGCGCCGACCCGGAGACCGGAGAGGTCGCGACCGGCTTCGCCGGCCAGGTCGCGCAGGCGCTCCGCAATCTGGTCGCCGTCCTGCGCGAAGCCGGCGCCGGGCCGGAACACATCGCCGAGATGACCTGGTACGTCACCGACCTCGCCGCCTATCGGACGGCCGGGGCGGATCTCGCCGGCGCGTGGCGCGAAACGCTCGGCCGCCACTTCCCGGCGATCACCCTGATCCAGGTCGCCGGCCTGCTGGAGGAGCGGGCGATGGTCGAGATCTCGGCGACGGCGGTGGTCCCGTCGGCGGGCGACGCATCACGATGAGGCCATGATCGGGCGCCATTCTGCCGCGGGCCGGGCCGGTCGCCGATCGGGCGGCCGGCCCGCGCCCCGGAGCCCCGCATGACCCTGCTGCGCCCGCTCGCCTTCCTTCTCGCGCTGCTGCCCGTCTCGCCGGCGGCGGCGCCGGCGGGCCTCACCGCGCCTTGGCCGGCGCCCGATCAGCAAGTGGAGGGGCGGCCGGTCCGCTTCGCCAGCAGCAGCCCCTTCACGCTGGCGGCGGTCGACGCGGCGCCGGCGACCGAGGCGGTGGGAACCCTGTTCATGCCGGAGGGCGCATCGGCCGCGGCGCCCGTCCCGGCGGTGGTGATGCTGCACGGCGCCGGCGGCGTGCTCGCCGCGCGCGAGCTCGCCTACGGCCGGCAGTTCGCGCAGATGGGCATCGCCGCGCTGGTCGTCGACGCCTTCGCGGCGCGCCGCGACCGGGCGACCGGCTTTCTCGAGCGGCTGCTCGAGATCACCGAGACCATGCTGATGGCGGACGCCTACGCGGCCCTGCATTGGCTCGCCGCGCGCCCGGAGGTGGACGCGCGGCGCATCGCCTTGATCGGCTTCTCCTACGGCGGCATGGCGGCGATCTACTCGGCCTATGCCCAGGTCGCCGAGCGCTTCGCCCCGGACGGCTTGCGCTTTGCGGCCCATATCGCCTTCTATGCGCCGTGCATCGCGCGGTTCGACGATTCCCGCGCCACCGGGGCGCCGCTGCTGATGCTGATGGGCGGCCGCGACGAGATCATCGACCCCGACCGCTGCGCCGCGATCGCCGAGGATCTGCGGGTGGGCGGCGCCACCGTCGAGACCATCCTCTACGAGGACGCCTACCATCAGTGGGACGGCGGGTCGTACCGCCCGTGGCGCGCCGGCACCAACGTGGCCGGCTGCCGGTTGCGGGTGGGGCGGGACGGCACCGTGCGCGACCGGCGCACCGGGCTGCCGATGATCGGCCCGCTGACCCGCAAGGCCATCCTCGCGCTCTGCGTCGACCGCAACGGCTACATGATCGGCCGCGACGATGCGATCCGCGCCCGCTCGAACCGGGCCGTCGGCGCCTTCCTCGCGCGCGCCTTCGCGGACGCCTCCTGAGCCGCGGCCCTCAGTCCCGCGTCGCCACCAGCGGGCGGCGGCGCGGGGCAGGGGCGGCGGGCGGCTCCGCGGCGCGCAGAACGGGCGCCTCCGCCGCCGGCGGCGGGCCGGCCATCCGCTCCAGCAGGGCGTTGGTGCGGCGCTGCTCGGCGGCCAGCGCCTCGCGGGTGCGGACCAGCTCGGCCGCGATCCGGTCGAGGCGCCGCTTCTGGCCGAACAGCGCGAACGGCACCAGGAACCAGACCACCGCCAGCAGCGCGGCCACCGCCCCGAGCAGGAAGACGATCGGGTTGAGGGAGGTCACGGCGTCCATTCCGGCTACGCCTCCGCTGGCGCCTGCACGAGCTCGCCCGCCAGCGCGGCGTCGATCAGGGCGATCGTCTCGGCCACGCCGTAGAGCGCGATGAAGGAGCCCATCCGCGGACCCTCGCTCTGCCCCAGCAGCACCTCGTAAAGCGCCCGGAACCAGTCGCGCAGATTGGCGAAGCCGTGCCGCTTGCCGACCTCGTAGACCAGGTTCTGGATCGTCTCCGCATCGGCGTCCGCGGGCAGCGTGGCCAGAGCGGCACGCAGATCCGCGATCGCCGCGCGCTCCTGCGCCGTCGGCGCGCGGAACCGCTTCCGCGGCCGCACGAAGTCCCGATAGTAATTGAGGGCATAGTCCGCCAGCCGGTCCAGCATCGGCGCCGTCTCGGGGCGCGCCGCGGGGTCGTAGCGCGAGATGAACCCCCACAGCACCGCCTTGTCGTCGGTGTTGCAGACGCTGGCGAGGTTGAGAAGCATCGTGAAGCTGAGGTCGGAATCCGGCTGCGGGATCGCACCGTCATGGATGTGCCAGGCCGGGTTCTCCAGCAGCTCGGCCGGCGTGGCGGACACGGCCTTGGCCAGCCAGCTGCGATACTCGTCCACCGTGCGCGGGATCACGTCGAAATAGAGCCGCTTCGCCGCCCTCGGCTTGCCGTACATGAACAGCGACAGGCTCTCCGGAGGGGCGTAGGTCAGCCATTCCTCGACCGACAGCCCGTTGCCCTTCGACTTCGAGATCTTCTCGCCCTTCTCGTCGAGGAACAGCTCGTAGGTGAAGGTCTCCGGCGGCCGCCCGCCCAAGG
>CAZVAR010000188.1:0-5608 GCA_964625225.1 uncultured Alphaproteobacteria bacterium | reverse complement strand
CGCCCCGCGCGCGATGCAGTGGCTGAACGGCGACTTCCCCTATCCGAACATGGAGCGGCTCGCCGAGGCCGGCGTGCTGGGCATGGCGGTGCCCGAGGCCTATGGCGGGATGGGCGCCGGCGTGCTCGACACGGTGCTGGTGCTGGAGGAGATCGCCAAGGGCTGCTACGTCACCGCGATGGCCGTGCTCGGCGAGGTCGGCGTGCAGACGCGAATCCTCGCCGCGTTCGCGCCGGAGCCGCTCAAGCGCAAATGGCTGCCGGCGATCGCCGAGGGGCGCTGCATCCTCTCGATCTGCATGACCGAGCCGAATGTCGGCACCGATCTCGCCGCCATGGCGACCAATGCGCGGGTGCTGGCGGACCGGGTCGTGCTGAACGGCGCCAAGACGCTGATCAGCCGGGCCGGCGAGGCCGACCTGTTCATCGTCTTCACGCGCGTCGACGGCGTCCCCGGCAGCAAGGGCATCGGCTGCGCGGTGGTCGAACGCGGCACGCCGGGGCTGTCGGCCGAGCCGAAATATCACACGATGGGCGGCGAGTATCTGTCCGACGTGCGGTTCGAGAATGTCGAGCTGCCGCCCGAGAACCTGCTGCTCCGCGGCGACTCGCTGCGCACGCTGATGAACGCCTTCAACACGCAACGCTGCCTGAACCCGGCGATCTGCCTCGGCCTCGCCGAGTCCTCGCTGGAGGAGTCGGTGCGCTACGGCCGCGACCGCAGCGCCTTCGGGCGGCCGGTCGGCGATTTCCAGGGGATGCGCTGGAAGCTGGCCGACATGTGGACGCAGATCGAGGCCGGGCGCAGCCTGCTGTACCGGGCCGCGGCCAGCGCCGACCCGTTTCCCGACCCGACGCTGGCGGCGATGGCCAAGGTCTTCGTCAACGAGATGTCGATCCGGGTCTGCAGCGAAGGCGTGCAGGTGCATGGCGGCATCGGCTTCACCGACGAGTTCGCCGTCGCCCGGAACTCTCGCGGCGTGCGCTACGGCAGCCTCGGCGGCGGCACCACCGAGACGCTGCGCAACCTCGTCGGCCGCCGGCTGATGGAGCGGCTGGATCTGGAGACCGGGCTGCTGGCGTTCGGGCTCGCCTGAGCGCGCCCTGCCGCGGCGCATCGCCGGAAGTGCCATTGAAATACCACGATCGAGGCGGCAAATTCGGCGCCGATCGGGGGGCGGGGCGTAATCGGAGGCCGCCGGAGCGGCGGCGCACGGAGCACGGCAGCCGGGTCCCGGCACGCGCTGGGGTCGAGGCAGGATTCGGATCGCGATGCTGACACGAAGGGAGTTTGCGCTACGGTCGCTGGGTGCCGCGGCCGGATTGTCGTTGGCCGCCGCGATTCCACTCGACCGCGCGGCGGCGGAGCCGGTTCCGGGCCCGGTGGACTTCGAGACGATCGTGAAGCGGGCGGAGGAGCTCGCGGCCGGCGCGTATCAGCCGGTGCCGGAGAGCATCCCCAAAGTCCTCGCCGACCTGGACTACGATCAGTGGCGCGACATCCGCTTCCGGCTGGAGAAGGCGATCTGGCGGGACCAGAACCTGCCGTTCCAGCTGCAGCTCTTCCATCTCGGGATGTTTTATAAGCAGCCGGTCGCCATCAATCTCGTCGAGGGCGATGCCGTCCGGCGGCTGCACTTCTCGACCGAATATTTCGACTATGGACGCAACGAGGTCGGGGTCCTGCCGGCCGATCTCGGTCTCGCCGGCTTCCGCGTCCACGCGCCGATGAACGTCCCGACCTATTACGACGAGGTCGCGGTGTTCCTGGGCCCCAGCTACTTCCGGGCGGTGGGCAAGGGACAGGTGTTCGGGCTCTCGGCCCGCGGGCTCGCGATCGACACGGCCCTGCCGTCCGGGGAGGAGTTTCCGTTCTTCAAGGAGTTCTGGATCGTCCGGCCGGCGCCGGATGCGCGCGATCTGACCATCTACGCACTGCTCGACAGCCGCAGCGTCGCCGGCGCCTACCGGTTCGTGCTCACACCCGGCGAGACGACCGAGATGGCGGTGACGTGCCGGATCTTCGTGCGGCAAGATGTCGCAAAGCTGGGAATCGCGGCGCAGACGAGCATGTTTCTCTACGGAGAGGACGGCACGCGGACGTTCGACGATTTCCGGCCCGAGGTCCACGATTCCGACGGTCTGCTCATGCACGCGGCGAGTGGCGAATGGGTGTGGCGGCCGCTGGGAAACCCCCGCAAGCTGCGGGTCAGCGCCTTCCAGTTCGATGCGCTGCGGGGGTTCGGGCTGCTGCAGCGGGATCGCGACTTCCGCAATTACGAGGACCTGGAGGCCCTCTACCACCAGCGGCCGAGCTGCTGGGTCGAGCCGGCGGCGCCCTGGGGCCCGGGCCACGTCGAGCTGGTCGAGATTCCGACCGAGCACGAGAAGTACGACAACATCGTCGCCTTCTGGGTACCGGCCGAGCCGGTGAAGGCCAAGGACAGCCTCGCACTGGACTATCGGCTGCTGTTCGCCAAGCGGCTGCCGGGCCATTCGCCGGGCGGGCGGGTGGTCGCCACCCGCACGACCCCGGGACCCGACGGAACGCGGCGGTTCATCCTCGACTTCGCGGGGGGGCGGCTGACGGAACTTAAATCGTCGGATCTCGTTGAGGCCGTTGTCGATGCATCCAAGGGAAGCATCGGCAAACCGGTGGTACAGAAGAACTTGGTCACCGGAGGCTGGCGCGCGTTCTTCGACGTCGCTCCCGGCGATGCCAAGTCCGTTGATCTCCGTGCATTCCTCCGTCTGGGCGGCGACGCCCTGACGGAGACCTGGACCTACCAGTGGAGCCCGGCCTAGCGGGCTCCACTGATAACCGACCGTCGACACGCTGTATGTTGGGTATAAGGGACGCTCTGTGAACGCGATTTCGCCCGAGACCTTCCGGCACCAGGCCGCCACCGGCGACGCGGCCGCGGACTGGCCGGCCGACGACTTCGCGGACCGCGCGGCAGCGCTACGCGCCTTCCGCCTGACCCGGACGGCGCTGCCGCCGGCGCTGCCGACCAAAATGCCGCCGCAGCAGTTCGAGTTCTGGACGACCCCGCTGGCCGCGGCGTTGCGCCGCTGGTTGCGGCGGCGTCCCGGTCGCCGGGGCACGGCGGGGACTGCGGACCTCCCCGCCCGGTAACCGGCGCCCGCGCCGGCGGGCTTGGATAGTCCTGCGATGCCTCGTCGCACCGTTCTTGCGGCCCTGACCTTCGGCACCGGCCTCCTCGCCGCCGCCGCCTTCGCCCATGTGGTGACGGCCGACGGCGTGCAGGCCGTGGATCCCCCGCTCATCCTCCTCTACGCCATCCTCACACTGTGGCTGGCGCACGGCTTCTGGCTGGCGATGATCGGCTTCGCCGTGCTCTGCGGGCGGCGGCTGCGCGGCGGCCGGGCCGTCGCTCCGGATCCCGGGACGCTGCCGGCCCCGGCCGACGGCCCGACCGCAATTCTGGTGCCGGTCTACAACGAGGATCCCGGCCGCGTGTTCGCCGGGATCCGCGCGATGCTGGATTCGCTCGACGCCTGCGGGGCGGGCGACGCGTTCGAGGTGTTCGTACTCAGCGACACGCGCAGCCCCGAGATCTGGCTCCGCGAGGAGGCCGAGTGGGCCGCGCTGCGCGAGCAGGACGGCGAGCGGGCGCGCGTCTTCTATCGCAGGCGCACCCGCAACGTCGGCCGCAAGACAGGCAATATCGCCGATTTCCTGGAACGCTGGGGCAGCCGCTATCCCCTGATGGTGGTGCTCGACGCCGACAGCGTGATGGCCGGCGAGACGCTGGTCGAGATGGTCCGGCGGATGCGGGAGAACCCGAAGGCGGCGCTGATCCAGGTGCCGCCCAAGCCGACCAACGGCGAGACCCTGTTCGCCCGGGTGCAGGAGTTCGCGGCGGACGTCTACGGCCCGCTCTCGGCGGCGGGCCTCGCCTATGTCGCGCAGGGCGACGGCAATTTCTGGGGCCACAATGCGATCGTCCGCACCGAGGCCTTCATCGACAACTGCCGGCTGCCGCAGCTTTCGGGCAAGCCGCCGCTCGGCGGCGAGATCCTGAGTCACGACTTCGTCGAGGCGGCGATGCTCCGTCGCGCCGGGTGGGAGAACTGGATCGCCGACGATCTTGCCGGCAGCTACGAGGAGACGCCGCCCACCATCATCGACTTCGCCAAGCGCGACCGCCGCTGGTGCCAGGGGAACATGCAGCACGGCCGCCTGCTGCTGGCGCGGTTCTGGCACCCGTCGAGTCGGTACTATTTCGGCACGGGCGTGATGGCATATGCCTCGTCGCTGCTGTGGCTCATGTTCCTCCTGGTCGGCGGGCTGGAGCTGGTCCGTCGCAGCATCACCGAGCCGGTCTACTTCTCCGGGGAATCGCCCTTCCCGCAATGGCCGGTCTCGGTCGAGCATGAGGCGATCACCCTGCTGGCCGTCACGCTCGTCGCACTGTTCCTGCCGAAGCTGCTCGGCCTGCTGCTGCTGCTGCTCTCGCCGGAGCGGCGCCGGCGGCAGGGCGGCGCCGTGCGCGCAACGGCGAGCGTCCTGCTGGAGGCGGTGTACTCGGCGGTGCTGGCGCCGGTGATGATGCTGTTCCATGCCAGCTTCGTGCTGTCGGTGCTGTTCGGCAGCGCTGTCGGCTGGGGCAATCAGCGGCGCGGCGCGTCCGGGACCGCGCTCGACGAGGCGGTGCGCGCGCACGCGCTGCACACCGTGATCGGCGCGGTCGCGCTGCTGGCGGTCTGGGAGTGGGCGCCGGAGCTGTTCTGGTGGACCCTGCCGGTGCTGCTGGGGCTGGTGATCTCCATCCCCTTCACCATGCTGTCCAGCAGCGTCGCGCTGGGCCTGGGCGCGCGCCGCCTCGGGCTGCTGCTGACCGAGGAGGAGGGGGCGCCGCCGCCCGTGCTCGCCCGGCTCAAGGAGCTCCTGCAGCGCGGCTCCGCGGCTGCCGCCGACGGGGGCTCGCGCTTCGCCAGGGTCTTCTACGATGCCGGGCTGAACGCCCTCCATGCGGGGCTGGTGCGCGCCTACGGGGCGGAGCCCGAGGGCGACCCCGCCCTGCGTCGGGCGATCGAGGCGAAGGCGGAGATGCTGGGCCCGGAGGCGCTCGACAATGACGAGCGCCTCCTGCTGCTCCAGGACGCCGACGCCGTGGAGCGCGTCAGCCGGGTGCTGCGGCGGCGCCGGCCGCCCATGCGGGGCTCCGTCGAGAGCACGCTCGCCCGGGCGGCGCGAAGCGCCTGACGCGCCTCGGCGGCGCGGCCTAGTCTTCGAACGGCGGCGTCTGCCACCAGGGATACCAGTCCGGCATGTCCGTGCTCGGCCGCATCGTGAAGCGCGGGGGCCGCTTCTCGAGGAAGGACTGCACGCCCTCACGCGCGTCCGCACGCTGCGCCATGTAGCCCTGGAGCGCGCGGGATTCGAGGCGGTGCGCCACCATCGGATGGTCCGCGCCCCAGCACTTCCAGAGCAGCTGCCGGCAGAGCGCGACCGACACCGCCGAGGTGTTGTCGGCGATCTCCCGGGCAAGGGCGCGGGCGGCGGGCAGCAGCGCGTCGGGGGCATGCAGGCTCCGCACCAGGCGGCCGCGCAGCGCCTCCTCGGAGTCAAACACGCGGCCGGT
>CAZVAR010000187.1:0-5616 GCA_964625225.1 uncultured Alphaproteobacteria bacterium | reverse complement strand
GCGGAGCGCTACGGGCGCCCGGAATGGCACCTGCGGCGTTGATCCCGCGGCAGGGTGCGGCACGCGCGGCGGCAGACGTGCTCGCCACCGCGACGACCGATACCAAGAACCGGGCGCTTGCGGCGATGGCCGGGGCGCTGCGGGACGGGCGCGACCGGATCCTCGAGGTCAACGCCGAGGACCTTCACCGGGCGGCGACGGCGCGGCGGCCGGCGGCGTTCCTCGACCGGCTGAAGCTCACCGCCGGACGCATCGAGGCGGTGGCCCAGGGGCTCGAGGCGATCGCCGAACTGCCCGACCCGGTCGGCGCCGTGATTGCCGACTGGAAGCGGCCGAACGGGCTCAGGATCGCGCGGGTCCGGGTGCCGCTCGGCGTCATCGGCATCATCTACGAAAGCCGTCCCAACGTCACCGCCGACGCCGGGGCGCTGTGCCTGAAGGCCGGCAACGCGGCGATCCTGCGCTGCGGCAGCGACAGCCTGGAAACGAGCCTCGAGATCGTCACCTGCCTGCACGCCGGACTTGCCGCGGCCGGGCTGCCGGAGGCCGCCATCCAGCTGGTGCCGACCGCCGACCGCGCCGCGGTGGGGATGATGCTCAAGGGGCTCGGCGGCACCATCGACGTGATCGTCCCGCGTGGCGGACGCAGCCTCGTCGAGCGGGTGCAGAACGAGGCGCGGGTGCCGGTGTTCGGCCACCTCGAAGGCATCTGCCACGTCTACGTCCACGAGGCGGCGGACCCGGAGATGGCGCGGGCGGTGACGGTCAACGCCAAGATGCGCCGCACCGGCATCTGCGGCGCGGCGGAAACGCTCCTGATCGACAGGTCGATACTCGACAGCCACGGTGCGGCGATCATCGACGCGCTGATCGCCGAAGGCTGCGAGGTGCGGGGCGACGACGCGGTCCGCGGCGTCGACCGGCGGGTGCTGCCGGCGAGCGACACCGACTGGGGCACGGAGTTCCTCGACGCGGTCATCGCGGTCCGCGCGGTCGGCGGGGTGGAGGAGGCGATGGAGCACATCGCCCGCTACGGCTCGCAGCACACCGAGGCGATCATCACCGACGACGAGGCGGTGGCGGCGCGGTTCCTGCGCGAGGTGGACAGCGCCATCGTGCTGCACAACGCCTCGACCCAGTTCGCCGACGGCGGCGAATTCGGCATGGGCGCGGAGATTGGCATCGCCACCGGACGCCTGCATGCGCGCGGACCGGTCGGCCTCGAGCAACTCACGACCTTCAAGTACGTGGTGCGCGGCTCGGGCCAGACGCGGCCGTGACCGCGGCGGGGCACGGCCGGGGACGCACGCCGCGCCGCGGATGAAACCGTTCCGTGCAGCGCGACTGGCCGCCTGGCCGCAGCGGGCGCGACCGATCCCAGCCGATCGGCCGAAGCGCAGGCCACAGCCGCGGGTGGGACTGCTCGGCGGCTCGTTCGACCCGGCGCACGAGGGGCACCTCGCCATCAGCCTGGTCGCGCTTTCGCGGCTCGCACTGGACGAGGTGTGGTGGCTGGTGGCGCCGCAGAACCCGCTCAAGCCGCCGTCGTCGCCCTACGCGGGCCGGCTTGCCGGTGCGCGGGCGATGGCGCGGCACCCGCGGATCCGGGTCAGCGACATCGAGCGCCGGCTCGGCACCTACTACACGGTCGACACGCTGGAGGCGCTGGGACGGCGGTTCCCCGCTCACCGGTTCGTCTGGATCATGGGCGCCGACAGCTTCGCCGGCCTCCACCGGTGGCACCGGTGGCGGACCATCATGGAGACGGTGCCGGTCGCGGTGATGAACCGGCCGGGCCATTACCTGAAGGCGGCCGCCTCGCCGGCGGCGCGCAGATATGCCGCGGCGCGGGTCCCGCAGCACGAGGCGGCGAGCCTGCCGACGCGGAGCCCGCCGGCGTGGGCGATGGTGACGTTTCCGCTGCGCCACGAGAGTTCGACGGCGATCCGCGCCCGCCGGCTATTGAACTCAGCGGCGGTTCCGCATTAAGTTATTCACCGAAGGGTTGTCGAAGAGCCCTTCGGCGGAGTCGATCAACGGATCCTGGTTCATGAACTCCGACTTGCGGCAGATGGTGCGCCGCAGCTTGTCAAAGCAAGAGGATACACACCCTGATAACCCAGTCTGTCAGGCGGAGCGCCGACAATGGCGCTCCGGCGGTTGAGACTTTGCCGAGCGGGAAGTCCCTACCGCAACGTCTCACGGTCGTTCTCGAGTGCCTGGACAAGGCGAAGGCCGAGAACATCATTGCCATCGATCTCGCCGGAAAGACGCAGATTGCCGACTACATGGTCGTTGCCTCGGGCCGGTCGGACCGCCACGTGGGGGCGATCGCCGACCAGCTGATCGAGGAGGTCAAGCGCCGGGGGATGGGCGAAGTGCGGGTCGAGGGCCTGCCGCAATGCGATTGGGTGCTGCTCGACCTCGGCGACGTGGTGGTCCACGTGTTCCGCCCCGAAGTGCGCGAATTCTACAACCTGGAGAAACTCTGGTCGGCGGGCGTCGCCGAACAGCGGGCGGTGTGAGCCGCGGACCGGCGCGCCCCGGCGAACGATGCGCGTGACGATCCTCGCGGTCGGCCAGATCCGCAATTCGCCGGAGGAGACGCTGTGCCGCACCTACCTGGAGCGACTGGCGGGGCCCGGCCGGACGATCGGCATCCGCGACGTCACGGTTCGGGAAATCGCCGAGTCGCGGGCCGGCTCGGCGGCGGCGCGGACGGCGGAAGAGGCGCGGCGGCTGCTGGCGGTGGTGCCGGGCGACGCCCATGTGGTGCTGCTCCACGAAGCGGGACGCAACATGTCGAGTACTGAGCTGGCTGCAACCCTGCGCGCCCGGGCCGAGGGCGGCGTCCGCGACCTGGTATTCGTGATCGGCGGGCCGGACGGCCATGGCGCCGAACTGGAAGACCGCGCGGACCTCGTTCTTTCGCTCGGTGCCATGACTTGGCCACATAGGTTGGTCAGGGTCCTGCTCGCCGAGCAGTTGTACCGGGCAGTCACGATCTTAACCAATCATCCGTACCATCGCGCCTGAGCCGGAACGCTCTATGAGACGGATGGGGGCGGAAACGTACGGGCACCACGACACGCCGGAACGCGTGGCGGGCGCCCGTGGCGAGAGGACGGCGGCCCATACGCGTGCGCGCGGCGCGCGCCCGGGCCTCGGGTGGCTGGCGGCGGTAGTGGCCGCCGTGATGGCGGCGGCAATGGCCGGTGTCCCGGCCGCGGCACAGAACGTGCATGACGTGCCGGAGGCGACAGGGGCGGAGAAGGCGCAGGCGGCGCCGGAGGCCGGCGATGCGGCGGACGAGGCAGATGCGTCGGGCAAGCTCGAAGAGATCAGGCGTGAGATCGACCGGTCGCTGGAACGGCGGCGCAAGCTCGAAGGCACCATCCGCTCGCTCGGCGAGGAGACCGAGGCGCTCAGCCGCCGGCTGATCGCGACGGCCGCCGAGATCCAGTCGCTGGAGGCGCGAATAACGGCCGGCGAGGACAGGCTGAAGAAGCTGGCGTTCGAGGAGACCACGATGCGCGGCGAATTGTCCGGGCGACGTGAAGTTCTGGGTAACCTACTTGCCGGATTGCAGCGGCTGGAGAAGGATCCGCCGCCGGCGCTTGCGGTGAATCCCGACGACGCGCTGGCCGCCGTGCGCGGGGCGATGCTGCTCGGCTCGGTGGTCCCGGAACTGCGGGCGCAGGCGAATGCGCTGGCGCAGAACCTCGCCAGGCTGTCTGACATCCGGACCGCGATCGCCCGCGAGCATCAGGAGCTGCGCATCAACGTCGAAAGCCTCGGCCGCGCCCGCGAGGAGATCGCGGAGCTGCTGGCGCAGAAGCGCTCGCTCACCAAGACGGTGCGCGAGGAACTGGACCGCGAGCGCGAGCGGGCGGAGAAGCTGGCCAACGAGGCGGCGACGCTGTCGGAGCTGGTCGCCCGGCTGGAGGAACGCAAGCGTCTCGAGGAAGAGGCGGCGAAGGCGGAAGCGGAGGCACGGGAGAAGGAGGAGAAGCGGGTCGCGGCACTGGGGCAGGCGGCGCTGGCATTCTCCGACGCACGCGGGCGACTGTACTTTCCAGCGCAGGGCGTCCGCATCAGTGAATTTGGTGACGAGGACGGGACCGGCGGCACATCCAAGGGCCTGTCCATCGCCACACGCAACCTCGCGCAGGTAATCGCCCCCAGCGACGGCCTCGTGGAATACGCGGGACCGTTCCGAGGCTATGGCGCACTCTTGATCCTGAACGTCGGTGAAGGGTATCATTTGCTACTCGCCGGGATGCAGGAAATCAGTGCCGAGGTGGGGCAGTACGTGCGCGCGGGAGAACCGGTCGGGCAGATGGGCGACCAGCCGGCCCGCAGCGTTCTGGGCAGCGATCGGCCGGATGGTTCCAGTCCGATTCTGTACATCGAGCTTCGTAAAGACGGAGATGCAATAGACCCCCGACCCTGGTGGGCCGGTAATGACGAAAAGGTACGCGGATGACTGGTAGATCCTTTTTCGCTGGGCTGGGTTGTCTGTTCGCGGGCGCTCTGGCGGCAACGATCATGCTGCAAAGCTTCGACCACTTCAGCGCGGCGAGCGCGGCGAATTCCGAAACTTACCGGCAGCTCAACCTGTTCGGCGACGTGTTCGATCGCGTCCGCTCCGACTACGTCGAGCAGCCGAACGAGAGCCAGCTGATCGATGCGGCGATCAACGGCATGCTGACCTCGCTCGATCCGCACTCCAGCTACATGAACGCCAAGACCTTCCGCGAGATGCAGGTGCAGACGCGCGGCGAGTTTGGCGGCCTCGGCATCGAGGTCACGATGGAGAATGGCGTGGTCAAGGTGGTGACGCCAATCGACGACACGCCTGCAAGCCGCGCAGGGCTGCGCCCGAACGACTACATCACCCATATCGACGGCACACAGATCCTCGGCATGACGCTGTCCGATGCGGTGGACAAGATGCGCGGGCCGGCCAATTCCAGCATCACGCTCACCGTTGTCCGCAAGGGCGTTGACGAGCCTTTCGAGGTGAAGCTCACCCGCGCCATCATCACCATCAAATCGGTGCGGTATGAACGCGAGGGCGATATCGGCTATATCCGCATCACCTCTTTCAACGAACAGACCTCGGACCTGCTCGACGAAGCCGTTACCAACCTGACGAGGCAGATCGGCCCTTCAAAGCTGCGCGGCTTCATCCTTGACCTGCGTAACAATCCGGGCGGCCTTCTCGATCAGGCCATTGCCGTCAGCGATGAGTTCATGGATGGCGGCGAGATCGTCTCGACACGCGGGCGGCACGCCGACGACACGCAGCGCTACAATGCGCGGCGCGGCGATGTGACGAATGGCAAGCCGATCATCGTGCTGCTCAATGGCGGTTCGGCAAGCGCCTCTGAAATCGTCGCCGGTGCCCTGCAGGATCACCGCCGTGCGACCATTCTCGGCACGCGCTCTTTCGGCAAGGGCTCGGTGCAGACCATCATTCCGCTCGGCTCTGACGGCGCGCTGCGCCTCACAACGGCGCGCTACTACACGCCGTCCGGCCGCTCCATTCAGGCCAAGGGTATCGATCCCGATATCGTGGTCACGCAGACGCCGCCCGAAGACAAGAAGCGCCCC
>CAZVAR010000186.1:0-5624 GCA_964625225.1 uncultured Alphaproteobacteria bacterium | reverse complement strand
CCGCACCAGGCGGCCGCGCAGCGCCTCCTCGGCGTCAAACACGCGGCCGGTCATTACCCACTCCAGCGCCTGCCCGGTGCCGACCAGGCGGGGCAGGAACCATGAGCTGCAGGCTTCGTTGACGACCCCGCGCCGCGCGAACACGAACCCGAACCGAGCCTCGGTCGAGGCGAGGCGCACGTCCATCGGCAGCTGCATCGTGGCGCCGATTCCGACCGCGGGGCCGTTGACCGCGGCGATCACCGGCTTCTTGCAGTCGAAAATGCGCAGCGACAGGCGCCCGCCGCCGTCGCGGACCCGCTCCGGATCCTCGCCCGGGTCGAACGTGTCCGGGCCGGCCGACAGGTCGGCGCCGGCGCAGAAGGCGCGGCCCGCCCCGGTGACGATGACGGCGCGGACGGCGTCGTCCGCGTCGGCGCGGTCAAACGCGTCGATCAGCTCGCGCCGCATCGCCGAGGTGAAGGCATTCAGGCGGTCCGGTCGATTGAGGGTGACGGTGAGGACGCCGTCGGCGACCTCGTACAGGATCGTCTCGTAGGCCACGCTTTCCTCCGCGCGGTTGGCAGGAACTCGCGCCGGATTATGCGTTCGGCGGTCGCGGCCCGCAAAGGCGACGGCTGCGTCGGGTCGGGCGAAACACCCTTTCCCGGCCCGCCGCATCGGCTACAGTGTGTCCGACCCGCAGCAGGCCGCAACAGGGGATCCCGATGGACTATACCGATATCCGCTACGAGGTCGGCGAGGCGATCGCCACCATCACGATCGACCGTCAGGACAGGATGAACGCCTTCCGCGGGCGGACGATCGAGGAGCTGATCCATGCGTTCAAGCGGGCCTGGGCGGACAAGGCGGTCGCCTGCGTGATCCTGACCGGGGCGGGCGAGCGGGCCTTCTGCGTCGGCGGCGATCAGAAGGAGTTCGTCGAGACCGGCAGCTACGGCACCAGCGCCAACGGCCTCTGGGAGGTCGAGGTGCTGCACAACGTCATCCGCGACATCCCGAAGCCGGTCATCGCCGCGGTCAACGGCTACGCCATCGGCGGCGGCCACGTGCTGCACGTGCTCTGTGACGTGACCATCGCCGCCGAGCATGCGCAGTTCGGCCAGGTCGGCCCGCGCGTCGGCTCGTTCGACGCGGGCTGGGGCATCGCCTATCTGGCGATGGTGGTCGGCCAGAAGCGGGCGCGGGAAATCTGGATGTTCTGTCAGCGCTACTCGGCCGAGACGGCCGAGAAATGGGGCCTGGTCAACAAGGTGGTGCCCAAGGAGCGGCTGATGGAGGAAGCGCGGTCCTGGGCCAAGACCGCGGCCGGGCTCAGCCCGACCGCCCTGCGCTTCCTGAAGGCCGCCGCCAACGCGGTCTCGGCCCAGGTGGGCGGCATCGCGCAGATGCACGACGCCGGGCTCGACCTGTTCGTGGAAACCGAAGAGGGCTGGGAAGGCCGGCGCGCCTTCGACGAGAAGCGGCAGCCGGATTTCAGCAAGTTCCGCCGCTAGGCGAGGCGGCGACCCGGCCCGCTGCGACCGGTGCGCGGCCGATCCGTCCGGTTGCCTGCCGATACGCGCGCGGCATAGCGCTCAACCCGGCGCGTCCGGGTACTCCGGCTCGGCGATCAGGAGGCCGTCCTCGCGTCGAACCCGGATCGCGAGATCGTAGCGGTCCGTCGCCATGGCGATCGTGCGGTCACGCGGATGGTAGTGCCCGTCCGCCACCAGCTCGACGGGCGGCGGCGCCAGCAGCGACCCGAGGAAGCGCTCGAGCGCGGCGGCGTCGGGCGAGCGGCCGCGCAGCAGCGCGCGCAGATAGAACGCGCACAGCTCGTCCTCGTCGGCGCGGTCGCGCCCGTACTGCCCCATCGCCACCAGCGTGACGACGGACGGCGCGGCCCGCAGCACGGCGCGCGCGGTGGCGGCCGCGTTGACCAGGCCGGCAGCGTAGAGCCGCTCGGCGTTGCCGGCCGCAGCCCAGAGGCCGGCAGTGCCGTTGCTGGTGGTCTGGATCAGAACCCGGCCGTCGAGCTCAGCCGCATCGAGCAGCGCCGGCGAGTTCGGGAAGTCGAACCCGTCCGGGCGGCGGCCGCGGCGCTCGCCCATGCACAGCGTTCCCACGCCCGCCGCCTTCAAGGTGCGTGCCTGCTCGAGATCGTCCACCATGACGATCCGACGCGCCCCGCGCGCCAGGGCGACCGCGGCGCAGGTGAAGGCGCGGAAGACGTCGATCACCACGACGGTGCCGGCGGCCCGCGCCGCGCCATCGACCAGGCTTTCGATCCGGATGTCCAAGTCCGTGTCCTCGCTCAGAGCCTGCCGCCGGCAACCCGGAGCTGCGCGCCCGCCACGTAGGAGGCCTTGTCCGAGAGCAGCCAGACGATCGCCTCGGCGATCTCCTCCGGCCGGCCGGCGCGGCCGAACGGCACCGTGGCGCCGACCCGCTGTGCGCGCTCCGGTCCGGGCATGTCCGTTTCGGTGATGCCGGGCAGCACGCCGTTGACCCGGATGCCTTCCGCCGCGACTTCCTGAGCAAGGCCGATGGTCATGCTGTTCAGCGCCCCCTTCGAGAGGGCGTAGAGGATGCCGTCGTGCGGGTTGCCGAAATTGGCCGCGCCGGACGAGACGTTGACGATGGCGCCGCCGGCGCCGCCGTGTCGGGTGGACATGCGCGCGACCGCCTCCTGGGCACACCAGATGCATCCTTCGACGTTGACGGCGAGCACCTCCCGGACCTGCGCCTCTGTCAGGTCTTCCATGCGCCCGCGCGGGCCGTGGATGCCGGCATTGTTGACCAGCGCGGTCAGGCGGCCGAGCTCACGGTCCACTGTCGCGAACATGCGGCGCACCGCCTCGCGGTCCGCGGTGTCCGCCTCGACGGCGATGGCGCGCCCGCCGGCCGCCTCGATGTCCTGCACCACCGTGTCCGCGTCGGCGCGGCGGCTCCGGTAATTGACGCAGACCGACCAGCCCTGCGCGCCGAGCAGCCGCGCCGTCGCGGCGCCGATGCCGCGGCTGGCACCGGTAATGATCGCGATTCCGCCCATGGTTGACCTGCTCCTCCGCTCCGCCAAAGATCGCGCCGCGATGATACCGGGAGCGGGTAGGAAAGGGCATGGAAACCACCATCCTGAGCGGTGGACGCAGACTCGGCGGGGCGGAGCTTGAAGACCGCATCGCCCGCGCAGCCGGCGGCTTCGCGGCGCTCGGCGTGCGCCCGGGCGATGCGGTCGCATGGATGCTGCGCAACGATTTCCCCGTGTTCGAGGTCACTGGGGCCGCTGGGCGGCTCGGCGCCTATCCGGTGCCGGTGAACTGGCATCTCGGCGGCGAGGAGCTCGCCTACCTGCTCGCCGACAGCGGAGCCAAGGCGCTGGTCGTCCATACCGACCTGTTACCGCGCGTGCGCGACGCCCTGGCGGCGCTGGAAGCGGCGCCCATCCTGCTGGCGGTGGACACGCCGCCCGAGATCGCGGCCGCCTACGGTCTGGACGAGAACAGCCGCGCGTCCGCCGCCGGCGTCCTGCGCTGGGACGACTGGCTGGCGGCCCAGGAGGCCTGGACGCAGCCGCCGCTGCCGGCGCCGTCCAGCATGATGTACACCTCGGGCACCACGGGCCGCCCCAAGGGTGTGCGCAGGCAGCCGTGGACGCCGGAGCAGCGTGCCGTCTACAACCGGGTGAATGCGCCGGTGATCGGGTTCCGACCCGGGATGCGCACCGTGGTGACGGCGCCGCTCTACCACGCCGCTCCCAACAGCCATGCGCTCGGCGCGGCGGCCTCCGACGGGGCGCTGGTGGTCCTGCAGCCGCGCTTCGACGCGGAGGGTCTGCTTCGCCTCATCGAGGAGCACCGGATCACCAACCTGTTCATGGTCCCGATCATGTTCGTGCGGCTGCTGCGTCTCCCCGAGGCCGTGCGAAGCCGGTACGATCTGTCCTCGCTGCAGCACGTCGTGCATGCGGGGGCTCCGTGCCCGCTTGAGGTGAAGCGGGCGATGATCGACTGGTGGGGGCCGATCCTGCACGAATATTACGGCAGCACCGAGTCGAGCCTGGTGACCGCCTGCGACAGCGCGGAATGGCTGGAGCGGCCGGGCACGGTGGGGCGGGCCGTCGAGACCGCGACGGTGCGGATCCTCGGCGAGGACGGCCGCCCTTGCGGTCCCGGCGAGGTCGGCGACGTCTACTGCCGCCGGCACGACGTGCCGGACTTCACCTATCACCGCGATCCCGGCAAGCGGAGCGAGATCGAGCGCGACGGCCTCATCACCAACGGCGACATCGGCTATCTGGACGGCGACGGTTACCTGTTCCTGTGCGACCGGAGACGCGACATGGTGATCTCCGGTGGCGTGAACATCTATCCCTCCGAAATCGAGGACGTGCTGCTGCGCCTGCCGGGCGTGAAGGACTGCGCCGTTTTCGGCATCCCGGACGCCGAATACGGCGAGGCCCTCGCCGCGGTGATTCAGCCGGCCGCCGAGGCCGGGCCGACGGAGGATGCCGTGCGCGCCCACCTGAAGGCGCATCTGGCGGGCTACAAGATTCCGCGCGTGATCGAGTTCCGTGACGAGCTTCCGCGCGAGGACACCGGCAAGATCTTCAAGCGAAAGCTGCGCGAGCCCTGGTGGGCGCAAGCGGGACGGCGGATCTGAGCGCCGCTCATCGCGCCTCCTCTTCGTCCAGGATCAGGATGTCGATCTCGCCGGTGGGCGTGAAGTTCCGCCGCTCGAGCGAGATCTGCGTGGTTTCGGCCTTCATCAGCCCCCTCCCGCAGACTGCCAGCAGCGCGCGCGGACTACCCTTGTCGATGATCAGCCGGAACCGGTCCGCGGGGATAGCGTGGCCGGGCTGTCCGTCGAAGGCATGGCGGATGCGGAACGCGCGCACGCCCGTGCCCGGGTCGGTCTCGAGCCGCTGGTGCGCCGCTTCCAGAAAGGATTCGTCGATGCAGTGGCGGCGCACCAGGGGGCTCTCGGCGAGACTGCGGTCGGTGATGAGCACCCGGCCGACCACCGGGCTGAAACGAAGTTCGATGCGGACCTCGCCGCGTGCTGGAATCTTCTGCGGCCAGAAGAAGGTCGTCCGAGTGGTCCACAGCGGACGGACCCCGTCGGCCGTGTCCCACTCGGCGAGGGTCATCGCGGTCAGCTCGGCCCGGGCCGGCGGGGCGAGGCTCGCCAGCGTCGGATAGAGACGCGCGTCGAACCGGCTCAGCGGCACACCGTAGCGGATCAGCAGCTCGCTGACGTCGATGCCGTTGCGGAAGGCGCGCAGCTCGACCTGCGGCCGCAGCGGCTGTCCGTCCACTTTCGCCTCGAAACCGGCGAAATTGACCGGATCGGCGGCAGGCGGGGTGATCGGCACGTCGGCGGCCCTGCCCAGATCAATCGCCGGCAGCGGGAAGGCCAGGAGCAGGTTCATCTCCTGCTCGGTGTGGTTCTCGAGGAGGTGGGTGATCCGGATCTCCTCGCGGGAGACGAACACTTCCCGCTCGGCGAGGTGCAGGCCGACGGTTTCGGGCAGACGCAGACCGCCCGCCGGCAAAGACGCCGTGATGTCGTCCGCCGCTGCCGGCACACCCGCAACGAGGAGGGCGACTGCAACGATGATCCGGCACGCCGCAAGATGCGCC
>CAZVAR010000185.1:0-5637 GCA_964625225.1 uncultured Alphaproteobacteria bacterium | reverse complement strand
CATTTCGGGTCGAAGCCGAGGCCCATCATCCCGATGCCGAGCTCGTCGCCGACCTGCTTGACCTGCACGAGATGCGCCTGCACCTCGGCGCAGGTCTGGTGCAAGTTCTCGAGCGGCGCGCCGGACAGTTCGAACTGCCCTCCCGGCTCCAGGCTGATGTTGGTCGCGCCCTGGGTCAGGGCGATCGGATTGCCGCCCTCGAGGATCGGCTGCCAGCCGAACCGCTCCAACCCTTCGAGCACGGCGCGGATGCCGTCCGCCCCCTCATAGGGAAGACGCCGCAGGTCCGACCAGCGGAAGGCGAACTTCTCGTGCTCGGTCCCGATACGCCATTGCTCGCGCGGCTTGCAGCCGGCCTCGAACCATTCAACGAGCTGCCGCCGGTCGGTGATTGGGGCGCCGCCGGCGGCGGGTGGTGCGGCCATCGGACTATTCCTGTTCACGGATATCCGGGGCGGACTCGTCCGTCCGGAAGCGGTCGTGGGCGCGCGGCGGCGGCATCTGCTCCCAGTCGCCGAGCATCGCCTGCCAGACGGCAAGCGCGCCCAGCGCCGCGGTCTCGGCCCGGAGGATGCGCGGACCCAGGCCCACCGCGGTAACAAAGGGCAGTTGGCGAAGGGCGTCAAGCTCCGCCGGATCGAAGCCGCCCTCCGGCCCGGACAGCAGCCCGGCGACGCCGCGCGGCAGCGTCCGCAGGGCCATCGCCACCGGCGTGCCGCGGCCGGTCTCGTCGCACAGGAGGAGCGGGCGCCCCGTCGGCCAGTCCGCCAGCAGCCCCTCAAGCGGCACCGGCTCCGCAACCGCCGGCAGGTCGAGCCGCTCGCACTGTTCCGCGGCCTCGATCACGATCGCGCGTGCGCGCTCGACGTTGAACCGCTCGGCAACGGTCCGCCGGGTCACGACCGGCTGCAGGCGGGCCACGCCGAGCTCGGTGGCCTGGCGGACGATCAGGTCGAGCGCCTGCCGCTTCACCGACGCGAACAGGAGCCACAGGTCGGCGCCGGCCGCCTGCGCGCGCCGGCATGCGACCGGCTCGAGCGTGCAGCGGTTCCTGCCGACCGCAGCGATGCGCGCGAGCCACTCGCCGTCGCGGCCGTTGAAGAGGGCGACCGGCTCGCCGGGCCCGAGCCGCAGCACGCGCGTCAGATAGTGCGCCCGATCGCGGTCGAGCTCGACCGCGTCGCCGGCCGTCAGCGCGGCATCGACGAAGAGCCGCGCGCGCGGATACGCGGCCTGCGGTGCGGCGGGGACGATCATTGCCTTGGCGTGCGGTCGGGGCATGGGGGTTCCTGGGGATTCATGGGGCCTTATAAGGGTTCCGGGGGTCGATGGGGGTTCCTGGGGAGTTCCAGGGCCGCTTCCGGCTCCCCGATCGGATCGGATGAGGCTTCTTGGGGATCCATGGGGGTCGGATGGGGGTCATCAAGCTCCTGCCGATCCCGGCCGCACCGAGAGCGTGTGCAGAACGGCGTCGACTGGGCTATATGGACCTTCATGAGGTTCGCTGCTGCGGGGCGCGCGGCGATCATCCCGGGAGCTCCGAAAGCGGACACGGGGCGAAGCGTATCATGAATATTTTCCTTTGTCGAGACCACACACGGACTCGCGACACGGACCCGGTGGACCGCGGCGCATGATGGCGCCGGGGGATACCCGAACCGGCCCCGATGCCGCGGCGCCCGGGCGCAGCGACATCCGGGCGGGGGACTGGGTCGACCGGCTGCTGCCGGCCGCGCTGGTGCCCTACGCCCGGCTGGCCCGGCTCGACCGTCCGATCGGGACGTGGCTGTTGCTGTTCCCCTGCTGGTGGGGAATGCTGCTCGCCTGGGCCGGCGATCCAGCGCGCGGCGCCGCCCCCGACCTGCGGCTCGCCGTCCTGTTCGCCCTGGGGGCGACCGTCATGCGCGGCGCCGGCTGCACGATCAACGACATCGTCGACCGCGACTTCGACGGCCGGGTGGCGCGCACGGCGAGCCGCCCGATTCCGAGCGGCGCGGTGACGCTGCGCGGCGCCTTCGCGTTTCTCGGCCTTCAGCTTCTTCTGGGCGCACTGGTGCTGTTCGCACTGCCGCCGGTCGCCGTCTGGATCGGGCTCGCCTCGCTGCCGCTGGTCGTGGCCTATCCCTTCATGAAGCGGATCACCTACTGGCCGCAGGTCTTTCTCGGGCTCGCCTTCAATTGGGGCGCGCTGGTCGGATGGGCCGCCGTGACCGGCGGTCTCGCCGCCCCCGCGCTCGTCCTCTACGCCGCCGGCATCGCCTGGACCCTGGGCTACGACACGATTTACGCCCACCAGGACAAGGACGACGACGTGCTGATCGGCGTCAAGTCGACGGCGCTGCTGTTCGGCAGCCGCACGCGAGCATGGCTCGCCGGATTCTACGTGGCGACGGTTCTCCTGCTCGCAGCGGCCGGATGGCTGGCCGGGCTGACATGGCCGTTCCACGCCGGGCTCGCGCTCGGCGCGGCACAGCTCGCCTGGCAGGTCCGCGCCGTGCGCATCGACGCGCCGGCGGACTGCCTTGCCAAGTTCAAGTCGAACCGCTGGTTCGGCTGGCTGGTCGTGGCGGCGTTGCTCGCGGCCGGCCTGTCCGGCCGGGGCTGACCCGTGCAAGACCCGGACGCGCGCGCCGCGTTCATCCGCCGGCACACGGCCGTGGCGGCGCCGCCGCTGGTCCCGGAGCTGCGGGTGCATCTGGCGACCGAGGTGACGCCGCTCTGGCAGGCGACGGAGCGGCTGCTGCAGGCCGAGCATCTCCCGCCCCCCTTCTGGGCCTTCGCCTGGCCCGGCGGACAGGCGCTGGCACGCTGGCTGCTGGACCATCCGGACTCGGTCGCCGGCCGCCGGGTCCTCGATCTGGGGGCGGGCAGCGGCCTGGGCGCGATCGCGGCGGCACGCGCCGGGGCCGCCGCCGTCCTCGCCGCCGACATGGACGCCTTCGCCTGTACCGCGGTCCGGCTCAACGCCGCGCTGAACGGCGTCGCTGTGGAGGTCGCGATGCGCGACGTCACGGCCGGACCGGTGCCCGAAGCGGATCTCGTGATCGCCGGCGACGTCTGCTACGAGCGCGCCGCCGCCGACCGCATCACCGTCTGGCTGCGCCAGCGGGCGGCGGAGGGAGTGCAGGTGCTGATCGGCGACCCCGGCCGCACCTATCTGCCCAAGGAGGGCCTGGAGCTGCTGGCCCGCTACGACGTGCCCACCTCGCTGGAGCTGGAGGACCGCACCACGCGCGAGACCGGGGTGTGGCGGGTGATCGCCTGACCGATTCGCCATCGACAGGCCCGCTGGCGCCCCGCCCGGCGCATCCGGCGCCGCCGGGCGGCACTCACCCCAGCAGCCGGGTGAAGCCGGGATGAGCGAACGGCCGGGCGTCGAACGCCAGGTGACGGGAACGCGCGAGACCCAACGCGCGATCCTCGATATGGTCGAGGACGAAGGTCTCCAGATCCGCACCTGGCTCCAGCCGGTCGCGCACCAGAGCGAGCATCGCGAGCTGATCGCGGGCGGGAAAAACGCGGCCCTGTGCCGGCACGGCGGCAAGCGCGACCGGGCCGCCGTCGACAATCACGGCCCCGTCGAGATTGACGTAGGTGAAGACCGACTCGAGGGCGCCGCCGCCGTCGAAGCTCAGGTCGATGCCGTCGAGGCGACCGTAGCAATAGACCGACCGGCCGATGCCCTCGGTCCGGTGCATGCGATCGAGCTGCGGCTCCGTCAGCCAGATGACGCTGACCGAGACAACCGTTCCCGGCGACGGCGCGAGGGTGGCGGCCACGGAGCCGTAGGCGGCGAGACGCGCGGCGTGGACCACGTCGAAGCCGGCCAGCCAGCCATGCACGACCGGAATCACCACCGGCTCGCGCCAGTCACCGTATTTGCGGCCGAGCTGCACCGGCGCGCGATTCGAGCCGTAGGCGAGCACCGGCACCCGCTCCGCATCGGCCGCGGCACCGAGGCCCAGCCGGCTGAGATGGGCGCGGACCGGCAGGCGGGTCCCGCCGACCTCCACCTCGGCCTCTTCGAACGGTCCGGCCCCGGCCGGAAACAGCGGCAAGGCTAGGCCGTCGAGATAAAGGTAGGAGGTTTCGGGAAAGGGATAGGGATAGCCGTGCGCCCGCGCGAGCCGCTCCGCCCGCGCCTCCTCGAGCAGGCCGAAGGTCACGTCAGGCGGGCTGCCGGGCCGGCCCGTCGACGAGCTGTCCATAGATCTCCTCGAAGTCGCGGTGATGCGCGAGAAAGCCCGCCAGCACGGCCGGGTCGAAATGGCCGGAGCTCCGCGCGAGCCGCTCCCGCACCTCGGCGTGGGTCAGGCCGGTCTTGTAGGGCCGGGGCGAGCGCAGCGCGTCGTAGACGTCCGCCAGCGCCACGATCCGTGCGGCGAGCGGGATGGCCTCGCCCGCCAGCCGGCGCGGATAGCCGGCCCCGTCCCAGCGCTCGTGGTGGCAGTAGGCGATGTCGGCAGCCATGCGCAGCCGCTCGGACTGGCTGAGAATCCGCCAGCCATATTCGGTGTGCCGCTCCATTTCGCAGCGCTCCGCCGGCGTGAGCGGACCGGTCTTCTTCAGGAGGGCCGCATCGACGCTCATCTTGCCGACATCGTGGAGCGCCGCGCTGTAGCCGATCTCGCGGCGGAAACCGGCCGGCATCCCGAGCCGCGCGGCCAGCGCCTCGGCATAGCGGTCGAGGCGCAGAATGTGGTTTCCGGTCTCCGCATCGTGCAGCTCGGCCGCCTTGGCGAGCAGCGTGACCGAGATCATGAAGGCGGCTTCGGTTTCCTCGCGCAGCGCCGCCGTCTCCGCCTGGGCCCGGCGGAGTCGCTCGAGCTCCCGGCGCAGCGCAGCATTCTCGGCCTGCAGCCTGCCGGCGGCGTCGGCGCGCCACCCCCCGCCAGCCGCCATCACCGGCCCGACGCCGTTCGGCACGGCCACATCAGGACGCCGGATCGGACTGCACGATCCGGTAGCGCGTGTGAGCGTCGTCCACCGTCTTCCAGGCGAGGCGCGACCAGGTGCTGAACGCCTCGGCATAGGAATCGTAGGGGCCGTACCGCTCTTCCTTCTCCTCCGGCTGGTCGAACTCGGTGCTGGTGTAGGTGCCGCCGACGACCCAATAGCGCGACCGCGCACCGGCGCCGGCCCGTTCCGCGTTTCGTTCGTGCTGCATCGTCTCTTCCGTCCCGGCCAGGCCGCACAGTCCGCCGGCCCGTCGCGACTGCGCCGAAAATCGGTATGATCGACGAACCGGTCAAGTGGACGGCCGCTCCATTGGTCGACCCGCGCTTGTATCATAACGGCAAGGGTCCTTAAAAACTCCCTGCCCGCCTCGTCCAGCCCCTCGGCTCCGCATGGCTTTCTCCTCACTCCGCGATTTCCTGGACCGGCTCGAACGGGCCGGCCGCCTTGTGCGCGTGGCGGCACCGGTGTCGCCGCGCCTCGAACTGACCGAGATCCAGACCCGGCTCCTGGCCGAAGGGGGACCGGCCGTGCTGTTCGAGAACGTCGTGCGCGAGGACGGGCGACCCTACGACATGCCCGTCCTGGTCAACCTGGTCGGCACGGTCGAGCGCGTCGCCTGGGGCCTGAACCGCGAACCGGCACAGTTGCGCGAAGTCGGCGAGACGCTCGCCTTCCTGC
>CAZVAR010000184.1:0-5651 GCA_964625225.1 uncultured Alphaproteobacteria bacterium | reverse complement strand
CCGGTCGGCGAGCGCCCGGTTCTCCTCGTGGCGGCGCTCCGCCAGCTCCAGCGCCGCGGCCGCGGCGGCGCGCTTCTCCTGCGCCGCAGCCGCGGCCGCGCGCGCCGCAGCCGCCCGCGCGGCCGCCTGCGTCTCCGCCTCGCGGGCGGCGGCGAGCGCCGCGACCCGCTCGCCGAGACCCTCGAGGCGGTGCAGGGCGCGGCGCTTCTCCTCGCGCTCCGCCGCCCGCGCCTCCTCGTGCGCCCGCGCCGCGACGGCGGCGTCGCGGGCGGCCGCGGCCGCACGCTCCGCCGCCTCGGCCCGGGCCTGCCGCTCGAGCGCGCGCTGCTGCCGCTCCACCGCCTCACGCAGGGCCAGGTCCGCCGGCCGCACATGCAGCGCGCGGCGCGCATCGGCGATGGCGGCGCGGCGCTCCTCCATGGCCTCGGCGCGCTCGGCGAAGCCGGCCAGCGCCGCCCTCGCCTGCTCCAGCCGGTCCAGCGTCTCCTGCGCGCGCCGGCCGGCCTCCAGCGCCGCCCGCCGGTCGGCCTCGGCCGCCCGCAGTTCCTCCAGCCGCTCGCGCGCCCCGGCCAGCGCCGCGACGGCGGCGTCGAGCCGGGCCTGGAGATGCTCGCGGCCCTCAGCGCCGGCACTCTGCAACAGGCCGGCCTCGCGGTCGCGCAGCCGGTCCATCGCCTTGTGGGTGTCGCCGGCGCGCTCTTTCAGGGCCTCCTCGATGCGGCGGTAGAGGGCGGTCCGGAACAGGATCTGCAGGACCTTCTGCCGGTCGGCCGAGCCGGCGCTGATCAGCTTGCGGAACTGCTCCTGCGGCAGCATCACCACCTGCCGGAACTCGGAGGCGGAGAAGCCGAGGACGGCTTCGACGCGGGCGGCGACCTCCCGGACCCTGGCGGCGAGCACCTCGCCCTCGGCCTCGGGGCGGGCGGGATCGCGCCGCCACAGCGTCGCCGCGTGCTTCTCCTCGCGCAGCCGGCCGCCCCGGCCGACGAGGCTCTGGTCCGGGCGGCGTCGGATGCGGTAGCGCTCGGCGCCGACGGCGAAATCGAGCGTGACCTCGGTCGGCAGGTCGGGCGCCGCATGGTCGCTGCGCATCTGCGGCGCCTTGCGCTCGTCGCCGGAGGTCTCGCCGTAGAGGGCGAAGCAGATGGCGTCGAGGATGCTGCTCTTGCCGGCGCCGGTGGGGCCGGCGATCAGGAACAGGCGATGGTCGCCGAGCGCTGAGAAATCGACCGTCTGCTTGCCGGCATAGGGGCCGAAGGCCTGGAGGACCAGCTTCTCGACGCGCATCAGGCGGCCTCCCGCTCGGCCCGCAGCAGCTCGTCCACCGTGGCGGTCAGGACCGCGCGCTGCGCCTCGCTGAGATCCTCGCCCTCGACGTAGCGGAAGAAGGCAGCGAAGTGATCGACCGGCCCGAGCCGGCGGTGCCGCGCCGCGCCCTCGCCGCCGCCGGCCGCGGCGGCGGACAGCCGCAGCCGCTCGATGTGCAGCACGTTGGGATAGGTCTGCCGCAGCCGGGCCATCGCATCGTAGACCGGACCGTCGTCGGCGAGCCGGACCAGGAGATAGTCGTCGCGGGGGCCGCGCAGGCCGCCGCCGGTCAGCTCCGCCAGGGTGCCTTCCAGGATGCGCAGGTCGCGGCGCGGCGAGAGCGGCACCGTCTCGACCGTGGCCGTGCCGGCCGCATCGATCTCGACCAGGGCCAGCGACTTCGCGTGATCGACCTCGCTGAAGGAGTATTTCAGCGGCGAGCCGGCATAGCGCACGGCGGCGCCGCCCGCCGTCTGCGGCCGGTGCAGATGCCCGAGCGCGACATAGGAGAAGCCGGCGAACTGCGTCCCCGATACCGCGCCGGAGCCGCCGACCGACAGCGGCCGCTCCGACTCGCACTCGGCGCCGCCGTCGACGAAGGCGTGCGCCACCAGCACGGCACGCCCGCCGCGATCGCTCATGCGGCCGACCGCGGCGGTCATCGCCTGGTCGTGCGTCGCGATCCCCTCGTCCTCGAACGCCGCGCGCACCATCGGCGGGTCGGCATAGGGCAGCGGCCAGACCGTCACGCGGCCGTGCCGGTCCTCCAGCACCACCGGCTGCGGCGGGCCGAACGCGCCGGCGACGTGCAGCCGCTGCCGGCCGAGGATGCGCGCCCCGAAGCCGGTGCGCTGCGGGCTGTCGTGATTGCCGGCGATGACAATCACCGGCAGGTCGAGATCGATGACGAGGCGGCAGAGCGTCTCGTCCAGCAGCTCGACCGCCTCCGGCGGCGGCACCGCCCGGTCGTAGACGTCGCCGGCGATCAGCACGGCGTCCGGCCGCGCGTCGCGCGCGACGGCGACGATCTGGTCGAGAATGTGCGCCTGGTCTTCGATCAGCCGCGCCCCGTGCAGGATCCGCCCGAGATGCCAGTCGGCCGTATGCAGAAACCGCATGCTCCCACCCCCCGCGTTGCCGCCGTCCTGCCCCGGACCCGTCAGGCGCGCCAGTAGCGCCGCCCGGCGCGGCCGCGGCGATGCAGGACCGTCACCACCGCCCCGTCGTCGGCCTCCACGACCGTCAGCCGCTTGGCCTGGTCGAGCAGGTGCGGCGACCAGCCGCCGGCCCGCAAGGCGCCCAGCCGCCGCCGGCTGATCGACACCGCCGTGCAGCCGCCGCCGACCGGACGGTCGCGGTCGCCGAGCCGCAGAACCAGATCCAGGGCGCCGGTGCGGATGCCGCGCTGACGGATGCGCGCTGCGGCGTGGTGGCTAATCGCCGGCGCGCCGTCCTCGTGGAGCGATATCATCGTTTCCTCCCTGACTCCAGACGAGGATAGTTTTTATATCCGTATAGTTTGAATATCCATCGAGTTTATATTCTTATGTCCCGCCGCGGTTGCAACGGGAGCGGGATCGGGCCGGCATCGCCGGGCGACTCCGATGCGCGGTCGTTCGTCGCCGGCAGCGCCGGCGGCGCGATCCTGGCCGGCGCGGTGGAGGCGACACGGTCGCGGCGTCGCCCCGTCCGCGGACGCCGGCACCCGGTCCGCTCGGCTCTTGCCGTGACCCTGGACCGGGGTTAGAACGCTGCCGGTCAAGTTTCTTTACCCACCGGCGGAGCCGCCGATGCCGAACGATGCGCCCGCTGCCCCGGACCGCGTGCGCGGTCCCGAGTCCGACAATGTCCGCTGGGGCCAGCGCAAACGGCTGGAGTTCATCGATTTCCGCCTGACCTGGGAGGGCCGCATCAACCGGTCCGACCTGATCGAGCGGTTCGGCATCTCGGTGCCGCAGGCCTCGGGCGATCTCGCGCTCTACCAGCAGCTCGCGCCGGCCAATATGCGCTACGACAAGCGCGAGAAGGCCTATCTGGCCGCCGATGCCTTCGCGCCGCTGTTCGAGCAGCGGCCGGAAGCCTATCTGAACCAGCTTTCCGGTGTGGCCCAGGGCATCATCGCACCGGAGGAGTCGTGGGCCTCCGACGAAGCCCTGTCGGCCGGCCACTTCGCCGCCGTGCCGCAGGCGACCCGGCGGATCGCGCCCGACGTGCTGCGCGCGGTGCTGCGCGCGGTCCGCAACGGCCTCGATCTGCAGGTGTCCTACCAGTCGATGAGCCGGACGGAGCCGCGCCGGCGCTGGATCGGGCCGCACGCGCTGGGATTCGACCGCAGCCGGTGGCACGTGCGGGCCTGGTGCCACGAGCATGAGGACTATCGCGACTTCCTGCTCGCCCGGATCACCGACCTTGCCGGCGAGCGCCCCGCCGCGCCGCGGCCGGTGCGGGACGCGGCGTGGGAGGAGGAGGTCCGGGTCGTCCTGGTTCCGCACCCGCGCCTCAGCGAGGCGCAGCGGCGGGCCGTCGCAACCGACTACCAGATGGAGAACGGGCGCCTGACGGTCTCGGTGCGCCGGGCGCTGCTGTTCTACTTCCAGCGGCAATACAATCTGCGCCGCGACGCGACGCAGCACCCGCCGGAGGAGTATCAGGTGGTGGTCGAGAACGTCGACGAGGTCTGGCCGCCCGGCGACTCCCAGCCCAGCCTGCCGTTCGACACGGCGGGACCGGGGGCGTGACCGCGATACCGGCCGGCCGCACGCTCCTGCTCGGGGCGCTGACCGCCTTCGCGCCGATGTCGATCGACATGTATCTGCCGAGCCTGCCGACCATCGAGCAGGAGTTCGGCGCGGCCGCGGGCAGCGCCCAGACGACGCTGGCCGCCTTCTTCGCCGGGCTCGCGATCGGGCAGGCCGCGTACGGGCCGGCGGCCGACCGCTGGGGCCGGCGGCCGCCGCTCCTGTTCGGGCTGTCGCTCTACCTGCTGGCTACGATCGGCTGCGCCTTCGCGGACGGCATCGGCAGCCTCGCCGCGCTCCGCTTCGTGCAGGCGCTGGGCGGCTGCGCCGGCATGGTGGTGGCGCGGGCGGTGGTGCGCGACCTCTATGCGCCGCAGCAGGCGGCGCGGGTGTTCTCGCTGCTGGTGCTGATCATGGGCGTGGCGCCGATCCTGGCGCCGTTCCTCGGCGGCTATCTGCTGCTGTGGGCAGGGTGGCGCGGCATCTTCTGGGCGCTGGCGCTGTTCGGCGCGACCTGCCTCGCCGCCGCCGCGCTCCGCCTGCCGGAGACGCGGCCGGAGACGACGCTGCGGCCGCGCAGCGTGGGCGCGGCGATCGTCGCCTACGCCCGGCTGCTGGCCGACCGGCGGTTTCTCGGCTTTGCCCTGGCCGGCGGCGTCGCGCAGGCGGGGCTGTTCGCCTACATCACCGGCGCGCCGGCGCTGTTCATCGAAACCTATGGCGTGCCGCCGGAGCGGTTCGGCTGGCTGTTCGGCATCAACGCGGTCGGACTGATCGGCGGCGCGCAGGTCAATGCCCGGCTGCTGCGCCGCCGGCGGGCCGACCGGGTACTGCGCGCGGCCAATCACGCCAATGCCGCCTTCGCGCTCGTCCTGCTGGGGACGGCGCTGGCGGGCGGCGGGCTGCCGGTGCTTCTGGTGCCGCTGTTCCTCTGCATCGCCAGCCTGGGCTTCATCCCGCCCAACGCGATGGCGAGCGCGCTCGCCGCCCAGGCGGACCGGGCGGGCACCGCCTCGGCGCTGCTCGGGACCATCCAGTTCACCGTCGGCGCCCTGGCCGGGACGGTGGTCGGGGCCTTCCACGACGGCACCGCGGTGCCGATGGCAGCGACCATCACCGCCTGCGCGCTGAGTGCGCTGGCGGCGCAGCGCTATGTCGTGGGGCGGGTCGCGAGGCCGGAGACGCCGGCCGGCCCGTGAGCCTCCGGGCCGCCCCGGGCGGAAGCCGATCCTATCCGGAGTCCGTCGCGCCCGACGCTCCCAGCGTCACCGACCGACCGATCGGGACCTGCGTCGCACGGTTCAGGATGCCGGGCGACTTCCTCCTTTTCGGAACCGCCCGGGAACGCCTGCGGCACGGCCCTTGTCCTGCCCCGCCAGGGAGGCAGCCGAGCCGCACCGGCGGCGCGGATATTCTTCCGCCGTCCGGGATGCGCGCAGGCGCCGGGGGTCTCGCGCGATGGCTGCCATGCTCCCGGCTACTGCGCCGCCCGCGGCACGATCAGGGCGTCGACGGCGACGGCACCCTGCCCCTTCGGGCGGACGATGAAGGGGTTCACGTCGATGCTCTCCAGCGTGTCGGCGTTGGCGGCGGCGAAGACGGAGA
>CAZVAR010000183.1:0-5839 GCA_964625225.1 uncultured Alphaproteobacteria bacterium | reverse complement strand
CTTCCAGGAGCCGATGACCTCGCTGTCGCCGCTGCACACGATCGGCGACCAGATCTCGGAGGCGCTCCATCTCCACCGCGACGTCGGCCAGGCCGAGGGCCGGGTGCTCACGGAGAAGACCCTTCAACTGGTCGGCTTTCCGGATCCGAAGCGGGCGCTCCGCAGCTATCCCTTCGAGCTCTCCGGCGGGCTGCGCCAGCGCGCCATGATCGCCATGGCGCTGATCTGCCGCCCGGCCTTGCTGATCGCGGACGAACCGACGACCGCCCTCGATGTCACCATTCAGGCACAGATCCTGAAACTGATCAAAGACCTGCAGGCCGAACTCGGCATGTCGGTTCTTCTGATCACCCACGATCTCGGCGTCGTCGCCAATGTCGCGGCCGAGGTGGTGGTGCTCTATCACGGTAAGGTCATGGAAGCGGGAACGGTCGACGACGTCTTCCGCCGGCCGGCGCATCCTTACCTTCAGGCGCTGCTGCGGGCGGTGCCCCGCTTCTCCATGGCTCCGGGAGAACGGCTTCGGCCGATCCGCGAGATCCGGCCGCGCGATGGCCACCTGCTGACCCGTCGCGACGAGAGCGAGCGACCCGGGCCGTCGGATGGCTTGCCGCTGCTCCAGGTCCGTCATGTCAGCAAGCGGTATGCCGTCCGCAACCGGGGGCTGTTCGCCGGGCGGCGGCGCCGAACGGTGCTCGCCGTCGACGATGTCGGCTTCTCGATCGATCGCGGCGAATGCCTCGGCCTCGTCGGCGAGAGCGGCTGCGGCAAGACCACCTTGAGCCGGATCATCATGCGGGCGCTGACGCCCGATACGGGGGAGGTCCTGTTCAACGACGGAGGCCGGCAGGTCGATCTGGTCGAGCTGAGCGGCCGCGCGCTCTTCCCCTACCGCCGGAAGATTCAGTACGTGTTTCAGGACCCCTACAGCTCGCTCAACCCGCGAATGTCGGTCTTCGACATCGTCAGCGAGCCGTTGATCATCCACAATGTCGGCGATCGCGAGCATCGCGCCGAGCTGGTGCGTGAGCTGCTGGAACTGGTCGGGCTCGACGGCCGTCATCTGAACCGCTATCCGCACAGCTTCTCCGGCGGCCAGCGCCAACGCATCGTGATCGCACGGGCGCTGGCGCTGCGACCGGAGCTGCTGCTCTGCGACGAGCCGGTGTCGGCGCTCGATGTGTCGGTGCAGGCGCAGATCCTGAACCTCCTCAAGGAGCTCCAGCAGCGGCTCGGCCTTACCTATCTGTTCGTCTCCCACAATCTCGCGGTGGTCGACTACATGGCCGACCGGATCGCCGTGATGTGTGCCGGCCGTCTGGTCGAACTGGCGCCACGCGCCAAGCTGTTCCGCAACCCGGTTCACCCCTACACCAAGGCGCTGCTGGCAGCGGTGCCGGAGCCCGATCCGGACCGTCCGCTCGATTTCGCCGCGCTTCATGGTGGGCGTGCCTCCGTTCCGGCCGCGTGGCCGGAGCCCTTCACGGTCCAGGACGGGCGCCCGCTCGACTGGATCGCGGTCGACGAAGGGCATTTCGTGCGGGCGCGCCGCTCGCCGATGAAGCGTGAGCTGGTGGCGTGACGCAGCAGCCGCTCCGACCGTCCGCCACTCCCGTCATAGCCGCCGCGCGTGCGATCGGGCTCGCCTGGCTCGTCTTCATTCTCGCGCTCGCCTCCGCATCCGCCGCGCCGCCGACCCCGCCGCGCTTCGTCGATCCGCCCGCGCTCGCCGAGGATGTCGCGTCCGGGCGGCTGCCTCCGGTCGAGAAGCGCCTTCCGAGGAACCCTAAAATCGTCGAGGTCAAGTCGGAGGCGGGCGGCCCTCCGCGACATGGCGGCACTCTCTACACCTTGATGGCGTCGGCCAAGGAAACCCGGCAATTGGTAGTGTACGGTTATGCCCGGCTCGTCGGCTACGACGAGCGGCTGGAGCTGGTGCCGGATATCCTCGCCGGGATCGAGGTGCGCGAGGGCCGTATCTTCACGTTGCGCCTGCGCGAGGGGCATCGCTGGTCGGACGGCCACCCCTTCACGGCGGAGGATTTCCGCTACTACTGGGACGACATTCTGGGCAACACCGACCTCACCCCGCTCGGGGCCCCGGTTGCGCTACTGGTGGACGGTGAGATGCCGGTGTTCGAGGTCCTGAACGCGACCACGGTCCGCTACACGTGGAAGAAGCCGAACCCGGCCTTCCTGCCGGCCCTGGCGGCGCCCAACCCGCTCTACATCTATCGCCCGGCGCACTACCTGAAGCAGTTCCATGCCCGGTACGCGGACCCGGAGCGTCTGGAGCGGCGCGTCGCGGAGGCGCGGCAGCGCAACTGGCAGGCGCTGCACAACAAGATGGACAGCCCCTATAAGAACGACAATCCCGATCTCCCGGTCCTGGGGCCCTGGGTCCTGACGACGGCGCCGCCTGCGGATCGGTTCGTGTTCGTCCGGAACCCCTTTTATTACCGGGTCGATACCCGGGGCCGGCAGCTCCCCTACATCGACAAGATCGTCATGAACATCGCGGCCGGCGATCTTATCGCGGCCAAGACGGCGGTCGGCGAATCGGATCTCCAGGCCCGCTACCTGCGCTTCGACAACATCCCGTTCCTGAAGCAGAACGAGGAGGGGCAGGACTTCGAGGTGCGCCTCTGGCGGACCGGTAAAGGCGCCCACTTGGCCCTCTACCCCAATTTGAACGTCAACGACCCGGTTTGGCGCGCGTTGTTCCGTGACGTCCGCTTCCGGCGCGCTCTGTCGCTGGCTATCCACCGCGAGGAGATCAACAAGGTCCTCTATTACGGCCTCGCACTGACCGGAAACAACTTCCTGCTGCCGGCCAGCCCGCTCTACGAGGAGGCGCTGCGGCAGCGCTGGGCCGAGTACGACCTGCCGCGGGCGAACGCCATGCTCGACGAACTGGGTCTGAAGCGCGGCGGCGACGGCATTCGCCGGCTGCCCGACGGGCGTCGCGCCGAGATCATCGTCGAGACCGCAGGGGAGAGCACCGAGGAAACCGACGCGCTCCAGCTCGTCCACGACAGTTGGCTCAAGGCCGGCATCAAGCTCTACACGCGGCCGCTCCAGCGCGAGGTGTTCCGCAACAGGATCTTTGCCGGCAGCACGCAGATGGCGATCTGGTCGGGCCTGGAGAACGGTCTCGCCACCGCCGAGATGTCTCCGGCCGAGTTCGCGCCGACCAGCCAGCAGCAGCTCCAGTGGCCGAAATGGGGCCAGTATTACGAGACACGCGGCATGTCGGGGGAACCCGTAGATCTTCCCGAGGCGGCGGCGTTGATGGACCTGTACCGAACCTGGCGCGGTGCCGGCAGCAAGGCGGAGAAGGAGCGGATCTGGCGCGAAATGCTCCGGATTTGGGCCGACCAGGTCTACAGTATCGGGCTGATCGGCGGCGTGCTGCAGCCGGTGGTGGTCTCAGACCGCCTCAAGGGCGTGCCGCAGGAGGGCTTCTACAACTGGGATCCGGGGGCCCACTTCGGTATCTACAGGCCCGACAGCTTCTGGCTGACGGCGGACCGAGGGTCGTAGCGGTAGCGGTGCGGATGACGGCCAAGCGCGCTCCCGTTCCGGCCGGACCGCCGGGCCTGCACACGATGCCCGGTATCGGGCGAAGGAATGGAGTCATGATACGCTCCGGTCTCGATCTTGGAGCGGGGCCCGGAACAACCGCGCGATCACGGCCGATATCGGTCGGCGGGCGGCGTTTCGCTCAGCACGGCCGCCAGTGCCGCGCACAGCCCGACGACGAAAAGGACGGCGCGCGCCGCATGCAGGAACTCCCAGCGGTCCCGTGTCGCCGTCCAGTCGTGCGGCAGGGTGGCGGACGTCCAGACGGCGATCCGCTCGGTGTTGATCGGGTCGATGAAGATCATCCAGACCGGCAGCGCAACCGTCACACAGATCGCTGTCACCAGCGACCAGGCGAAGGCCGGGCGGCGCCCGCGGGTCATGAGCACGACGGTCCAGCTCAGCAGGATCGCGCCGATCTCGACGAAGGCTCCGATCCAGGCGAAGCCGACATAGAGATTGTGCTGGACCTCGATCCAGACCGGGCCGGGCAGCCGGAGCTTCCCCGGGATCTCCGCGACATGCGCGAACGGCAGCGCGAGCGCGAGGGCCAGGACCAGCAGATGCAGGAAGCGGACGATTCTCAGGCGCATGTCACCGCGAACGCGGCGCGATGCGCGGCGTTCCGAGCCGTCGTGCTGTCCGGGGGCACGCGGCGGTCCCCGTCATTCCCGGTCCGCGCCGCCGCGCGACGGGCCGCGTGAGGGGAATCCATGCTCACCTACGTCGTTCGCCGCCTGCTGGTGATGATCCCGACGTTGATCGCGATCAGCATCATCGTCTTCGTCATCATCCAGCTCCCGCCCGGCGATTTTCTGACCACCCAGATCGCCGAAATGGAGGCGCAAGGGGAGGCGGCCGATCGCTCGAAGATCGAGTTTCTCCGCCGGCAGTACGGGCTCGATCGGCCGCTTCCCGAGCAGTATCTGAGATGGGTGTGGGGGCTGTTGCACGGCGATCTCGGCTATTCCTTCGAGTACGGGGTACCGGTGGCGGACGTGGTCGGGGAGCGGCTGTTTTTGACCTTTCTGCTCTCCTTTTCGACGATCCTGTTCACCTGGGTCGTCGCCTTCCCGATCGGCGTCTACTCGGCCACGCACCAGTATAGCTGGGCCGATCACGGTCTGACCTTTCTCGGTTTCCTCGGTCTCGCGACGCCGAATTTCCTGCTGGCGCTGGTGCTGCTCTATTTCGGCAACGTCTGGTTCGGAGTCTCGATCGGCGGACTGATGGACGAGCAGTACATCGGCCAGCCGATGAGCTGGGCCAAGTTCGGCTCGATCCTCGCGCATCTCGTGGTGCCGGTCATCGTGATCGGCACCTCCGGCACGGCGGCGATGATCCGCCGCCTTCGTGCCAATCTCCTGGACGAGCTGCAGAAGCAGTATGTCGTCACCGCCCGCGCTAAGGGTCTGCCGCCGTTCCGGGCGCTGGTGAAGTATCCGTTGCGGATGGCGCTGAACCCGTTCATCGCCGACATCGGCAATCTGCTGCCGCAAGTGGTTTCGGGCGCGGCGATCGTTGCGGTTGTGCTCTCGCTGCCGACCACGGGGCCGATGCTGCTCCAGGCGCTGCGCAGCCAGGACATGTATCTGGCCGGGTCCTTCCTGATGTTCCTGGCGTTGCTGACCGTGGTCGGTGTGCTGTTGTCGGATCTGGCTCTGGCCATGCTCGACCCGCGCATTCGGCTCGGCGCCACGGCAGAGAAGTAAGCGAGGGTCGCCGCGTGAATGCCCCCATGGGCCAGCCGTCGCCGCGGCGCCCGACTCCGCTGGAGCATTATGTCTCCGATGCGCCGTTCGACCCCTATTCGGTCGAACGGATCGCGCCGGAGCAGGAGCGCTTCTACCGCGCCACGCAGTGGCGGCTGATGTGGTGGAAGCTGTGCCGCCACCATCTGGCGGTGGTTTCCGGTATCGTCCTCCTGCTGCTCTACGCCTCGATCCTGGTCACCGAGATCCTTGCGCCCTACGCCCAGGACACGCGGAACATCGATCACATCTACGCGCCGCCGCAGGCGGTGCACTTCTTCCACGAAGGGGAGTTCGTCGGGCCGTTCGTCTACGGCTACCGGATGAGCCTCGACCTGACGCAGCTCAAGCGGGTTTATACGGAGGACCACAGCCAGGTCCATCCGATCCGCTTCTTCTGCCGAGGCGACGAGTACCGGTTCGGGGGTCTGGTCCCGGCCCGCTTTCCCCTGATCTGCGCGGGCGGCGGCGGCCTGCTGTTCCTGCTCGGCACCGACCGGCTGGGG
>CAZVAR010000182.1:0-5975 GCA_964625225.1 uncultured Alphaproteobacteria bacterium | reverse complement strand
CCTTGCTGGCCAAGGCGGTCGCCGGCGAGGCCGGCGTTCCGGTCTTCTCCATGAGCGCCGCGGAGTTCGTGGGGATGATCGTGGGCGTCGGGGCGGCGCGCGTGCGCGATCTCTTCAAGGAGGCGCGGGCGAACGCGCCCTCGATCGTGTTCATCGACGAGATCGATGCGATCGGCCGCGCGCGGGGACAGGTCGCGGTCGGCGGCACCAGCGAGCACGAGCAGACGCTGCAGCAGATCCTCACCGAGATGGACGGATTCTCCGGCCGCGAGGGCGTGATCGTGCTGGCCGCGACCAACCAGCCGGACGTGCTCGACAAGGCGCTCCTGCGCCCCGGGCGCTTCGATCGGCGCGTCGTCGTCAATCTTCCGGACAAGGCGGGCCGCGAGGCGATCCTCGAGGTGCACACGCGCAAGGTGCCGCTGGCCGCGGATGTGGCCCTCGCCGATCTGGCCGCGGCGACGCCGGGCTTCTCGGGCGCCGACATCCGGAACCTGGTCAACGAGGCGGCGCTGCTGGCGGCGCGCCGCGACCGGGACGCAGTGCAGCATGTGGACTTCCTGGATGCGCTGGAAAAGATCGTGCTGGGTCCGGAGCGTCCACTGCTCCTCAGCCGGGAAGACCGCGAGCGCATCGCCTATCACGAAAGCGGGCACGCCGTTCTCGGCCTGGTCGTTCCCGGCGCCGATCCGGTGCACCGGGTGACGATCGTGCCGCGCGGGCAGGCGCTCGGCGTCACCTATCAGCGGCCGGACAGCGACCGCTACAACTTCCCGGAGGGATATCTGCGGGCGCGGATCATCGGCATGCTCGGCGGGCGCGCGGCCGAGGAGCTGGTCTACGGCACCAAGACCACCGGCGCCGAGAACGACATCGAGCAGGCGACCAATCTCGCGCGCACCATGGTGACGCGCTGGGGGATGAGCGAGAAGCTCGGCCTCGTGCAGCTCGCACCGCGCCGGAACCCGTATCTCGGCGTCACCACCGGCTTCGGCGGCGAGAGGCCCTTCAGCGAGGAGACGGCCCGTCTCATCGACGCCGAAGTGCGGAGGATCATCGGGGAAAGCTACGATCAGGCGAAGAGCCTGTTGAGCAAGCACCGCAAGGCGCTCGACGCGCTGGTCGAGGCGCTGCTCGTCCACGAGACGCTCGACGAGGACCAGATTCTCGAGGTGACCGGACTGCCGCCGGCGCCGAAGCTGGAAACCGGTCGTGCGGCGGTTGCCGACCCGGATCCGAAAGGGCGCAAGGGTTCACGGGTCAAGCCGGCGGCATGATAGTCTCGACCCAGGGGCTTCCCCTCGTTGCTTCCCGGGAGATCGGAAACGATGCGTGCCATAGCGATCCTGGTGCTTGCAGCCGCACCGCTGGCGGCGCCGCCCGCATTCGCCGCCGCCGACCCGGAGGCCGGCCGGGCGCTGGCGAGCGCCTGGTGCTCCGGCTGCCATGCGGTCGAACGCGCTGGTGCCGATCTCGCGCCGCCGCTGGGCACGATTGCGCGCCGGGCCGGGCGGAGCGAGGGCTATCTGTTCGGCTGGCTCAGCGACCCGCACCCGCCGATGCCGCAGCTCAATCTCAGCCGCCAGGAGATCGCCGACATCATCGCCTACCTGCAGGGCTTGCGAACGCCATAGGCGCAGCCGCCGGCCGATCGGCTCCGGGGATCGCGCTGGCGGTCGGCGCGCGACGGCAGCGGCCGGCGCAGCGCGGCGGGTTCGACGGCCGCAACGCGCCGTATCGGAGGGGTGCCGCGTGCCGCCTCCGAACGGATAGAGTTGCCTGCCGGATGCGGCTCCCCGCATCCGGGATCAAGTCGAACCAAGCGAGGCAACCGACCCATGTTCCAGCCCGACCTTCTCCGCGGCAAGAAAATCCTCGTCACCGGTGGCGGCACCGGCCTCGGCGCGGCAATGGGCCGCCGCTTCGTCGAACTGGGCGCCGAGCTCGTCATCTGCGGCCGTCGGCTGGAGGTGCTGGAGCAGACCGCCGAGACGTTCCGGCGCGAGCTGGGCGGTACGGTGACGCCGATCCGCTGCGACGTGCGCGACGCCGCCGCGGTCGAGGCGATGATGGAGGCGATCTGGGCGGCGGGGCCGCTCGACGTGCTGGTCAACAACGCCGCCGGCAACTTCATCGCGCAGACCCACAGACTGTCGCCGCGCGCGGTAGATTCGATCCTCGGCATCGTCCTGCACGGCTCAGCCTACTGCACCATCGCCTGCGGCCGTCGCTGGATCGAGGCCGGCCGCGGCGGCACGGTGCTGAGCGTGCTGACGCTGTCGGCGCTGCAGGGCGCGGCCTTCCGCGTGCCATCGGCCATGGCCAAGGCCGGCGTGCTCGCCATGACCAAGAGCCTCGCCGTCGAATGGGGGCCGAAAGGCATCCGCTGCGTCGCCGTGGCGCCGGGACCGTTTCCGACGCCCGGCGCCTCGCAGCGCCTGACGCCGGTGGGCGGGCGGCAGAAGCCGATCGGCAAGGAAGTCCCGCTCGGCCGGGTCGGCGAGCATGAGGAGTTCGCCAACCTCTGCACCTATCTCGTGTCCGACCAGGCCGGCTACATCAACGGCCACTGCGTCGTCATCGACGGCGGCAAGCACCTGCTCGGCGACGGCGGCAGCTCGACCGAGATGCTGCTCGACTGGACCGACGCGGACTGGGAGCGGATGCGGGCGAAGGCGACGGGACGGGGATGAGCCGCGGCCGCCGAGCCGCGCGCGCCGCCGGCGCGCCCGGCGTCGAACGATGAACGGAAGGCCCGGCCGTCCGGCCGAGCCTTCCGCTCCCCGGGCGCCCGGTGCGGGCCTTCCTACCGGCCGTGGAAATCCGGCAGGCGCCGCTCGGCGTAGGCCTTGACGCCTTCCTTCATGTCCTCGGTCTTGCGCAGCCAGTCCTGCTCGACCAGCTCGCGCTCGGTCGCCCGCTCGGCTTCGTCGGCGAAGCCGCGGCGCATGGTCTCGCGCGTCGAGATGACGGCGAGCGGCGCAGACTGCGCGATCTCGAGCGCCAGCGCCTGGGCGGCGGAGCGCACCTCCTCGAGCGGCACCAGCATGTCGGCGAGGCCGATCCGGTACGCCTCATCGCCCGGGATCCGCCGCCCGGTGTAGAAGAGCAGGTTCGCCTGCTGCTGGCCGACGAGGCGCGGCAGCGTGTAGGTCAGGGCGAAGCCGGGGTGGAAGCCGAGCCGGGTGAAGTTGGCGCTGAAGCGCGCCTCCTTGCAGGTCACGCGGAAGTCGGCCATGCAGGCGAGCCCCAGCCCGCCGCCGATCGCCGGGCCGTGGACGGCCGCGACGATCGGCGTCTTCGCCCGGAACAGGCGCGTCGCTTCCTTGTAGAGGTGCTTGGCGCCGGGCGCGCCGCTCGTGGTCGCGGTGAGGTCGCGGTTCGAGAAGTCGGCGCCGGCGCAGAACGCCTTGCCCTGCGCGGCGAGCACGATCGCGCGCACGCTCGGATCGCGGTCGCAGGCCTCGAAGGCATCGGCGATCTCGTTGATCAGCGCATTGTCGAAGAAATTGTTCGGCGGCCGGCGGATCTCGACGGTCACCACCATGCCGTCCTGCTCGACCCCGATATCCTTGTACTGCGTTGCCATCTCTTTCCCTCGCTGGTGCGATGCCGCCCGTCCCGTCGTCCCGGCCGGTGCGCCGGAACCGGAAGGGCGTCATCCGAAAAGCCAATGGGCGCCAAGATAAACCCCATTCCCCCTCCTTGTCGTCCCGGCCGGAACGCCCTGCGGCGCGGAGGATCGGGATCGACGCCCGAGCGGCCGCGGCCGGCGGAGCCGGGCCGGGGGAGCCCGGTCGCCCCCGCAACGCCGGCCGACGACCCCCCGCCGGGGCGGCCGCGGTACGGCGCCGCCGGACCCTATCCGAATTCCGCGAGCGTGCGGCGTGCGATCACCATGCGGTGCACCTCGCTGGGCCCCTCGTAGACGCGCATGACCCGGACCTTCTGCGCCATGAGCTGCAGCGGCAGCTCCTTGGTGACGCCCATCGCACCGAAGGCCTGCATGGCGTGATCGACCACCTCGGTCGCCATCTCGGTCGCGAACACCTTGATCATCGAGGCCTCGGTGCGCACGTCGCGGCCCTCGTCCTGCTTCCGCGCGGCGTCGAACACCATCAGGCGGCAGGCGTGGATCTTGGTCGCGGCGTCGGCGATCCACCATTGGATCGCCTGCCGGTCGGCGAGCCTGACGCCGAAGGTCACCCGCTGCTGGACGTGCTCGCACATCATCTGGAGGGCCCGCCGCGCGATGCCGACGCACCAGGCGCCCATCTGCAGGCGGCGCACGGTGAGGCGGAGCTGCATCGGCGCGAAGCCCTGGCCGACCTCTCCCAGCACCTGCTCCGCCGGTAGGCGGCAGTTCTCGAACACGACCTCGTAGGTGCGGTGGCCGGCCAGCATCGGGATCTCGCGCTCGATGATGAAGCCGGGCGTGTCCTTCTCGACGATGAAGGCGGTGATGCCGCCGCGCGCCCGCTTCTCCGGGTCGGTCAGCGCCATCACGATGGTGAAGTCGGCCTGCGGCACCCGGCTGATCCAGATCTTGCGGCCGTTGATAACCCAGTCGTCGCCGTCCTTGACCGCGCGCGTCATCATGCCGGCCGGGTCGCCGCCGGCGCCGGGCTCGGAGATGGCGATCGCCGACTTCGCCTGGCCGCTGGCATAGGGTTCGAGATAGCGCTTGCGCTGGATCTCGTTCGCGGTCGCCATCAGCATGTGCAGGTTCGGCGAATCGGGCGGGAAGGTGAAGGGCGTGACCGTCCGGCCCAGCTCCTCATTGACCGCCATCAGGGCGACCGCGGGCAAATTGGCGCCGCCGAACTCCTCTGGCGCGTCGAGCGCCCACAGGCCCAGCTCGCGGCATTTCTCCAGGAGCGGGGTCTCCTCCTCCTTCGTCAGGTTGATCGGCAGGCCTTTGGTCTCGCGTGCCAGCACGGCACGTTCCAGGGGGATGAGCTCGTGATCGACGAACTTCGCCACGAGCTCCTGCAGCATCCGATGTTCCTCGGATAGCGCCACGCTCATCTCATGCTCCTCGGTCCGGGATCGCCGGTTGTCGATGGTTCGGCCCGGCCGGCGGCGCGGCGGGCCGGGCCTATCGTCGCAGCGCTTCGGGTCGCCTGTCGAGCGGGGCGTTTCGCGCGCCCGGCCGCGCCGCGGAACGTGCTAAGCTTTCCGCCGACGCCTCTCGGCAGATGCGAAGCGATGGGAGTAGCCGCAGATGAAGACGGATCGTAGCGAGGCCGAACGTACGTTGGTGGAGAAGGCGCGCCGCTTCCTGCCCGCGGGCGGCTTCGGCAATCTGGCCGGAGACCTCATCATCCGCGAAGGGCGCGGCGGGCGCGTCTGGGACGTCGGCGGCCGGGAGTATGTCGATTATCTGCTCGGATCCGGGCCGATGCTGGTCGGCCACGCCCATCCCGAGGTGGTCGCGGCGGTGCAGGAGCAGATCCCGCGCGGCACCACCTTCTTCGCCAACAACGAGCACGGGATTCTGCTGGCCGAGGCGATCGTCGAGGCCGTGCCCTGCGCCGAGAAGGTCCGCTTCGTCAGCAGCGGCACGGAGGCGGATCTCTATGCGATGCGCCTCGCCCGCGCCCACCGCAGGCGCGACAAGATCCTGAAATTCGAGGGCGGCTATCACGGCATGAGCGATTACGGGCTCATGAGCCTGTGGCCGCAGCGGCCCGGCAATTTCCCGCAGCCGGTGCCCGACTCGGCCGGGATCCCGCGCAGCGTCCGCGACGAGATTCTGGTCGCCCCGTTCAACGATCTCGACAGCGCCGCCGATTTGATCCGGGAGTATCGCGACGAGCTCGCCGGCGTCATCGTCGAGCCGTTCCAGCGCCTGATCCCGCCGAAGCCCGGCTTCCTCGAAGGGCTGCGCGCGATCACCTCCGAATACGGCGTCCTGCTGATCTTCGACGAGGTCGTGACCGGCTTCCGGTTCGCCTATGGCGGCGCCCAGGCCT
>CAZVAR010000181.1:0-6086 GCA_964625225.1 uncultured Alphaproteobacteria bacterium | reverse complement strand
GACGAGGTCGTGACCGGCTTCCGGTTCGCCTATGGCGGCGCCCAGGCCTATTACGGGGTGACGCCCGACCTGTGCACCCTCGGCAAGGTGGTCGGCGGTGGCTTCCCGCTGGCGGCGATCGCCGGGCGCGCGGAGATCATGGCACATTTCGACCGCAGCGCCGTCGGCGACGAGGGATTCATGCCGCAGATCGGCACGCTGAGCGGCAATCCCGTGGCGGCGGTGGCGGGGCTCGCGACGCTCGAGATCCTGCGGCGGCCGGGGAGCTACGAGCGGCTCTTCGCGACCGGCCGGACGCTGATGGAGGGCTTCGCGCAGCGGTTGGAGGAGACCGGGATCCGGGGCCGCGTCGTCGGCGAGCCGCCGCTGTTCGACATCGTCTTCACTGATGCCGAGGTCAGCGACTATCGCGACACGCTCGCCGGCGACGCGGCGGTGGCGCGGCGGTTCAACGTTCTGCTGCGCGAGCGGGGCATCCTGAAGGGGGAGAGCAAATACTACATCTCCCTGGCCCACGACGAGGCAGACATCCGCACCACGCTCGACGCCTTCGGAGAGGCCGCGCGCGAGGTCGCCGGGAGCCGGTAAGCGGCCGGAACGGCCGCGGGGGCGCGCCTGCGGGCCACGGCCCGCAGGCTACACCTCGACGACGATATATTGCTCTTCGACGGTCACGGGGACGGTCTCGGCGACGAGCGTGTCCTCGGTGAGTTCCGCCCCCGGCTCCACCGTGACCGGGTAGCTCTTCGCCTTGACCCGCTCCGGGTCGCAGCGCGAGCGGCCGGTCCGCACGTCGAACTCCCAGCCGTGCCAGGGACAGCGCAGGATCTCACCCGGCCGGGAGTAGCGATAGGCCCCCGGCTCCGCGGCCTCGACGAGGCCGATCAGCTTGCCCTCGCACAGGCTGCCGCCCTGATGCGGACAGCGGTCGATCAGGCCGAAGAACTCGCCGCCGATATTGAAGACGACGATCGGCCGGCCCTTCACCGTCACCCGCTTGCGGCTGCCCGGCGGCAGGTCCCGGACCGCGGCCACCACGTGCCGGCTCATCCCGCCAGCCCGTAGATCGAGAGCGCGTTCTCGACGAAGAACTTCCGCCGCTGCTCCTCGCCGACCCGCGGCGGCAGGACGTGGGCCGGGTCATCATAGTCCCAGTGCGGATAGTCGGTGGCGAACAGGAGGCGGTCCCAGCCGATCCACTCGATCGTGTCGAGCAGGTGCCGGCGCATCTCCGGCTCCTCCATCGGCTGCGTCGTCAGCCAGACCTGCTCGCGGATGTATTCGGACGGCGGGCGGCGCAGATGCGGCGTCTCGTCCCGCATCCGCGCCCACACCTTGTCGAGCCGCCAGGCCAGCGGCGGCAGCCAGGCGAAGCCGGACTCGACGAGAATCAGCTTCAGCGCCGGAAACCGCTCGAATACCCCTTCGAACACCATGCTGGTGAGCAGCGCCTGCGAGCACTGCGCGTGCCCCACCATCTCCTCGATATAGTAGGAGGGCCAGCCGCTGCCGGTCACGGGATAGCCGCCATAGCCGAAGGCGTGCACCGCGACCGGCAGGCCCGCCCGCACGGCGGCCTCGAAGATCGGCCAGTAGCGCCGCTGGCCGAGCGGTTCCGCGGTACGGCTCAGCAGCAGAACCTGGACGAAGTTCGGGTCGCCGGCACGCCGGTCGATCTCGGCGGCCGCGGCGGCGCCGTCCTCGTACGCGACCACGACCGACGCCTTCAGCCGCGGCTCCTTCGATGTCCACTCCGCGACCTGCCAATCGTTGATGGCGCGGCAATAGGCGATCGCGAAGTCGAGATTCTGAAGCCCCTGTCCGCTGCGCAGCGGGTTCAGGATGCCGAGCCGGACATTGTTCGGGTCCAGATGGTGCGCCCGCATGAAGTCGAGATTGCTGCCCGGCTTGCCCCCGCCCGGCGGGTAGGCATCGCGGCGTGCCGCGTCGGGCTGCCCCTTCGGATAGGCCGGGCCGCTCTGATAGCCGTGCCGCGGGCGCGTGCCGTAGGTTTCGAGATGATGCTGCCAGCGTCGCTCCAGGAACGGGTAGAGCTCCTTCTGCAAGGAACCCGGGCTGGGATGGATGTCGCAATCGGCGATGGCGAGCCTGGTCGGTGCCGCCGGCGCGGCGGCGGGGCGGTCGAGCACCTGCACGGTCATTGCGCCGTCTCCGTCAGTCGGGAATAGGTGTCCCGGGGATTATCGATCATGATCTTGCGCACGAGCTCCGGCGACAGGCCCTCGGGCAGGGCGGCGTCGCCGTCGAACTGCCAGTGCGGGTAGTCGGTGGAGAAGAGCAGCAGCGCGTCCGAGCGCAGATGGTCCATCAGCCGCTCGAGCTGCTCCGGCTGCGGCGGGCCGTCCACCGGCTGCAAGGTCAGCCGGACATTGCTGCGCACGATCTCGCCCGGCGGACGGTCGACCCACGGGATCTCCGCGCGCAGCCCGCGCCAGTATTTGGTCAGGCGCCAGAGATGCGCCGGCAGCCAGGTGAAGCCGGACTCCAGCAGGACCACGCGCAGGTCGGGGAACTTGCTGAACACCCCCTCACAGATGAGGCTGGTCAGCGCTTGCTGGAACGCGTGCGCCTGCGCCGCGTAATCCTCGGAATAGTAGGACGGCCAGCCGACCGGGGTCACGGGATGGCGATAGGCGCTGCCGGCATGGATGCCGACGGGCAGGCCGTGCCGTTCCGCCGCCGCGTAGATCGGCCAGTAGTGCCGCCGGCCCAGCGGCATCTCGTCCATCACCAGCATCAGCACCTGGACGAAGCGCCGGTCCGGGGCGCAGCGCTCAATTTCCTCGACCGCGAGTTCGGGGTTCTGCACGGGAACCACGATCGACGCGCGCAGCCGCGGCTCCCGGTCGAGCCACTCGCGCGCCATCCAGTCGTTCACCGCACGGGCGAAGCCGGCCGCCATGTCCTCGCTGAACAGGAGCTGGACACCGTAGAGGCAGTTGCAGATGGCAAGGCTGGTCCCGAAACGGTCCAGCGCCTGCGTTCGCAGCAGGTCGAGGTCGGCGCCGGGCCTGCCGCTCGCGGGCCGCCAGTCGGGCCGTGCGGTGATCGGTGCATTGGCCGGATAGGCGATCGAGTCCAGTTCGTGGACGCCGCGCTGCTGCACCATGTCGCGCCAATGGTCGCTCAGATAGGGCAGCAGCGCCTTCAGCCCGGGCACGGCCGGGTGGATGTCGCAATCAATGCCGCCGGCGGGGACGGTGCCTGCGGCGCGATGCTCTTCCGGGCGCACCGAGGCGTGATGCAGGTCCAACGGGCTCCTCCTGGATGGGCTTGTTCCGGCCGCTTCATCGCGGCCCTCGCCCCGGTTCCGCTTCAATCCTGCCCGAAAATGTGCGGCGGGGCGCCGTACTTGTCAAATCACCTGCCTGCGGTCGGGATCACGCCGACGCGGCGCTGCGATCGAGGAACGCGGCGAAGATCCCGGCCGTTTCGGATGCCGCGGCCGGCGTCAGCATGCCCGGCGTTGCCGCCTTCTCGCAGCCGGGGACGAGCGCGGCCGTGCGGTCGAGATCCGCGAACACGTTGTCGTCGCGCGCTGCGGCGACCAGGGTGGGCACGGCGATCCGCCGGAGGCGCTCGTCCATGGGGTAGCGGAAGGCGGCCCGATAGGATTTGGAATAGGTCAGCCCGTTCTTCAGGATTTCGATCAGCTTCTCGTGGAGGATTTCGGGGGCGGGCAGGCCGGTGGCACGGCGGTGGGCCGTGTCGCGCTTGAACCAGGGGAAGAACAGATAATAGTCGCGGACATAGTGCCAGCCCTTGAGCAGGTAGAGTCCGTCCAGGTCCGGCCGCAGCACTGGCGCGACTTCGGCGATCATCTCGTCCCGAAGCGGCGGGTCGTAGAAGCCGTTACCGTCGATGATGAGGCGGCGGACCCGTCCCGGGTGGCGGTGCGACAGCTCGACTGCGATGCGTGCGCCGAGATGAAGCCCGTAGGCATCGACGGCTTCGAGCCCCAGGGCATCGAGCCCGGCGGCGAGCCGGTCCGCCATCGCTTCCACCGAGGTCTCCTCTCCCGGCAGCGCGGTGGAGTCGCCGCAGCCCGGCAGATCCGGGGCGAGGACCCGGCGGGTCCGACCCAGCACCGCCAGCAGCGGCTCCAGCATCCGCGAAGAGGCCGCCGCGCTGTGCAACATCACCAGCGGCGCCGGTCCGCCGGTTCCGGCCTCGCGGTAATGGATCTGGCCGTCCGGGAGATCGGCGAAGCGCCGGCGGATTCGGCTCGGCGCCATCATCCGGACATTGTGCGGCCGAACAGGCGTTCACTGGCCAGGCGCGCGCCTGCGGACAGGCTGTCGAGCTTGGCCCAGACCACGTCCTCGGTGGTGAAGCTGTCTCCGGCGATAGTGCCGAAACCGCAGTCGGTTCCGGCGATCACGCGCGTGCGGTCGCCGACGCAGGCGACGGCCCGGCAGATGCGCTCTGCTACGACTTCCGGATGCTCGACGTAATTGTTCGTCGTCTCAATCGTGCCGGCGACCAGGATCATCCCGTCCGGCAGCGGCAGCCTTCGGAACGCCTCGATCTCGTGCGCATGCCGCGGGTTCGCGAAGGGCAGGACCAGCGCGCCGACCTTCGCCTGGTACATCACCGGCAGCACCTCGGGGCAGGGTACGTCGTGCAGGTGCGGGCCGTCCCGGTTGCCCCAGCAGCTATGCAGGCGGACACGGTCGCGTGGAATGTTGCTCAGCGCCTCGTTGAGCGCCGCGACGTGCATCTCGATCGCCGCCAGGAACTCGGAAAGGCTGCTCTTCTGGAAAAAGCCGGACCGCTCCATTCCCATATCGGGAGCATCGATCTGGAGGAGGAATCCCCGATCGACGATGTACTCGTATTCCTTGCGCAGTTCGCGGGCGAGGGCGAAGACATAGGCTTCGTGGCTGTCGTACCAGTTGTTCATCAGGCTGGTCGCCGCGAAGCCGGGCGAGACCGCGGTCATGAAGGTCTCGACGAAAGCACCTTCGTGTCCCGCCATCGCCCGGCGGAAGCCCTCGCACTCGGCCTCGACGCCGGACATGTCCTCGTAGCGGATCTCGCTCAGCGCCTGCGGCCAGCCATATACGCTCAGGCGGCGCCGCCCGCTCCGGTTGACGAAGTCGAACCAGATCGGGAAGCGCTGCGCGTCGAGCGGCAGCGGCCGTTCGATCTTGCCGCCGAAGCCGAAGCCGCTCATTCGCTCCGCGATGTAGGAGGCGAAGTTCGGCCGCGGCATTTCGCCGTCATTGCCAATGTCGATCCCGCACGCGATTTGCCGTTCGACAATCCGCTTCGTCGCCCGCTCGAGGGTCTGCTGGAATTCGGCCGGATCGATGCTCTGTCCCTGCTCGCGCGCGACGATCAGATCAGCCAAGCCCTCCACGCGCGGCAGGCTGCCGACATGGGTGGTGAGGATGCGGTCGTCGCTGCACTTCATGGCCATCCCCGCCTGCGATGACGACGCTCGCGGGCCAGTCTGCCACCGCCGGCCGTGCCGCGGCAAGGCGGGGGCGCGAAGCCGCGGACCTTCGGTCCGGCATCACAGGAGGGCGACGAGCAGGGCCAGGACGACGAAGCCGATCAGCCCGCCGAAGAAGACGGCGCGGCGTGTCGGCGTGTTCAGCACGATACGGCCCTGACGTGCCTTGTCTGCGGGATAACCGGTCGAGGTGCTCCGGCGACGGGTCGCGTTCGAGCGCTTCGGCATGGCAGTACCCTCGATGGTCGCCGATCCGTGCGACCTGCTCCGGCAACCCGCGATCGCCGCGGCCGGTTCCGCCGGCCGGACCGCCGTGCGCGAGGCAGGACCGGCGGCACCGGTCGGGGGAGCGGTGCCGGGCCGGACCGTCGCGGATCCCCGTCTCGACATAAGAATAAAGTCATGATAGGGTGCACATGCCCTTCATGTCCGGAGCACCGCATGTCCGGTCCCGCTCGCCACCCCCATGCCTTCCCCATCTCACCCCCACGAACCCTCATCGACCCCCAGGGACCCCCACCGATCCCCAGGGACCCCCACCGATCCCCAGGGACCCCCACCGACCCCCAGGGACCCCCCTCGACCCCCAGGGACCCCCATCGACCCC
>CAZVAR010000180.1:0-6144 GCA_964625225.1 uncultured Alphaproteobacteria bacterium | reverse complement strand
GCGCCGGCAGATCGAGATCCTCGAGGACGGTGGCGTGATCGACCATGAGACCCGCCTGTTCGATCCCGCTCGCGGCGAGACGCGCTCGATGCGCTCCAAGGAGGAAGCGCACGACTATCGTTACTTCCCGGATCCGGACCTGCTGCCGCTCGAGCTCGAAGAGGCCTGGGTCGAGGCGATCCGCCGCGACATGCCCGAACTGCCGGACGCCAAGAAGGCGCGCTTCGTGGCCGAATACGGCCTCACGCCCTACGATGCCGGAGTGCTGGTCGCGGACCGGGACTCCGCCGACTTCTTCGAGGCGGTCGCGAAGGGTCGAGACGGCAAGATCGCCGCGAACTGGGTCACCGGCGACTTCTTCGCCTTCCTCAACAGATCCGGCAAGAGCCTCACCGAGGCGCCCGTCACGGCGGAGCGGCTGGGCGGCCTGCTCGACCGCATCGCCGACAACACGATCTCCGGGCGCCTGGCGAAGGAAGTGTTCGAAGCGATGTGGGAAACCGGCAAGACCGCCGATGCCATCATCGAGGACAAAGGCCTGCGGCAGATCACCGATACCGGAGCGATCGAAGCCGTGATCGACGACGTGCTCGCACGCGAGGCGGACAAGGTCGCGGAGTACCGGTCCGGCAAGGACAAGCTGTTCGGCTTCTTCGTCGGGCAGGTGATGAAGGCCACCAGCGGCAAGGCCAATCCGAAGCTGGTGAACGAGACGTTGCGCCGGAAGCTCGGATGATTCGGGCGCGCCCCCTGCCGTCGCTGCCCGGCTGAATCGACCGGAGACGGCCGATGCCGCCGACCGACCTGCTCGACGGCATCTGGGCAGCCGTCCCGACGCCGTTCCGCCCCGACCTCTCCCTCGACCTGCCTGGCGTCGCACGGAACGTCCGCCATTACCGCGACACGCTCCGCCTGACCGGTGTCTTCTGCAACGGCCTGATCGGCGAGGGCTGGGCGCTTGCGCTGGACGAGCGCAGGAGGGTTCTGGAGGCGACCCTCGACGCGGCGGCGGACGGATTGCGCGTCGGCGTCGTGACGACGCATCACAGCCTCGCCGAGACCGTCGACCTGTCGCGCCATGCCGACGACTGTGGGGCTCATCACATCGTCCTCGGCCGCCCGCCCGGCCCGTTCACCCAGGACGAGTTGTACGGCTATGTCTGCACTGTCGCCGATGCCGTGTCCCGGCCGATCGTCCTCTTCGACAGTGCCGCTCAGAGCGGCGGGTTCACGCCGGAGACGATTGCCCGCCTTGCCGCGGGGTCTTGGATCGCCGGAGTCAAATGCGCCCGCGGCCTGGACGCCGCCGCCATGCTGCGCCTGGAATGCGGGGAGAGCGTCGCCGTCACCGATCCGTACGAATCGAACTGGCTGCCGAACCTGCTCCGCTTCGGCACGCACGGCCTCTACGCCGACCCGGAACCCTATCTGTTCCAGACCGGAGAGAACCGTCCGATCGCGGACTGTTTCGACGCCGTCCGCACCGGCGATCTCGCGGAAGCCGTGCGCCGGTACCGCCGCCTGGAGCCGCTGCGCCGCGTCTACGGCCGATGGATCGCCGAGCCGCTCCGCCACGGCCTCGCGCCGAACGCCGCGCTCAAACGCTGGTGCGCACGAATGGGGTTGGCCGCCGGCCCGGTTCGGCCGCCGTTGCGGCAACTGACCTCTGCCGATGCCGGGCGTCTCGATGCGGAGCTGGCGGCGGCATTCGACGCGTTCCTGTCCCCTCCGGAATGTCTCCCGGAGCATCCGGGCGATCCTCCCCGGCAGGATGGATAGGACATCGCCTCCTTCCGCCGCGAGGCGCTGCTCCCGGCAGACGCGGCGATGTGCGTTCCGGCCGGGCTTGCGGGATGCGGCCGGATCACGTTTCGCTTGGTTGCCCCGACCGCGGCAGGCATAAGAGGCGGAACTCAGTGGGGCCGTTTCCGGAGGAGCGACCATGGCGAACTTCAGGACCCTCGACGACCTGGACGTGCGCGGCAAGCGGGTGCTGCTGCGGGCGGATCTGAATGTGCCGATGGAGAACGGCCGCGTCTCCGACATGACGCGGATCGAACGCACGGTGCCGACCATCCGCGCGCTGACCGACCGCGGCGCCAAGGTGATCGTGCTCTCCCATTTCGGCCGGCCGAAGGGCAAGCCGCACCCCGAACTGTCGCTGCGGCCGGTCGCGCAAGCCCTGGAACGGTCGCTCGGTCACCCGGTCGCCTTCGGCGAGGACTGCGTCGGCGAACCGGCGGAGAAGGTGGTTGCCGGACTGAAGGACGGCGATGTCGCACTGCTGGAGAATTTGCGGTTCCATCCGGAGGAGGAGAAGAACGACCCCGGCTTCGCCGAGCGTCTCGCCGCGCTCGGCGACCTCTACGTCAACGATGCCTTTTCTGCCGCCCACCGTGCCCATGCCTCGACCGAGGGGCTGGCGCACCTTCTTCCTGCTGCCGCCGGCCGTCTGATGCAGGAGGAGCTCGAGGCGCTCGGCAAGGCGCTCGAACACCCCGAGCGACCGGTGGCAGCGCTGATCGGCGGCGCCAAGATCTCGACCAAGCTCGACCTGCTGAACAATCTCGTCCGCAAGGTGGACGCGATCGTGATCGGCGGCGGCATGGCCAACACCTTCCTGTTCGCCAAAGGGGTCGAGATCGGCAACAGCCTCTGCGAACGTGACATGGCCGACACGGCGCGGGAGATCATGGAGACGGCGCGACAGGCCGGGTGCGATCTGGTGCTGCCGGTCGATGTCGTCGTCGCCCGGGAGCTCAAGGCCGGCGTGCCGACGGAGACGGTGGCGGTCACCGCGGTGCCGCAGGATCGGATGATCCTCGATGTGGGACCGCAGACGGTCGCGGACCTCACCGGCCGGCTCGACCAATGGCGGACGCTGGTCTGGAACGGGCCGCTCGGCGCCTTCGAGGTCGAGCCGTTCGATCGCGGCACCACCGCGGTCGCCCGGGCCGCCGCCGACCGGACCCAGGCCGGCAGCCTCGTCACGGTCGCCGGTGGTGGCGATACGGTGGCGGCCCTGGCCAAAGCAGGGGTCGAGGAGCGCTTCACCTACGTCTCGACCGCAGGCGGCGCGTTTCTGGAGTGGCTCGAGGGCCGGGAGCTGCCGGGCGTTGCGGCCCTGGCGGCCGCGAAGGGGTGACCCGATGCGACGGATGCGGATCACGGTGGACACCGTCGCCGTCGAGGTCGATCTGCTCGATACGCCGACGGCCGATGCGCTCTGGGCAGCCGCACCGTTCGAGGCGCGAGCGCTGACCTGGGGCGAGGAGGTCTATTTCGGAACGCCGGTCAGTGTCTCGCGCGAGCCGGATGCGCGCGACGTGATGCAGCTCGGTGAAATCGCCTTCTGGACCGACGGTGACGCAATCGCGATCGGCTACGGTCGTACACCCGTCTCGCGCGGCGACGAGATTCGCCTTGCCTCTCCTGCCAATGTCTGGGCCCGTGCCGTCGGCGACGTGCGCCGGCTTGCGGGGACTCGGGCCGGCGCCCCGGTGCGGGTCGAGCGGATCGGTTAGCTCACTGCCAGCCGCGGCCGCGAGGAGACCTGGCGGATCGCGTTGAGATAGTCGGAATTGCGACGCCAACGTGCGACGACGCGCTTCGCCGCCACCGGATTGAGACGGTCAAAGAAGGAGAGCGCGTGGGCGATCTCCTGCGCGCCGACCTCCTCCCGCTCCGGCCAGGTCTCGCGGCTCAGCAGGAATATGGCGGCGAAGCTGCGCTTGGAAATCCCGGCGGCGACGCAGATGGTCGCCAGGCTCTCGCCGCCGCGCTCGTAGACCATTCGCGACAGCAGGCGTGGCCGCAGCCCGCTGACTTCCGACAGAAGGGCCTCGAATTGCGGGATGTCGCCACGGCGAAGATGCTGAATCAGGCTGGCGGCGGTGTCGGCGTCGGCGATAGTGGTCGGGGCCGATCCCGAGCCTGCATTATAGGACCAGCCGCCGACCGTACCGGCCTCCTCGACCGCCTTTTCGAGCGCATCGTCGAGTGCCACCTCGTCGATCTTGTGGTTCTCCAGAACGTTTTCCCGGATCGCAACCGAGACCCAGAGGCAGAGCCTGCGGGCGAGGTCCGGGCTGAGATCGCGGTAGTCGATCGATGGCACCTCGGCATCGCCGGGCGCCGCCGCGCCCCCGATCGGCTCGGCCGCGTCGAGCAGGCCATCGATCACGTCGTCATGGCCGCTGGCGGCTAGATAATCGCCGATCCGTTCGCTGATGCCGTGGCGGCGGGCTTGGGCGAGCTGGTGTTGCAGAGCCCGGTGTCGGACCACCTCGACCAGTTCCGGATCAGCGAGGACCCCGCTCTCGATCAGGATCGGATGCGCGACCAGCGTCTCCTCGTTGCCGAGGGCCGTCAGGGTCGACCGGGGCACATTGGCCAAGTCGTGCAGGTGGTTGCGCAGCCCGGCGCGCACAGCCGTCTCGACATCGTCGACCAGGGCCCGCAGCATGGTATGCATCAGCACCCGCTCGGACTTGCTGAGCACATTGCAGCGGCCATAGAACAAATCGGCGATGACGTCGGAGAGGTTCTCGCGGCTCGCCGCCGACTTGTCACGGGCGAGACTCAGGAGCCCCTTTACCTGCGCGTCGGGGTTGTTCTGCTTCATCAGCTGTCACCCAGGCAATGGCCGGCCGCCGGGCATGCTGCTGCGCGTTCGGCCAGAAGTTTCCGTCCGGCGCCAATCTGACAAACGAGTCTTGCCGACGGGTAAATGTCCTACCTTGTTTTCGGGGCTTTCTCCCGACCCCTGTCGTTAATCCCTGCTTAAGCGAGGGATGAGCAAGCTGTCCAATGATCGGCGATGCGCCGCAGGGCGCCGACCGTAGAGGACGCGATGCAGATCTCCCCTTCGGCAAGCCTGTTACGGGCGCTCGGCGCCCTGTCCCAGGGGCCGGCGGGTGCGGAGACCCGCGCTGCCCCGACCGCTTCTCCGCCCTCGCCCAAGCCTGTACCTCCGGTTGCAAACGCGGCCGCCGCCGCACAGACATCTGCGCCACAGCCGACAGCGACGCCGCCTGCCAATCTGCCTCGGGGGAGCCTGCTCAACATCAAGGTCTGACGGTACCGTTGCCTCTCGCGGCAGCCCGGGCCATTCTCTACGCTATGTCCGAGAACGGTAGCGTGCGACGACTCCTGGGCCCGTGCGAACGGCGTATCCCTGCCGGCGATACGCGCGAGCGTCTGGTCTGTGCCGATTGCGGCTTTATCGCTTATGAGAACCCCAAGATCGTGGTCGGCTCGGTTGCGACCTGGGAGGGGCGGATTCTGCTCTGCAGGCGGGCGATCGAACCGCGCCGCGGTTGGTGGACGCTGCCGGCGGGGTTCATGGAGCTGGGCGAGACCACCGTCGAGGCGGCGCAGCGCGAGGCCTGGGAGGAGGCTTGCGCCCGCCTCGAGATCGACCAGCTGCTCGCAGTCTATTCGATCCCGCGCATCAGTCAGGTCCAGCTCATGTACCGGGCACGGCTGATCTCGCCCGATGTGCGCCCCGGCGAGGAGAGCGAGGCGGTCGCCCTCTATGCCTGGGACGAGATCCCTTGGGACGAGATTGCCTTCCCCTCCGTGGAATGGGCGCTTCGGCACTTCGATGAGACGAGGGAAATGACGACCTTCGCGCCGCGGTCCAACCCGCCCGACGCGTACGCTGCCGCTAGCGCGGCTCGGTCACCAGATTGAGGCCGACCACCCCGACCAGGATCAGGCCGATGAACAGCAGCTTCGCCACCGTCAGCGCCTCGCCGAAGCGAACCACGCCGATCACGACGATCGCGACCGTGCCGATGCCGGACCAGATCGCGTAGGCGACACCGACCGGTATCGCCTTCAACGCCTGGGCCATCGCCACGAACGACACGGCATAGAGGGCGAGCGCCGCCGCAAGCCAGCCGGGCCGTGCCAAACCTCCGGCCAGCTTCAGCCCGGTGGTTCCGGCAATCTCGAACAGGATGGCAGTGGCGAGCATCAGCCACGGCATCGGCTTCAAGAATCCAGGCCGACCAGACCGCGAGCGAACTCCTCTGCATCGAAGGGGCGCAGATCGTCCGGCCGCTCCCCGATGCCGATCGCGTGGACCGGGAGCTTGAAGCGCTCGGCCAGCGAAACGAGGACACCGCCCTTGGCGGTGCC
>CAZVAR010000179.1:0-6234 GCA_964625225.1 uncultured Alphaproteobacteria bacterium | reverse complement strand
TCCCGGATTTCGACACGGCGGTGCGCCTGACCAACGCGCACCAGTACGGCAACGGCGCCGCGATCTTCACGCGCGACGGCGATGCCGCGCGCGAGTTCACCGCCCGCGTGCAGGCCGGCATGGTCGGCGTCAACGTGCCGATCCCGGTGCCGATGGCGTTCCACAGCTTCGGCGGCTGGAAGGCTTCGCTCTACGGCGACCTGCACATGCACGGGCCGGACGGCGTGCGCTTCTTCACCAAGCTGAAGACCGTGACCTCCCGCTGGCCGACCGGCATCCGCGCCGGCGCGGAATACACCATGCCGGTGGCGCGGTAACCCGGACAACGCGGCGGCCGGCGAGGGCCGGGCCCGCCCGGCCCGCCCGTTGCCGGCGGCGATCCCGTGCAATCGGGCCGGAGCCGGCCTCAACGAGGGGAGAAACGACCATGTACAATGCCCAACCCGTCTATCCCGGCACGGTCGACTGGTCCGGCGAGAATCCGGGGATGTATCTCAAGGAGTCGCCGGACGGGCCGTTCGTGACGCTGGCCAGCTTCTTCCGGGTCGTGCTGTCGCCGCATGGCCGCGGTCATGCGCTGCTGCTGCTGCAGTCGCCCGACGCGGCGCGGGCGCCGAGTGCGGCCCCCAATCTCTGCATCACCGACAACGAGCCGCTGGCGCGCTGGCTGGTCGCCGAGTTCGCCTCGCACTTCGCGCCCTTCCGGGGCGCGGCGGGCCTGGGCGGCCTGGAGTACCGGCCGCTGCTGTCGGTCGCGACCAGCGGCGACTCCAGTTCCGCCTATGTCGAGACGGTGCGCAGCGACGACATGGAGGTCCGGCTCGAATGGGCCGGGCTCGGCCAGCCCTTCGCCCTGGAGCTTCCGCCGGACAAGTCCGCGACCGGCCGGCACGTCATGCTGAGCCTGTTCGTCGGCGCCGAGCGCGGGACGATCACCGTCAACGGCCGGCAGCTCCCCGGCCGGCCGGTGCCACGCGACATGGCCGGCCGGCAGATCACCACGGCGGTCCTCGCCTTCTCCGAGACATGGATCCGCGCCTGACGGCAGGACCGCCTGCGCCGGCTGCGGCGGCCGCCGCCGCCGACCGGCGCGGGCCAATTCAGTAGCCTTTAATGGCCGTCTCCCTAAATGCGGCAACGGACGGCGAGAGCGGAGGACCACCATTTCCAGCGGCTTTACGGAGGCGGAACGCGAGCGCTTTCGCAATCTGCTCGAACTGGCGGCGCGCTCCCCCTTCGCGGGCGAGCGCGAGAATGCGCTGGCGGCCGCGACCCGGCTCGCCGCGCGGCACGGGTTGACGATCGCGGAGGCGGCGCGCGGGGACGCGCCGCCGGCACCCGAGCCGCCGCCGCCGCGCCACGATCCGGCGATGACGGGCTTCGCCCGGGCGGCCCACCTGTCGGACCTGGAGATCCGGCGCGACAAGCTGCGCCGCGAGGCGGCGCTGCGCGCGGCCCGCGCCCGCGGCCTCGACGCCGACCGTGAAGAACGCCCGCGCGCGCCGGCCCGGCCGCGCTTCGGGCGGCCCCGCCGCAATCCCTACGCCCATGCGCGCGTGCTGATCCGCGAGACCCGGCTGCCGCTGCGGGAGATCGTCGAGATCACCGGTCTCGACATCTATCAGATCGTGGCGATGAAGCTCAAAATGCGGGCAGCGGCGTAGACGCAGCCGGCTCGGCCAATCCCGCGGCCCACTGCGTCACCGCCGCGGCGGCGCGGCGGCCGGCAACCGCATCGGCGATGGCGCGGCCGATGGCGGGACCGAACTTGAAGCCGTGGCCGGAGAAGCCGGTCGCCACCCAGGCCCGGCCGAACGGCTCGACGATGAAGCGCTCGGCCGGCTCGACCGTGTAGAAGCAGGCCCGCCCGCCGCGCAGCGCATAGGCCTCGAAATCGCGCAACTGCCGCCGTGCCGCGGCCGCGACCCGCTGCGCGGCCGCCGTTTCGACCTCGCGCGCCTCGTCGGGATCTCCCGTCAGCGTGAAGCCGTGATCGCCGGTCTTGAGCGGCGTATCGGCGACCGGCGGGACCAGGTAGAAGCCGATCCCGCCGCTGCTGTCGAGCAGCATCGGGCTCTTCCGCCAGGCGGCGACGAGGTGCGGCGGCGGCTGCAGGTAGGCGACCGTCTGCCGCGACGGCGCGACCCGACCGCCATAGGCGGGCAGCAATCGTCCGATCCAGGGGCCCGCCGCCACCACGACCCGATCAGCCACGAGCGATTCGCCCCCTTCCAGAACCACGCGGGCGCGCTCCGGGTCGATCGCGCACACGCGCGTGCCGGTGCGGATCGCAACGCCGCGGCCGGGGAGATGCCGTCCCAGGGCGGCGACGATCCGATCCGCCAACAGCGCCCCGCCGGTCGGGGAGTACAGCGCCTGTCCGACCCCCTCGCCCGTGAAGACGGGGAAGCGCGACGCCATCTCGGCCCCGGTCAGCAGCTCGTAAGGGATCCCGAGGCGGTCGAAGCTCGCCGCGGTGTCGGAGACCAGCACCGCCCCTTCCGAGCGGGTCAGCAGCGTCCCGGTCCTGACATAGAGCCGCTCGCCGAGATCGCTCCAGAGCCGCTCCCAGTCGGCATGGGCCTCGCCGACCATGCGCGTATAGCCGAGCCGGTCGCCGTAGGCGTAGCGGATCAGGCGATGGAAATCGACCGAGGAGCCGTTCGGATTGGGAACCGGCCCCTGCTCGAGAACCGTGACCTCGTGGCCGTCGCGGGCGAGGGCCCAGGCGGTGCACAGGCCGATGATGCCGGCGCCGACCACGAGGATCCGCACCTCACCCCTCCTCCGGCCCCGACAGCACGAGCCGCGCCGCCGCGAGATCCTCGATCGCGGTGCCGACCGACTTGAACAGCGTGATCTCCGCCTCGCCGTCGCGGCCACGATGCCGGCCCGCCGCCAGGTCGGCCAGCTCGGCCGCGACATCCTCGGCCCGGATCACCCCGCGCCGGATCGGGTCGGCCAGATCGCCGCCCTCCTTCAACGCCCCCGCCCGGGTGTCGACGAACAGCGTCGCCCGCCGGACGGCGGCATCGTCCGCCTCGCGCATGTGCGGCGTGAAGCTGCCGACCAGATCGAGATGCGTGCCCGGCCGCAGCCGATCGCCTGCGATCAGCGGCGCGGTGGCGAGCGTCGCGCAAGAGACGATGTCGGCGCGGCCCACGGCCGCATCGAGGTCCGCGACCGCCTCGGCGGCGAGGCCGGGCCGTCGGATGGCCGCGGCGAACGCTGCCGCCTTGTCCGGGTTCCGCCCCCATACCATGACCTCCCGGATCGGCCGCACGGCGGGATACGCCGCCGCGAGCTGCCGGGCGACCGCCCCGGTTCCGACGACGAGCAGGCGTTCCGCGTCGCGCCGCGCGAGATAATCGGCGGCCAGGGCCGAGGCGGCCGCGGTTCGACGCGCGGTCAGCGACCGCCCCTCGAGCAGGGCGAGCGGCACTCCGGTGCGGCCGTCGAGCAGAAGGTAGGTCGCCTGGACCGCCGGCAGGTCACGGCCGGCATTGTCGGGAAAGACGGTGGCGAGCTTGACGCCGATCGGGCCGCCTTCGGTCCAGGCAGGCATCAACAGGAGCGTCCCGGGCGCCCCGTCGGTCGGAATCGTGTGATGCGAGCGCAGCGGCACCGTGGCGCCGACGCGGAAGGCCTCGCGCAGCGCCTCGATCAGCCGCGGGTAGTCGAGGGCGGCTTCGACCGCGGCGGCGTCGAGGATGCGCATGCCTCAGGCGCGGCCGCCCGGGATCTGGCGCAATACCGGCTGCGGACGGGCGGCCTGCGGGGCCTCGGCGGACGCGCGCAGCCGCTCCTCCAGCGCCCGCACCTGCTGCTCGAGCTCGGCCACCCGACGCCCGCGCCGGCGGGCGAGCCGTCGCGACGAGGCTCCCGACAGCCAAGCGACCACGCCGCCGAGCAGAAAGGCAACGAACGCGCAGGCGAGGACCGGGACGAACAGCGGGAGGTCGAGCGTCCCCGCAAGCGGCCAGAGCTGCCACTGCGCCAGCTCGCGATTGGACAGGGCGAAGATCACGATCAGCAAACCGAGTACGATCGCGATGCTCCAGGAAACGACCCTCACGCGGCTTCTCCCTCGCTGTTGGAGCCCGACTCCTCGTCCGCGTTGAGCCGCTCCCGCAATTCCTTCCCGGTCTTGAAGAACGGAATCTGCTTCGCCTCGACATGAACGGTGTCGCCCGTCCGCGGGTTGCGGCCGATCCGCGCCTCGCGGCGCCGGACCGAGAACGCCCCGAACCCGCGCAACTCCACGCGATCGCCGCGCGCAAGCGCGGCCGCGATCTCGTCGAAGATGGTCGAAACGATCCGCTCCACGTCGCGCTGATAGAGGTGCGGATTGCGCTCCGTCAAGCGCGCGATGAGCTCCGACTTGGTCATTGCTGCCGGCTCCCGCAGGTCCGGCCGTGTCACCCGAATCGAGCACCTGCTCGGCGACTTCGGGGCCTGCGACGCTGCCGCGACCTCGGACGACCGTACCCTCAAAACCTCAGATCAGGGTGCCAGACCGCCACCAGACCGTCAAGCCTAAGCCTCTCAGGAATAATCTTTTTTCCGATCAACGCGGCGGCCAGCTCCAGGACCGAGGGAAATCCCTTGGCGGGCCCGATGTCGCGCACCGGCAGGTCACGGTCGATGCCGTGCTCGCGTTCCAGCCACTCCCGCGCTTCGTCCTCGCCGCCGAGGGCGTCGATCAGGCCCTTCTCGAGGGCCTGCGTCCCGGTGAACACCCTGCCGTCGATGACCTCGGCGAGCCGGTCGCCCTCGAGCTGCCGTCGCTCGCGCACCATGCCGACGAACAGGTCATAGACCTGGTCGACCAGGGCCTGCGTGACCTCCCGCGCCTCGGGCGTCAGGGGCTCCAGCGGCGACGGCACGGCCTTGAGCGGCGCGCTCTTGATCGCAGTCGTCGCGATCCCCAGCGATTCCAGCAGCTCGGTGACCTCGGCCGTCTGCATGAGCACGCCGATCGATCCGGTCAGCGAGCCGGCGCGGGCGAACACCGCGTCGGCCCCGATGGCGACCATGTAGCCGGCCGACGCCGCGGTGGTGCCCATCACCGCGACCACCGGCTTGACCGCAGCCACCTTGCGCAGGGCGCCATGGAGCGCCTCGCCGCCGACCACCGTGCCGCCGGGGCTGTCGATATAGACCAGCAGCGCCTTTGCGGCCGGATTCTCGGCGACCTCCTCGATCGCTTCGAGCTGATCGCGGTCTTCGACGATCACCCCGACCACGTCGAGCCGGGCGAGATGGGCGCGCGGCGCGAGGCCCGGCAGGTCGCCCCCGACGGCGAGCTGGATCGCGCCGACCGCGGCGACGACCAGCACGACGATGGCCAGCGTCCGCCAGAATGAAAGCCGGCGCTTGAGGCGCCGGCGATCGAACAGGGAATCCGCTTCGAAGCTCATGGCGGTGCTGCCCGGCCGGGCGGCCGCCCGGCCGGGATTCCCCCGGTTCAGGACTTATCCTTGTCCGTATCCGCCTGCTGCCGGCTGCGCAGGGCCGCGCCGAGGATGTCGCCCAGGCTGGCGCCGCTGTCGGACGAGCCGTACTGCGCCATCGCCTTCTTCTCCTCATCGGCCTCGAAGGCCTTGATCGAGAGGCTGATCCGCCTGGCGCTGCGGTCGATCGAGGTCACCTTCGCGTCGACCTTCTCACCGACCGCGAACCGATCCGGCCGCTGCTCGCTGCGATCGCGCGAGAGCTCCGCCTTCCGGATGAAGCCGGTGACGTCGCCGGGCAGCTCGAGCTCGATCCCGCCATCGGTGACCGCCGAGACGGTGCCGGTGACCACCTGACCCTTCCGGATCCCCGCGAGCGCGGTCTCGAACGGATCGTCGGCGAGCTGCTTCATGCCGAGGCTGATGCGCTCCTTCTCGACGTCGACGTCCAGCACCTTGACCCGGACGGTCTGTCCCTTCTGGAAGTCCTGGATCGCCTCCTCGCCCGGCCGCTCCCAGTCGATGTCGGAGAGATGGACCATGCCGTCGATGTCGCCGGGGAGACCGACGAACAGGCCGAACTCGGTAATGTTCTTGACCTCGCCCTCCAGCTCGCTGCCCGGCGGGTACTGCTCGAGGAAGTTCTCCCACGGGTTGCCCAGGGTCTGCTTGATGCCGAGGCTGATGCGGCGCTTGTCGGGATCGACGTCGAGCACCTGCACCTCGACCTCCTGGCTGGTCGAGACGATCTTGCCGGGATGGACGTTCTTCTTGGTCCACG
>CAZVAR010000178.1:0-6266 GCA_964625225.1 uncultured Alphaproteobacteria bacterium | reverse complement strand
GCGGCGTTCGTCCGCTGCTCGCCGCGGGCCAGCGCCGACTTCAGGAGGTTGGCGGCCTCGCCTTGACCCGCCTGCCCGCCCGCGACGATCAGCGTGTGCGCCTCGTCGATGAACAGAATGATCGGCCGGGGCGACCCTTTGACTTCCTCGATCACCGATTTCAGCCGGTTCTCGAATTCGCCCTTGACGCCGGCGCCGGCCTGCAGAAGCCCCAGATCGAGCGTGCGTACCGAGACATTCTGCAGGGCCGGCGGCACGTCGCCCTGCGCGATCCGAAGCGCGAACCCCTCGACGACGGCGGTCTTGCCGACGCCAGCCTCACCGGTGAGGATCGGGTTGTTCTGCCGGCGGCGGGTGAGAATATCGATGACCTGCCGGATCTCCGAATCACGCCCCAGCACCGGGTCGATCTTGCCCGCGGCAGCGAGACCGGTCAGGTCGATGGTGAACTGGTCCAGTGCCGGCGTTGCGGTCGGTGCCGACGGCGCCGGCCGGGTCGCGCCGGCGTCCGCGACGGACGCCGGTTCGGCCTGCGCGGCCTCGGCCGTGTCCGCGACCAGCTTAAGGAGATCGCGTCGCAGCGTCTCCGGCTGAATCCTGGCGAACTCCGCGGACGCCTCGCGCGCCTGGAGGCCGAGCGTCTCGTCCAGGAGCAGAGCCGCCAGCAGATGGCCGGAGCGTACCCGCCCCGCCCCGAACTGCACCGACGCCAGCATCCAGGCCTCGCGGGCCAGGGTGACGATCGACGGCGCCAGGGCCGGGGCTCGCGAGTTGCCGGTCTTGAACCGGTCGAGCACCCGGGTGAGCGCGGCGGTCAGCCGACCGATATCCACTTCATAGTGACGGAGAATCGCCGCGATGTCGGTGTTCGGCAATTCCAGCAGCTTCAGCAGCCAGTGCTCGATCTCGACATTGTAGTGGCTCCGGGAGAGTGTCAGCCCGGCCGCCCCTTCGAGGGCCTGGCGACAGGTGTCGTTCAACTTTCCGACGAGCGGCTTCAGATCCACGGTGGCCATCGGACATCTCCCCCTTGCCCAGCCTACGCGAGTGCCGTCACCGTGTCCGGTGACGAACCGGTTTCGTCACCTCGGCCCCCCGCGAAGCCATCATAACGCGGACTCTCTTGTCAGGTGTAAGCCCTTCGTGCGGACGATCGGAGGGAAAGCGGCCTGTCCCCGCCGATCAGATCGCTCCCAATTGCTGCCACATCGGCACCATATGATCCAGGATCATCTGGACCCGTTCCTGCAGAAGTGCGACCGCCTCCGCGTTGCTGTCGATCTCCTTGCCGTCCTTGAACAGCTTCTCGCCGCGGTCGGCGATCGGCTGCCAGACGGTTTCCGCCAGCCTTTCGGCGGAGGTCTCGCCTCGGACGAAGTTCCCATAGACGATCAGTTCGAGCGTAGCGCCGCGCAACGCGCTTCCCAACAACGGAGCCGCGATGCCCATCTGCTGATTCAGCTCATGGGTGGCCGCATCCGCGGCCAGAGCGCGATTCAAGCGACGCGCGGGTTCGCCCGCTTCCGGGACCGACGGCAACGGCACCGGTGCGGCCGCGCCGGTCGCCGTCAGCAGCCCTGCGACCTCGGCCGGCTGCACCCGGGACCGGCCGCGCAGCACCGGCAGCTCGAGCAGTTCGCCAACCGTGTGGGGGCGCTCGGCGAGCGCATCCAGCATCGGCTCGTAGACGTGCGGCTCCAGATCCGCACGACCGAGCTGAACGTCGAGCCTGAGCGAAGCATGGGGCCGAGGGGTCGTGAGCGCGAGCCTGCACCCGCGGAGCAGCGCATCCTGCTTCGTCGGTGTCAGTCGCCGCGCGCCGCGAACGAACACGTCCTTGCGGAACGAGCGGTTCAGGAAGTAGTCCTTCAGCGTCTCCCGCACCTCCGGCACCGTCACCTCGTCACAGAGGCTTCGCTGCTCGGCGGTCAGATTCAACTGCGGATAGTTCTCAGGAAGAGTCGACGACCCGACATAGGTCAGCTTCGCCGCAGCGAGGTCGCGAGCGACATCCGCGTGATAGAAGGGCTGCCAATTGGCCGCCAGATGCTCGTGCGCGAGGTAGCTGAACGCACCGCGCCCGGCCAGCTTCTCGACGGTTTCGGCCACCTCATTGTCACGGAGATAGGGTGCGCCGGCCTCGCGCACCCGCCGCAGAAACTCGACGGCGCGGCGGATGCTGCTGTCGCTGCGCTCCGACACGAGGGCCGCAACCTCCTTGAGCAGCCGCTGCACGACGATGCCGCTGCTCCAACCCGGCAGAGCATTGTAGCTGACATAGACAAGGCCGCCGGGCCGCAATCGCCTGCGAAGGAAGTCCGTGATCGCGGCGCGGGCCGCGGGGGCGATCCAGCTCCAGACACCATGCAGCGTCACATAGTCGAAAGGCTCGTCGTCTGCTTCGGCCGCCAGGTCCTCGAAGCTGCTCTCGACGAACCGGACGTTCTCCAATCCGGCTCCGTCCGCGAGCGACCGGGCGCGGGCGATGTGCGCGGGATTGAAGTCGACCGCTACGAACTCCGAAGCCGGGTTCGCCGCCGCCAGCAGGTTGATGCCCAGGCCGGTCCCGCAGCCGAGCTCGCAGTAGCGAAACCGGCCAGCCGCATGGGACGGCGGTTCGATGCCGCGAAGGAGGCAGACAAGGTCGAGCAGCGCCGGCGCCTGCTCCCGATAGAAGCCCGGCTGGTACTCGATGTCCCAGACATAGCCACCCGACCAATCGGTCATGCTGCCTCCCTGATCGGCGCCGAATCCACGGTCGTACCGTTCGGCCGGAACACCGAATCGGTGGCATCATCGAGGAAGGGCCGGTCTTTCAGCCAGGTATTCCATCCGAGTCGCGGTCCGCTGTCCGGGTCGTCCACCAGACGGCAGGCCGGAACCGCCTCCTTCGCCAGCGTCACCTGGACGTCGAAGGTGAGCGCAGGGCCGACGAAGAGCCGGGTCAGGTCGGCAAGCCGCCGGAGGTCGTCGCCGTCAGGCATGAAGCGGCGGAACTCCGCGTAATCGAGCGGTCCGATTCGGATCCGGAAGGAGGATTGCACGTCCCAGACCCGCTCACCGACGACCAGGTCCACGCCCAACCGGCAGAACCGTCCCTCCGGCGCCCCGGGGCCGGGAAGCAGGCTGACTTCGTCGGCGCCGAGCCGGAGCCAGTGGCCCTGGAACTGGTCGATACGGATAGGGCGCCCGAAATGGTCGCTCAGCATCGCCGCGAGCGCGGTCGCACTACGCGGCGAATGACCGAGGATGCCCGCATAGTGGACGAGAGTCTGGTCCTCGACCGCGAGACGACCTCGCAGCTGCGGGGTCCCCAACCCGATCAACGCGTACAGAACGGCCGTCACCGGGTCATCGCCCCGCCCTTCGCCCGCCTCGTAGGCGATCGGCAACCGATACTTGGCCCAGGCGCGGTAGAACAGGGCCGCCGCGCGGTGGTTGAACATGTCGAAGAAGTCGCGCATCGCCGGGTTCTTGCCCCGAAGATTGCGGACGACCAGCTCCGTATAATGCTGCGGCAGCGCGCCCGACGGCCCGGTCAGGCCGAGAAAGGCGATATCCAGTTCCGGCGGCCCCGAGGGGGGCTCGTGCATTCGCGTGATCTCGGACGCCGGGAAGCTGAGGCCCTGATGCGTGCGGAAACGCACCGCCTCTGCACCCGGAGCCGCATCACCGCCAACGTCGGTCGCGGCTTGGACCGAAGGCATGAGCTGCGGATCGCGGCGGCCCCGACGCGCCGCCCACTCCAACAGGCGTACCGCCTGGAAGAAGGCGAACGCGGCCGGGGTGCGGCGAAGCGCCTCGATTACAGCAGCGGGCGGTCGCCCGCTCTCGGCGGCCATCGTTTCAAGACTCCGCTACGCCCGCGCACCGTCGCAGTCAGGCGCGCATAGGCATTGATCTGGCTGTAGAGACCGAGGAACCGTTCCAGCACGGTCGCGAGCAGGAACAGGCCGGATTCCGAGAAGCGTTCCTGGTCGAACTCGATAACCACGTCGGTGCCGTGGCAGATCGCATCCATGCCGCCCGCCGGTGCCCGCGCCGCGCCGGGGCGGCATCGGACCGAGAGAATGCTGTCGATGGCGGCCTGCGTCTCCACCGACTGCCGGAAGTCATAGAGCCGGAGGATCTCGCGGAGCGCCTCCGCCCCCTCCTCCGCATCGGTCAGCGACAAGTGATTCAGCGACAGATGCGAGATCAGCCGCCAGCGAAGGCCGTCGCCGAGCGGCGGCCTCAGGGTTTCGGTGGGTGCTGTCAGGCAGGCGATCCGGGTCACTGCGGGATCGCCGTCCACCAGCTCGAGGTACGGATGGCCGCCGCCGAAAGGCAACCGCGACGGCAGGTCACGATTGAGACAGGTCGTCTCGACCGAGAGAGTCTCATCGGCCGGCCGCGCCGGGTCGAAGTCGAGATCCACCAAGGTCAGCCAGATGTCGGTGCCACGCCGGCCGGCGGCGGCGCGGCGGCTGGGAAACCAGAAGGTACGCCGTCCGGCGGCACCGTGCCGCACCGAGTAGAAAGGATAATACGGGGTCTCGGTGCCGTCGCGCGAGGTCGCATAGACTTCGTCGACCGACCAGATCTCCATCGCCGCTGGTCGCCGCTCGTTCGGTTCCACCCGGTACGACGGCTCGTCGTGTGTGATGCGAATCGGGTCGGCGCGCTGCGAGAACAGGTTCACGACAGGCGTGCAGCCGAGGGCGAAGCTGTCGGCCGAGATGCTGCGCTCGAGGTCCTTCGAAGTGGCGTTCAGATATATGAACACCTCTAGCCGATTGCCGGCCTCCAGGAGAACCTTGCCGGAAAGCCTGACCAGGTCGAAGAAAAGAAATTTTTCGGGGAACGCGAAGTATTCGGTCAGTATCCGGTAGCCGACAAAGGAGCGGGCCGGATAGGGCAGCATGCTCTCGTCCGCCTCGAAGCCGACCGGGCGGATGCAATCCGGACCGAGGATGACCGGGTCCGGGTCGGAAGACGAATCGGCGAGCGCCACCGAGATGCAGTTGTTGAACAACAGCTCGTAGGTCGGAAACACCTCCTGCAACGGCCCGCGCAAGAAGAAGCGCAGGCTGTCGGGCCCGAGGGCCGTGAACGTCATGTCCGGTGCCCGGCACCGCAGCGCGACTCGCAGGACCGCGACCGCATTCTGTGCCGCCCGGTTGGGCGGCGCCCGGAACGGCCTGCCCTGCAGGCTGGCCGCCTCAATCTCGACCGGCCACAGCGCGGTATCGTAGCAGGAGCGGAACCGGCAGCGCTCTCCCCCCACCGGCTCGCTGTCGAATTCGGTGCCGCGCGGAACGATGTGCACGCCCGCAAGATCCGCGGCGCCTTCCAACTGCACGATCGCCATCGACGGAATCGGCGCCAGATAGTGCGGATAGAGAACCCCGAGCAGCGCCTCCGTCAGCTCAGGAAAATCGTCGTCGAGCTTGTGGCGGATGCGGGCATTCAGGAAGGCGACCGCCTCGATCAACCGCTCCACATGCGGGTCGTCCACGGTGTCGCGTGCCAGGCGCAGCCGCCCGGCGATCTTCGGGTGCGCCTCGGCGAAATCGCCCGCGAGCCGCCGCAGGTAGGTCAGCTCGCGATTGTAATAGGTCAGCAGGGTCTCAAGCATCGCTGGCGTTCGCGACCGCAAAGTTCCGGGACAGCGGGTCGAGAACCGAGTCGAAGACCAGAGGCTCCGGCGCCGGATGGGCCTCCATCTCGGCGTAGATGCGGAAGCGGAGAGTGCGGTCCAGCTCGTCGACGTTGGCGAGCGGCGTCACCTGCACCTCCCGGAAGCGCGGCTCGTAGCGGGCGATGATCTGCGCCACCAGCCGAAGGTAGGCGTCGCGCTGCTCCTTCCCGGCAAGGTTGGCCGCACTGAAATCGGGAATGCCGTAGCCGATCACCGATTGCTCCAGTTCCTCGAGATCGTCCGACCAGCCGAGACAACGCTGCCGGGTATTGAGCAGCGCTTCGAGATCGCGGCGCACGGCGCTCCGGAGCCTCGCAAGGTGCTCGCCGCGAGCGGTCGGAGGATCCCGACTCCGGTCGGGATCCTCGTCGATCAGCCGGTCCAGCACGGACAGGACCAACGGCTGGTCGCGGTCGGGATGCACCATCTCAGGATCCGGTCTCAGTCGGTGCCGAACCGGACGGCGCCGATTTCGAGGATCGTGCGATCGGCGTCTCCGACGAGGAAAGTCCGCAGGCCGCGGCCGAGGACCGGCGCACCGTCGCCGCCCGCCCAGTCGGTGGCGCGGCCGAGGCGGTAGGCATCG
>CAZVAR010000177.1:0-6291 GCA_964625225.1 uncultured Alphaproteobacteria bacterium | reverse complement strand
GTCCCGGCCGATCACCGGGTCGATCTTGCCTTCGCGCGCGGCCTCCGTGAGATCGCGCGCGTATTTCTTCAGGGCGTCATATCCCTGCTCGGCAGTCGCGGTGTCGGCCTTGCGGCCCTTGCGCAGCCCTTCGATCGCGCGCTCCAGGGTCTGCGGCGTGACGCCGGCCTCCTTGAGCGCACGGCCAGCCGGCGTGTTGGACGCCAGCGCAAGGGCCTGCAGCAGCCGCTCCACCGTCACGAAACTGTCGCCGGCCTTCTTCGCGAGTTGCTCGGCTTGATCGAACAAGCGCGCGGTCTCGGGTGCGAGATAGATCTGTCCGGCACCCTGGCCCTCGACCACGGGCAGCTTGGCGAGCTCCAACTCAACCAGCTCGTCGACCCGGCGCGCTTGGCCGCCGGCCATACCGATCAAGTTGGCCGCAAGCCCCTCCTCGTCCTCCAGCAGCGCCTTCAAGATGTGCTCGGGCGTGAAGCGCTGGTGGCCACGCCGCAATGCCAGGGTCTGTGCCGACTGCAGAAAGCCGCGGGCACGCTCGGTATATTTTTCGAAATCCATGAACGCAATCTCCCCTCGGCAGGCTTGCCTCTCCCCGAAGATGGGGCGGCTCCCCCACACGAACCACGCCTGCCGCGAGATATAGGTGTTGCAGAAATGCCACACAAGGCACTAAGGCACTCCTGCACGCATACAGGCGCGCGCGCACAGGCCGACCTCAGGGCCCCAGCTCCCAGCTCTCCGCCCTATGGACGGGAGTTCCGTTCAGCCGCTACCGCGGATCATCGGCGCTCGTGCTTCGGCATCATCTCGGCCAAGGGTATCCCGTCCCCTGGCCGAGACGACAGTCGGCGGGATGACGGCGCCGCACCGTCACAGGGCAGCCTGCGCGGCAGCCAAGCGTGCGATCGGTACCCGGTAAGGCGAGCAGGAGACATAGTCGAGCCCGGCGCGATGGCAAAACCGCACCGAGTCGGGATCGCCACCATGCTCGCCACAGATACCGAGCTTCAGATCCGGTCGTGCCGCGCGACCGCGGTCGGCCCCGATCTGCACCAACTCTCCGACGCCCTCCTGGTCGAGGCTCACGAAGGGATCCTTCTCCAGGATGCCACGCTGTTGATAAACGCCGAGGAACGAGGCGGCGTCATCGCGTGAGATGCCGAAGGTGGTCTGGGTCAGATCGTTGGTGCCGAAACTGAAGAACTCGGCCACCTCCGCGATTTCGGCGGCACGCAGCGCTGCGCGCGGCAACTCGATCATCGTGCCGACGAGATAGTCGATCCGCACCCCGGTGGCCTCCTGCACGGCCCGGGCCGCACCATCTACCACCTCCTTGAGGAGTGCCAGCTCCGCACGCGTCGCCACCAGCGGAATCATCACCTCCGGGATCACCGACTCTCCCGTCTCGCGCGCCACCCGCGCGGCGGCCTCGAAGATGGCACGAGCCTGCATCTCGTAGATTTCCGGATAAGAGATGCCGAGGCGGCAGCCGCGATGGCCCAGCATCGGATTGGACTCGTGCAGCTGCGCCGCGCGGTGACGAACTTGATCAACGGTCTTGCCCGAGGTACGGGCAAGCACCTCCATCTCCTGGTCGGTGCGCGGCAGGAACTCGTGCAACGGCGGGTCGAGCAGCCGGATCGTCACCGGCAGGCCGACCATGATGCGGAACAATGCTTCGAAGTCCTGCCGCTGCATCGGTAGGATCCGATCGAGGGCGCGACGCCGGCCGGCTTCGTCTTCGGCCATGATCATCTCGCGGACTGCGGTGATGCGGTCGGCGTCGAAGAACATGTGCTCCGTCCGGCAGAGGCCGATGCCCTCCGCGCCGAACCGGCGTGCCGTTTCGGCATCCGCCGGCGTCTCGGCATTGGTTCGCACCCGCAGCCGCCGGATCGCATCGGCCCAGCCCATCAGCTCGGCGAAGTCGCCGGAAAGCTGCGGTTGGATCGTAGGCACTGCCCCCAGCATCACCTCGCCGGACGAGCCGTCCATGGTGATGATCTCGCCCTTGGCCACTTCGTGGCCGCGAGCGAATAACTTCTGCGCGCGGTAGTCGACGCGGATCTCTCCGGCACCGGCGACGCAGGCGCGTCCCATCCCGCGGGCGACCACCGCCGCATGACTGGTCATGCCGCCGCGCGATGTGACGATGCCCCGCGCTGCATGCATGCCATGAATGTCCTCCGGGCTGGTCTCGACCCGAACCAGGATCACGTCCTCGCCCCGGGCAGCCATTGCCTCGGCCTCGTCGGCGCTGAACACGACCCGACCGGAGACGGCTCCCGGCGAGGCAGGCAGGCCCCGGGCCAGAACCGTGCGCGGCGCGTTCGGGTCGAGCCGCGGGTGCAGCAGCTGGTCGAGCGAGGCGGGCTCGATCCGGCGCACCGCCTCGCGCCGATCGATCAGCCCTTCGCGAACCATGTCGACCGCAATCTTCAGAGCGGCGCTCGCGGTCCGCTTGCCGGAACGGGTCTGGAGCATCCAGAGCCGGCCCTTCTGCACGGTAAACTCGATGTCCTGCATGGCGCGGTACTGCGACTCGAGCCGCTGCTGGATTTCGACGAGCTGCCGGAACACTTCCGGCATCACCTCCTCCATTGCCGGCAGGTCGGACCCGTGCTCCTCCTTTCCGGCGATGGTCAAATGTTGCGGCGTTCGGATGCCGGCGACCACGTCCTCGCCCTGAGCGTTGACGAGATATTCGCCGTAGAGCCGGCGCTCGCCGGTTGACGGATTGCGGGTGAATGCGACGCCGGTCGCGCTGTCGTCACCCATATTGCCAAACACCATCGCCTGGACGTTGACCGCAGTGCCCCAGGTCTCGGGAATATCGTGCAGGCGGCGATAGGTGATCGCGCGCGGGGTCATCCAGCTCTTGAACACGGCGCCGATCGCACCCCAGAGCTGTTCGCGCGGATCCTGCGGGAAGGGTACACCGAGTTCACCGGCGACGATCGCCTTGAAGCGTTCCGCGAGGAACTGCATGTCCTCGGCGCTGAGCTCGGTGTCGAGCTGCACGCCGAGTTCGTCCTTGCGAAGCTGCAGCGCCTCCTCGAACAGCGAGTGGTCGACGCCGAGTACGACGTCACCGTACATCTGGATGAAGCGGCGATAGCTGTCGTAGGCGAAGCGGCGATCGTCGGCGGCGCGGGCCAGCCCCTCGACGGTCACGTCGTTGAGGCCCAGATTGAGCACCGTGTCCATCATGCCCGGCATCGATGCGCGGGCTCCGGAGCGGACCGAAACCAGCAGCGGATTGGCCGGATCTCCGAAAGTCATTCCGGTAATGCGCTCGATCTCGCCGAGCGCAAAGACAACCTGCGCGGACAGATCCGAAGGATAGGTCTGCCCATTGGCATAAAAGAAGGTGCACACCTCGGTCGTGATGGTGAAGCCGGGCGGCACCGGCAGGCCGAGATTGCTCATCTCCGCGAGATTGGCGCCCTTGCCTCCCAGCAATTCGCGCATCTCCGCACGCCCCTCGGCCTTACCCGCGCCGAAGCTATAGACCCACTTCGTCATCGCTCCGCCTCAATCCTGGGGCGTAAGGTCATCAGCCCCGCCCCTTGGCCACGAAACATGCGGGCCCGACGACCCGCGCTCGGAACCCCTACCCTTCAACCTTCGAGAAGTCCGCCACCAGGCCCATAGTCGACCGGATTTCCGAGAGCAACCGCAACCGGTTGACACGCAACGCGGATTCCGGAGCGTTCACGGTGACATGGTCGAAAAACGCGTCAACCGGCTCACGCAAGGCCGCAAGCTGCGCCATCGCGTCGGCAAAGCGTTCCTCCGCCAATGCCGCCCCGCTCTCGCGACGTGCAACGTCCAGGGCGGCCGCAAGCGCCCGTTCCTCGTGCTGCCGCAGCAGCGCGGTGTCGGCCGGACCGGGATAGGCAGTACCGTCCTTCTTCTCCTCGATCGCGACAATGTTGCTCGCCCGCCGGTATGCCGTGAGCAGGTTCGCCCCATCCTCGCTGGTGACGAAGCCGGCCAGTGCGTCGACCCGGGCCAGCAGCCGGACGAGATCGTCCTCGTCTCCGAGCGCGAACACGGCGGCGATGAGATCGTGGCGCACGCCCTGTTCTCGCAGATGCACTTTGAGCCGGTCGGCGAAGAAGTCGAGCAGGTCGGCTGCGGTCGTCTCCGCACTACGTCCGCCGGCGAAACCGGGCGATTGGTTCTCGTAAAGCCGGTAGGCAGCCGCAAACAGGCTGCGCAACGGCAGCCGCAACCGGTTCTCCACGATCAGTCGGATCACACCGAGTGCGGCGCGACGCAGCGCAAAGGGATCCCGCGAGCCGGTCGGCTTCTCGTCGATCGCAAAGAAGCCCACCAACGTATCGATCTTGTCCGCGAGCGCCGTCGCGACGGAAACCGGCTCGTGCGGACAGCGGTCGTTCGGCCCTTGCGGCGCATAGTGCGTCCCGATCGCGTCGGCGATCGCGGCCGCCAAGCCCTCCCCCTGCGCGTAGTAGCGTCCCATGACGCCCTGCAGTTCGGGGAACTCGCCGACCATACCGGTGACGAGATCAGCCTTGCACAGCCTGGCCGCAACCCTGGCGGATGCCATGTCGAGGCCTGCAATCCGCGGAGGCGCCAAGTCGTCCACGAGCGACTCCAGCCGCCGCGCCTTATCGCCGACAGACCCGAGTCTTGCGTGAAAAATGATCGTATCGAGCGCCGGCAGCCGATCCTCCAGCCTGACCTTCCGGTCCTGGTCCCAGAAGAACTTGGCATCGGACAGACGGGCTCTTAGGACCCGCTCGTTACCGGCGATGATCGCCCGCCCGCCATCCGCCGCGGCCATATTGGCGACAAGGACAAAGCGCGGCGCGAGATCGCCGTCGGGCTTCCGTAGCGAGAAATATTTCTGGTTCGCCCGCATCGACGTGGTCAGCACCTCCGGCGGCACGGACATGAAAGCCGCGTCGATCGTACCGGCCAGAACCACCGGCCATTCGACGAGACCGACCACCTCTTGGAGCAGAGCCTCGTCCTCTTGGAGAGCCAAGCCTTCCTGGCGGGCGATGCGGCGTGCATCGCGCAGGATGATCTCCCGCCGCTCGGCCGGATCGAGCACCACATGTGCCATACGGAGCCGGTCACGATACTCGGCGAAGTCACGGACCCGGATTCGCCCGTGCGACAGGAAGCGGTGGCCACGCGACTCATCGCCGAAGGCCAGTACGCCGGGCGCACCGCCGACCGGATAGCCGCCCTCCAAGGGCAAGCCGTCGAACAGGGCAAGCACACTGTGCAGCGGCCGGACGTAGCGGGCGCTGGTGTCGGCCCAGCGCATCGATTTCGGCCAGGGAATGGCCCGGATCGCCGCGACGAGCAGGTCCGGCAGGACGTCCCGGGTGGGCCGGCCGGCGATATGGCGAACGGCCACCCAGAACGCCGCCTTGCCGATTTCGCGCTGCTCGCACTGCTCAAGGCGCTCCAGCCCCACGGAGCGTAGAAAGCCCTGGATCGCCCGCTCCGGTGCGCCGACGCGGGGCCCCTTACGCTCCTCGGTGACGTCTGGTTGGCGCTCCGGCAAGCCGTGGACGACGAGCGCCAAGCGACGCGGCGTGACGTAGCTTTCGGCACCCTCAAAGGCGAGTTTTGCCTCGTGCAGGCGATCGCACACAAGATTGCGGAACTCTTCGGCCGCTCGCGCCTGCATGCGGGCGGGAATCTCCTCGGACAGGAGTTCGACCAGCAGTTCCGGCATCGCTCAAGCCGCCTGCGCCGCCGCGGGCAAATGGCCACGCGCACGCAGCCACGCCTCGGCACTGCCCCGGGCGAGCGCGCGCACGCGACCGATATAGGCGGCGCGCTCGGTTACGCTGATGACGCCGCGAGCATCGAGCAGGTTGAAGATATGGCTAGCCTGAATGCACTGGTCGTAGGCCGGCAGTGCCAGGCCCTTTGCAAGCAGCGCGTTGCACTCCGCCTCCGCGTCGCAGAAGTGCCGCAACAGCACTTCCGTATTGGCATGCTCGAAATTATACGCGGAGAACTCGCGTTCCGCCTGGAGGAAGATATCGCCATAGGTCAGGCCCTGACCATTGAAATCCAAGTCGTAGACGTTCTCGACCCCTTGTACATACATGGCGAGCCGCTCGAGACCGTAGGTGATCTCCCCAGATACGGGATTACAGTCAAAGCCGCCGACCTGCTGGAAGTAGGTGAACTGCGTCACCTCCATGCCGTCGCACCAGACCTCCCAGCCAAGACCCCAGGCGCCGAGCGTGGGGCTCTCCCAGTCGTCCTCGACAAAGCGGATGTCGTGGGTCTCGT
>CAZVAR010000176.1:0-6388 GCA_964625225.1 uncultured Alphaproteobacteria bacterium | reverse complement strand
CCCGACCCGGACGAAGCTCGCCTGCGGCGAGATGGTCGGCAACATCTTCCACGGCAACTATCCCGGCGGGACGGGACTGATGTCGGGTGCGGTGTTCGGGCGGATCGCGGGGCGAAACGCAGCGGGAGCGTGAGACCGCAGGACCGCGGCCGCCGGGCCGTCACCCGCGCGCGCGCATCAGTCGGGCCTTGTCGCGCTGCCAGTCCCGCTCCTTGATCGCGGCGCGCTTGTCGGCCTTGCGCTTGCCGCGGACGAGGCCGAGCTGCACCTTCGCCACGCCGCGATCGTTGAAGTACAGCGAGAGCGGCACCAGGGTGGCGCCCTCGCGGCGGATCGCGCCGATCAGCTTGTCGATCTCGCGCTTGTGCAGGAGCAGCTTGCGGACGCGGCGCGGCTCGTGGCCGAAATGCTTGGCCGGGCCGTATTCCGGGATGTGCGCGTTGTAGAGCCAGATCTCGCCGTCGCGTTCGCCGGCATGCGCCTCGTTGATGCTGCCGCGGTTGGCGCGCAACGACTTGACCTCGCTGCCGGTCAGCACGATGCCGGCCTCGAGGGTCTCGTCGATGAAATATTCGTGCCGGGCCCGGCGGTTCTGCGCGACCACCCGGCCGGGGGCGCCGGATGGTTGCGCCATGACCGTTCGCTCCTCGGTTCGCGATGCCTCAGGCGGCCAGCACGCCGGCGCCGGCCATCGCCGAGCGGATGCGTGCCTGCGCGGCTTCCGAGGCGGGGACCAGCGGCAGCCGCACCTCCGGCCCGCACCGGCCGAGCAGGCTGACCGCGTACTTGACCGGCGCCGGACTCGGCTCGCAGAACATCGCGTCGTGCAGCGGCATGAGCTGCTCGTTGATCTGCTGCGCCGTGTCGATCGCACCCTGCTGCCAGGCCTCGTGCATCATCGCGCACAGCTTCGGCGCGACGTTCGCGGTCACCGAGATGCAGCCGACGCCGCCCTGCGCGAGGAAGCCGAGCGCGGTGCCGTCCTCGCCGGAGAGCTGGCAGAACTCCTCGCCGCAGGCGAGCTTCGTCCGGGTCGGGCGGGCGAGATCCTGCGTCGAATCCTTGACGCCGACCACATTGGGCAGCTTCGCCAGGCGTGCCATGGTCTCGACGCTCATATCGACGATGCAGCGCCCCGGAATGTTGTAGATGATCAGCGGCAGGTCGGCCGCCTCGGCGATCGCCTTGAAGTGCTGGTACATCCCCTCCTGGCTCGGCTTGTTGTAGTAGGGTGTCACCACCAGCGCGGCATCGGCGCCGACCTTCTTGGCGTGGCGGGTCAGCGAGATCGCCTCCTCGGTCGAGTTGGAACCGGTACCGGCGACCACCGGGACGCGCCGCCGCGCCGCCTCGATGCAGAGCTCCACCACGCGCCGGTGCTCGTCATGGCTCAGCGTCGGCGACTCGCCGGTCGTACCGCAGACCACAAGGCCGTGGGTTCCCTGCTCGATCTGCCACTCGACGAATGCCTGAAAGGCGCGCTCGTCGACCTTGCCGTCCGCGAACGGGGTGATGAGCGCGACGAGCGAACCCTTCAGCATCATGGTCATTACTCCCCGATCGTGCCGTTGCTCCATCATGACCATATATGCGAGCCCCCGGAGCAGCAAGGCGCTCCGCGGCCCCGGTCGCGCCCCTGTGGCCAGGCTGCCGCACGACGTATAGGGTGCCGGACGGCGCCGCCGGCCGGCGCCGGTGGGAAGGAGATTTTCATGAGCGAACCGCACTTCAAGGATATTCAGGCCTGCGTGTTCGACGCCTACGGCACGTTGTTCGACTTCGTCGCGCCGATGGCGCGCCGTCGCGACCGTATCGGCGACAAGACCGACCACCTGATAGCGCTCTGGCGCCGCAAGCAGCTCGAATATAGCTGGCTGCGGACCTTGATGGGCCGCCACACCGACTTCTGGCACGTGACCGGCGAGGCGCTCGACTATGCGATGGCGGCGTTGGGGCTGACCAACCCCGCGCTCCGGGCGGAACTGATGCAGGTCTATCTCACCCTGGACGCCTATCCCGACGCACCCCCGACCCTGGAGCGGATCAAGGCGGCCGGCCTGCGCACAGCGATCCTGTCGAACGGCTCGTCGACCATGCTGACCGCGATCGTCAATCACGCCGGGATCACGCGCATGCTCGACGCGGTGCTGTCGGCCGAAGAACGCAGCAGCTTCAAGCCACACCCGGTCGTCTACCAGCTCGCGGTCGACGTGCTCGACATCGCCGCGCCCCACATCTGCTTCGTCACGGCGAATGGCTGGGACGCGGCGGGCGCCGCCGCCTTCGGGTTCCAGACGGCCTGGATCAACCGGACCGGAGAGCCGCCGGAGCAGCTCCCCAACGGTCCCACCGCGACCATCGGCACGCTGGACGACCTGCCCGCGCTCCTCGCGCTCTGACGCCATGGCTCCTCGGGACGACCCCGGCGGGGGCTTCGCGCAGGCGGGGTTCCGCGAGGGCCGGCTGACGGTGCGCGACGGGCTGCGGCTCTTCTACCGCGACTATGGCGACCCGCTCGCCGCCGGCACGGCGGTGCTGTGCCTGCCCGGCCTCGCCCGCAACAGCCACGACTTTCATCGGCTGGCCCTGCGCCTCTCCGCCGATCGACGGGTGGTCTGCCCCGATTATCGGGGCCGCGGCCGGTCGGACCGCGCGTCGAGCTGGCACGGCTACACCCCGCAGAACGATCTCGACGATCTGCGCCAGCTCCTGGCCGCGACGGGGCTGCGTCGCGTGGTGGTGATCGGCACCTCCTACGGCGGGCTGCTGGCGATGGGCCTGGGCGTGGTCGCGCCGCGCGCGCTCGCCGGCGTCGTGCTCAACGATATCGGTCCGGACGTCAGCGCCGCGGCGGAGGCCCGCATCCTCGCGCACCTGGCCGAGGGCCGGCCGCAGCCCGACTGGGCCGCGGCCATCGCGTACCTGAAATCCCTGCTGCAGCACCCGCCCTTCCGCACCGATGCCGACTGGGAGGAGTTCGCCCGCGGCACCTATTACGAGCCGGCCGCGCCCGGCGCGCCGCTGCGCGCCGCCTGGGACACCGCCATCGTCCGAGCGCTCCGGCAGGGCGGCGGCGAGCGGCCGGATCTCTGGGCGCTGTTCCGGTCGCTGCGCGACGTTCCGGTGCTGCTGATCCGCGGTGAGCTGACCGACATCCTCTCCGAGGACAGCGCCGCCCGCATGGCCGCCTTGCATCCCGCATTCACGCGCGTCACTGTGCCGGGCGTCGGCCATGCGCCGATGCTGACCGAACCCGAATGCGTGCAGGCGATCGATGACTTCCTCGAGCGGGTCCCCGCGGCTCCCTACCGTTGACGATGTGCGCGATGCGGCCGGCCGGCTGCGCGGCCGGGCGGTGCGCACGCCGCTGCTGCACTCGCCGCAGCTCGACGCCCTGCTCGGCTGCCGGTTGCTGGTCAAGGCAGAGTGCCTGCAGCGCACCGGGTCGTTCAAGTTCCGCGGCGCCTACAATGCGATCAGCCGGCTCGACGCGGCGGCACGCGAGCGCGGCGTGGTCGCCTTCTCGTCGGGGAACCACGCGCAGGGCGTGGCCGCCGCGGCGCAGCTCCTGGGCGTGCCGGCGACCATCGTGATGCCGGCCGATGCGCCGGCGATCAAGGTGGCGAACACCCGATTCTACGGCGCCGAGGTGGTCCTCTATGACCGCACCACCGAGGATCGCGAGGCGATCGCGGCGCGGCTCGCCGAGGAGCGCGGTCTCGCCACGGTGCGCCCGTTCGACGACCCCCACGTGATCGCCGGCCAGGGCACGGCGGGGCTGGAGCTGATGGAGCAGGCCGCCGAGGCCGGCGCGCTGCCGGACGCCGTGATCGCGCCCGCCAGCGGCGGCGGCCTCGTCGCCGGGATCGGGCTCGCCGCCAGGGCCGCGCATCCGGGAGTGGAGCTGTTCTGCGCCGAGCCGGACGGCTATGACGACCACGCCAGGTCGCTGGCCGCTGGCGAGCGGGTGGCGATCACGCCGGACCGGCCGTCGATCGCCGACGCCCTGCTGGTCGACCGGCCGGGCGCCCTCACCTTCGCGATCAACCGCCGGCAGCTCGCGGGCAGCCTGATCGTCGGCGATCGCGAGGCGCAGGCGGCCATGGCGGCGGCCTTCCAATATCTGAAGATCGTGGTCGAGCCCGGCGGCGCGGTCGCGCTGGCGGCCGTGCTGACCGGCAAGCTCCCCGTCCGCGGCCGCACGATCGCGGTGGTCGCCTCCGGCGGCAATGTCGATGCCGAGACCTACGCGGCGGCCCTGCGGACCGGCTGGCAGCCGGGATGAACCGCCCCCGGCCTCAGATGTCGATGCCCTGCTCGATCGCCTGGAAATAGGGTCCGCACTGGTAGGAGATCATGGCGAGCGTGCTCTTGTAGACCTCCGCCTCCATGATGTCCTTCCCGCGGCCGTGCTTGTAGAGGTGCTTCAGCGTCTGCGAGCCGAGCTTGCGCAGGACCTTCCCGAGCGACTTCGCGTCGACGACCGGCTTCATGTAGACGCTCTTGAACATCGCCTCCACGAAACCCATCGCGAAGCTGCCGTCGATCGCCGCCATCATCGCCGCCTGCAGGAAGGCCCGGTGCGAGAAAAGCAGGCTCGACGGCGCGACATCGCGCCCGCGGAACAGCTTGAAGATGCGAGCGGCATCCTCGGCGTCGATGACCACCAGCTTGGGATTCGCCATCAGCTGATTGAACAGTCGCTCCGCATTGTGCAGCAGGAGCGCCGAATCCTCCTGCTTTTCGCGCTTGAGCTGCCGCTTCCGCTTCTCCTCCTCGGTCAGCGGACGGGAGGTGAACCACTTTTCGTGGAAGTCCTTTCCGAAAAGGTACAAGTCGCCCATCCCACTCCCCCTGCAAAGGAAGATCGACCCCGAGAAGAGTATTGTGCGGCGGCCGCTCGCCGCAACCGCGACTAAACCGGCCGCAGCAGGCGGCGCAGGCCGCCCGCCGCGGCGCCGAGCAGCAGGACGAGTGTCGCCGCGACCACGATCGACGGGCCGGAGGGGGTGTCCCAGCGGAAGGAGCCGTAGATGCCCGCCGCGACCGCGACGCAACCGAGCAGACTCGCGGTCACGGCCATCTGCTCCGGCGTGCGCGCGAGGCGGCGCGCCGCCGCTGCCGGCAGGATCAGCATCGACGTGACGAGCAGGATGCCGACGATCTTCATCGCGATCGCGACCACGATCGCGATCAGCAGCATGAAGGCGAGTCGCGTCGCCGCGACCGGAACGCCCTCGGCATGGGCGATGTCGGCGTCGACGGTGGCGGAAAGCAGCGGCTGCCAGAGCGCGGCCAGCCCCACCAGGACGGCCAGGGCACCGCCGAGAATCCAGAGGAGATCGGCCGGCATGACCGCCAGAATGTCGCCGAACAGGTAGGACATCAGGTCGATGCGCACCCCCGGCATCAGGCTGATCGCAACCAGCCCGAGCGACAGGGCCGCGTGCGACAGGATCCCGAGCAGGGTATCGAGCGCCAGCCATCGCTGCCGCTCCAGCAGCGCCAGCAGCAGGGCGATGGTGACCGCGGTGGCCACGATTCCGACATTGCGGTCGATCCCGAGCAGGATGCCGAGCGCCACGCCGAGCAGGGCGCTGTGCGCCAGCGAATCCCCGAAATAGGCCATCCGCCGCCAGACCACGAAGCAGCCAAGCGGCCCAGCGACCAGGGCGATGCCGAAGCCGGCGAGCAGCGCCCGCAGCAGGAAATCGTCGAGCATGGGCAGGGGTCAGCTCTCGTCCCGATGCCGGAGCGGCACGATCTCGCCATCCGGCCGGTGCCGGTGGTCGTGGCTATGATGGTAGACTGCGAGCTCTTGTGCCGCCCGCGGGCCGAACAGCGCGACATAGGCGGGGTCGCGGCTGACCGTCTCGGGATGCCCTTCGCAGCAGACATGCCCATTCAGGCAGACCACGCGGTCGGTGGCCGCCATGACCAGGTGCAGATCGTGCGACACGAGCAGGATGCCGCAGCGGCGCGCATCGCGGATGCGCGCGATCAGCCGGAACAGCTCGAACTGGCCGCTGAAATCGACGCCCTGGATCGGCTCGTCCAGAATCAGCAGGTCGGGGTCGCGCACCAGCGCCCGGGCCAGCAGCACCCGCTGCAGCTCGCCGCCCGAGATTTCCTGGATCGGGCGGTCGATGATCGCGCCCGCCCCGACCTCGTCGAGCGCCCGGGCCAGCCGTTCCGCAGGAATCCGTCCGGCCAGCGCCAGGAAGCGCCGCACGGTCAGCGGCAGCACCGGGTCGATCGTCAGCCGCTGCGGCACGTAGCCGGTCACCAGCCCCGGCGCCCGGGTCACGACGCCCGCGTCCGGCCGCACCAGCCCCAGCAGTACGCGCACCAGCGTCGTCTTGCCCGCCCCGTTCGGCCCGATCAGGGT
>CAZVAR010000175.1:0-6395 GCA_964625225.1 uncultured Alphaproteobacteria bacterium | reverse complement strand
CCACCCCGGGGGGGGCGCCCCGCCGGCCAGCCGGGCTTCTGCTGGCGGAAGCGGGGCCGGCGCCGGCGGCGCCGCCCGGCCGGTCATCGTGATCCGCAGCGCCGAGGCGCCCTCCCGCTCGATCAACTCGGCGCGCTCGACGGCCCCATCGGGACCCGGCGGCCCCGGCACCCGACCGCGGAAGCGGTCGATCAGATGGGCGTTCGCCGTCGGCTGCGCCCGGCCGGCCGGCAACGTGAGTGCCAGCGACGCCATCTGCGGAATACAGATGTCCTTGCAGGTCAGGTAATCGAGCGCCAGGCGCAAGTGCACCGGCCGCCCCGGATCCGCCGGGCGGATCGTCACCGGAAGAACGACCTCGCCGGCATAGCCGATGCTGTCGATGCCGAGAATGGAGAATCGCTCCGGCGCCGGCCAGGCGATCGACGCACCGCCGAAATTCTCCGAACCGGTCCAATCCGGTCTCGGCGGGTATCCGCCCTCGCCCGGAGACCGCCAGTAGATCTTCCAGCCGGGCCTCATGCGGAACTGCAGGCCAAGCGGAATTTCCGGGAGATCGCCCACGGCGGCTACCGCGGACACAAGCCGGACGTCGGTCTCCGGGCTTCGCGCCCAGTCCGACGCCCGGGCGAGCGCCGGCCCGCACCCGGCGAGCAGCAGGACGGCGACGCCGATCAGGAACGCCGCGCAGCGGCGCAGGCCGCGGCTGCGCCGGGCGCGCCGATGTCGGGGACCTTGGCCGCCGGTCAACCCGACGAGATGTCCGACCGGGGTAGCAACGGCTATCATACGGAAAGACCCGATCTCACGCCAAAGTATGCTCCGGACTCCGGCCCCATACCCCGCCGATCACCGGCCCCGACCGCAATTGCGGAACCTCGCGCCGAACCCGGCGCCTTGCACCCCCTCACCGCGCACCCTAGTTTAGACTCATGGTGAAACCGAGTCCCAACTCCGGCGGCGATTATCTGACCGGTCAGCTCCTGATCGCGATGCCGGGCATGTCCGATCCCCGCTTCGCTCGATCGGTCATCTATGTCTGCGCCCACACCGAGGACGGGGCGATGGGGCTGGTCATCAATCGCGAACTGTCGGCCCTGAGCTTCGCCGACCTGCTCGAGCAGCTCGGGCTGGAGCAGAACGCGGCGATCGAGCCGATCCCGGTCCATTTCGGCGGCCCGGTCGAGACCGGCCGCGGCTTCGTCCTGCACTCGTCCGATTACCAGCAGGAAGGAACGCTGATCGTCGATGGCGACGTGGCGCTCACCGCCACGATCGACGTGCTGCGCGCGATCGCCGAGGGCCGGGGCCCGCGGCAGCGGCTGCTCGCACTCGGATATGCGGGCTGGGCGCCCGGTCAACTCGAGTCCGAGATCCAGGCCAACGGCTGGCTCGCCGTCCGCGGCGACAGCGATCTCGTCTTCGACCGCAGCCTCGACACGAAGTGGAACCGGGCCCTCGCCAAGCTCGGTATCGATGCGACCATGCTCTCGGCGGAGGGCGGCCGCGCGTGAGACGGTCGGCCGAGCCGCGTCACTGGAGCCGCCGCACCACCCTCTCATAGTCTTCCATCTTGGCCAGGGGCCCGGTTGCGGCCAGGGTCAGCGGCGTCGCGGCGAGCCGACGCGCCACGCGCGCGACATGCTCCTCGTCGACCGCTTCGATCCTGCCAACGATCTCCTCCACGGCGAGCGGCCGACCGAAGGTCAGAATCTGCTGCGCCGCCTGCTCGCACCGGGCCGAGGTGCTTTCGCGGGACATCAGGATGCTTGCCTTCAACTGTGCCCGGGCACGCTGAACCTCGTCCGCCCCGACCCGATCCGCCACCTTGCAGAACTCGTCGCAGACGATCTGCAGCACCTCGTTGACCTGGTCCTCGCCGGTGCCGGCGTAGATCCCGAAAATCCCGCCGTCGCTGATGCCGGACATGAACGAGTAGATCGAGTAGACGAGGCCCCGCTTCTCGCGCACCTCCTGGAACAAGCGCGAGGACATGCCGCCGCCGTACAGGGTGGCGAGCACCTGGGCCGCGTAGTAGTCGGGGTCCAGATAGGAGACCCCCTCCATGCCCATCACCAGATGGACCTGCTCCAGATCGCGCTCGTCGCGGCTGTCGCCGCCGACATAGCGCCCCGGCTCGGCCCGCGGCACCTCGCCGGAGCGCAGATGCGCGAACTGCTCGGCGGCCAGCGCCACGAAATCCTGGTGGTCGACCCGGCCCGCGGCGGCCACCACCATCCGCGGCGCGCGGTAGCGACTCGCCATATAGCTCGCGATCTCTTCCCGGCGCACGCGCCGGATCACTTCCGGCGTGCCGAGGACCGGCAGGCCCATCGGCTGGTCGGGATAGGCGGTGGCCTGGAACGCATCGAAGACCACGTCCTCGGGCTGGTCGAGCGACTGCCCGATCTCCTGGAGGATGACGGTGCGCTCGCGATCCAGCTCGCCCGGGTCGAACGTCGAATTCTGGAGGATGTCGGCGATGATGTCGGTCGCGAGCCGGACGTCCTCCTTCAGGACCTTGGCGTAGTAGGCGGTGATCTCGCGGGAGGTGTAAGCGTTCAGATGCCCGCCGACCGCCTCGATCTCCGAGGCGATCTCGGCTGCCGACCGGCGCTTCGTGCCCTTGAACGCCATATGCTCCAGGAGATGGGAGATGCCGTTGACCGAGGCCTCCTCGTAGCGGGTCCCGACGCCGACCCAGACCCCGATCGATACGGTCTCCACCGTGTCCATCCGATCCGTGACCACCCGCAGGCCGTTGGCCAGGGTGGTGACTTCCGCACTCATGAACGACACTCTCCAAACATCAGGCGGCCACACGCGAGTGCGTCCGCACGAATTCCTTCACCTGCCCGAGGTCGTTCGGCAGCACCGTCACGCGCTCCGGCCGATCCGGCAGATCGGCCAGCCGGGACGGCAACCGGGGACGCTGACCGGTGGCCCGCTCGACCGCATCCGGGAACTTCGCCGGATGCGCCGTCGCGAGGGCGACCGTCGGCACGGTCGATCCCAGCGCCCGCGCCGCGGCGACGCCGATCGCCGTATGCGGATCCAGCAGTTCGCCGGTGGCGGCGTGCTCCTGCGCGATCACCGCGAGCGTCTCCTCGTCCGACAGGCTCTCGGCATGGAACAGCTCTGCGGCACAGCGCCAGCAATTCTCTCCGACCGTCAGCCGCCCCGAGCGGCGGAACTCCGCGACCGCGTCGGCCACGCGTACCCCCTCGCGCCCGTAGAGATCGAACAGCAGCCGCTCGAAATTGCTCGACACCTGGATGTCCATGCTCGGCGACAGCGTCGGCTGCACCGGCCGGATGCTCATATCGTCGGCGCGGAAGAACCGGGTCAGGATGTCGTTGCTGTTCGAGCCGACCGCGAAACGCTGGATCGGCAGGCCCATGCGACGCGCCAGATAGCCGGCGTAGACGTTCCCGAAATTCCCGGTCGGCACCGCGAACGCCACCGCCCGGTCGGGCGCGCCGAGCTGCACCGCGGCGTAGACATAGTAGACGATCTGGGCCATGACCCGGGCCCAGTTGATCGAGTTCACCGCCGAAAGGCGGAGCGAATCCCGGAAGGCGGCGTCGTTGAACATTGCCTTCACGAGATCCTGGCAATCGTCGAACGTCCCGTCGATCGCGACATTGTGAACGTTGGAGGCCGTGACCGTCGTCATCTGCCGCCGCTGGACCTCGGACACCCGGCGGTGCGGGTGCAGGATCACGATGTCGACGGCCTGCCGGTCGCGGAACGCCTCCACGGCGGCCGCGCCGGTGTCGCCCGAGGTCGCCCCGACGATGGTGATCCGCTCCCCGCGCCGGCGCAGCTCGAAATCGAACAGGCGCCCGAGGAACTGCATGGCCACGTCTTTGAAGGCGAGAGTCGGGCCGTGGAACAGCTCCAGGAGCCAGAGCTCGCTGTCGAGCTGCCGCAACGGCGCGACCACGCGGTGACCGAACCGGTCGTAGGAGGCGGCGACCAGCCCGGCGAACTCGCTCTCGGCGATGTCGTCGCCGACGAACGGCGCCATAACCCGGGTCGCGACCTCGACATATGAGCGGCCCCGAAACGCCCGGAGGTCGTCCGGACCCAGTTCCGGAAGCCGCTCGGGGACGTAAAGCCCGCCGTCTCGTGCCAGACCGGCGAGCAGAACCTCCGAGAAGGACAGGGTCGGGGCGGAGCCCCGCGTGCTGATGTAGCGCAATTCCATCTCCCACGCGGCCGGTCGACCCGCCGCGCGGCATCGCGGTTGTCGATCCTAGATAAGCACCGCCCCTGCCGCCGCAAGGACGTGCGGCGCCATGGTCCGTCCGCCGCGAAGCCGTGCCGTCCCGCCGGCGGGGACAGCCTCAGAGCGGTGTTCCTGCAATGGCCTCGTCCTTGCGCTTCAGCGCCGCCTCCAGGCGCTTGTCGCGATCGTAGATGTCGTTCCGGAAATGGACGCTGCCGTCCTTGTTGACCCAGGCGGTCAGGTAGGTGAGGTGGACGGGGATGGGGCGCTTCAGATTGACGACGGTCTGCTCGCCCCGCGCCAGAACCGCGTCGATCCGCTCCCGGGGCCAGTCCGGGTCGTCGCGCAGCAGCAGTTCGGCCAGCGCGATCGGATGCTCGACCCGGATGCAGCCGTGGCTGAAGCTCCGCACCGTTCGCGCGAACAGCGCGCGTGAGGGCGTGTCGTGGAGATAGACGTTGAACCGGTTCGGAAACATGAACTTGACCCTGCCGAGCGCATTGAGCGCGCCGGCGTCCTGCCGCAGCTTGTACGGGAAGCGGCTCGGGCTCAGCGACGACCAGTCGACGCTGTACGGGTCCAGTTCGACCGCATCGCCGGACCAACTGCTGAACACGCGGATGCCCTGGTTGACCAGATAGCCGGGGTCGCGTTTCAGCTTCGGCAGGATCTCGTTGCCTGCGATCGAAGGCGGCACGTGCCAGTACGGGTTCAGGACGATGTAGCTCATCATGCCGCTGAACACCGGCGTCCGATGGTAGGGCTTGCCGACGATGACCCGGGCATCGTGAATGGTTTTCGGCCCGTCCACGACCTTGAGCACGAAATCGGCGAGGTTGACGAACACGTAGCGCTCGCCGAGGTCGGCCGGCATCCAGCGGCGGCGCTCCATGTTCAGGATCATCTGCTCGATCCGCCGCTCGACCGGGACGTTCAGGGCGGCCAGCGTGGCCGGTCCGACGATGCCGTCCCGGGTCAGGCCATGACGGTACTGGAAGCGCTTCACGGCCTGCTCGACTGCCGCATCGAACAGGACCGGTTCCCCGCCGGCGTCGGCGGCGAGATCGCCGGTCTCGACGAGGCGCGCGCGCAACGGCCGGACACGCTCGGCGCGATCGCCGAGCGCGAGCGTGTCACCGGGCGGCACCTCGGTCCACCCGCCGCGGCGCGCCATGGCACGATAGTCGGCCAGTGCCCGGCGGATTCGCTCATATTCGCGCGTGTCCGGTGCAAGGCCTTCGAAGAAGGCGGCCGGATCGGGGGCCGACGCGGCGCCGGCGAGAAGCGCCAGCAGGTCCATGCGCCGCGGCGTCTGGTGGAATTCGTCGTCGACCTCGCGCGGCTGCACCCGCCCGGAATGCAGATCGGTCCCGAGGTCGAGCAGGCCGCGCGTCAGCAGGAACTCCAAATCGGCCAGTTCGGCGGACCCGGTTGCCGCGAGCCTGCTCTCGATCAGCGGCACGCCGTAGTCCAGCGGGTCCAGCCCGTCCGCGGTCGCATTCGCCAGAATCCCGGCCATTCGCGCCGCGCGCGGTCCGGCAGCCGTCTCCTCCACCCAGACCGGCGCGAAGCCCCGCTCCGCGTAGAACTGTTGGATGGCGAGCAGCTCGGACGACCGAGAATCGTCGGCACGGCCGAGCTGAGCCGAGATCCGTTCCTCCAGCCTGACCGCGATCTCGCCGGCTCCTGCCGGAGCGGCGAACATCGCGCAGATGAGCAGTGCTGCCCCGACCGCGTTGCGGAGCCGGAGTCCTACCGTCGAGACGCGCACGATCTGCCCCCCTCGCTGAATCCGTGAACCGCGGGCGATTATCCGGAATCCGTGCCGATGGCAACGGAAAGGAGTCGGTGGCTCAGGCGAGATAGCGCTGCTCCAGATGGCGTTTGAACGCCGCCGGGTCGAGCGGCCGCCCGGTGGCGGCATGCAACAGCTCGTCGGCGAGCAGCAGCGACCCCTTCTCGTGGATGTTCGTCCGCAGCCAGGCCAGCAGCGGGCGGAAATCGCCCGCGCCGATCCGGTCGAGCAGGTCCGGCTCCGCCTCCTGCGCCGCCGCGAACAGCTGCGCGGCCGCGATCGCGCCGAGGGTATAGGTCGGGAAATAGCCCCAGCAGGCGTTGCGATCCTGGGAAGATAAATTGCTCCATCCGGCTACAGCGGCAGCGA
>CAZVAR010000174.1:0-6439 GCA_964625225.1 uncultured Alphaproteobacteria bacterium | reverse complement strand
GGCCGCACATGACCGTGCGGGAGAATCTGGAGTTCCCGCTCAAGCTGCGGAAGATCCCGCGCGCCAAGCGCGCGGAGCGCGTGCAGGAGGCGCTCGGGCTGGTCGAGATGGCGGAGTACGGCGAACGCTATCCCCACGCGCTCTCGGGCGGGCAGCAGCAGCGGGTGGCCCTGGCGCGGACGCTGGTGTACCGGCCGAACCTGCTGCTGCTCGACGAGCCGCTGTCCAACCTCGACGCGAAGCTGCGCGAGCGCGCCCGCACCTGGCTGCGCCACCTGCAGAACCAGGTCGGGGTGACGACGGTCTACGTCACCCACGATCAGAGCGAGGCCCTGGCGCTCAGCGACCGGGTGGCGGTCATGAACCAGGGCAAGATCGTGCAACTCGCCGACCCCCATACGATCTACGAGCGACCGGCCGATCCCTTTGTCGCCGACTTCATCGGCAGCAGCAATTTCTTCCGCGGCCCGGTGCTCGAGGCCGGAAACGGCGCGGTGCGGATCGCGATCGGCGATGGCCAGCCGCTGCTCGCCCGGTCGCCGCTGCCGATCCGCAGCGGCAGCGCGGTCACGGTGTCGGTGCGGCCGGAGCGGATCCAGATCGTCGACCGGCCCGAGGACCACGGTGCGGACCCGACTAACCTGTTCCGGGTCCGGGTCGAGGAGCGGACGTTCCTCGGCGCCCGCCACACGGTCATGGTACGGGCCGGCAAGGACAGCTTCCGGGTCGAATGCGACGCCCCGCCGCCCGGGGACACGGCCCTGGTTCGGATTCCGGCCGAGTCCTGCATCGTCTTTCAGGCCACCGCGGATCGGTGATGCCGGCCGGACCGACGCGGCACCCCGATGTTCGTCATCGCCGGGTCGGACCGGTCCCGGCCCCGAGGCGGCGGAGCAGGACGCCTGTGTTGCCCCCGATCGGCCCTGCCCCGCCGGTCGGCGAAAGGCGGCCCGGGGCCGGCACCGGCGGATGAGGCGCACGGGGCGTCGCGGACGGCCCGATCGAAGTGATACTGCACACGGAGCAAGGAATGCCGCTGAAGAAGGAGACGTTCGACGCCGACCGGGAGGGGCCGCTGAAGGGTGTGCGCGTGCTCGATTTCGCGCGGCTCGTCGCCGGCAACATGGTGACCCTCCAGCTCGCCGATTTCGGCGCCGAGGTGGTCAAGGTCGAGGCGCCTGGACGGGGCGACACGCTGCGCGACTGGCGGGAGGACGGCAAGAGCGTCCACTGGAAGGTCTATGCGCGCAACAAGAAGAGCATCACTCTCGACCTGAAGTCGCCCGAGGCGCCGCGGATCATCCTCGACCTCGTTCCGCATTTCGACGTGATGGTGGAGAGCTTCCGCTACCGCTATCTGGAACGGCTCGGCGTCGGTCCAGAAACGCTGCTGAAGGCCAATCCGAAGCTGGTGCTGGTCCGCGTCTCCGGCTTCGGCCAGACCGGCCCCTACGCCAGGCGCCCGGGCTTCGGCACGCTGGTCGAAGCGATGTCGGGCTTCGCCGCACGCAACGGCTTCGAGGACCGCGAGCCGGTCCTGCCGCCGCTGGCGATGGCGGACATGATCGCCGGCCTCTACGGCGCGATGGCGACCGTGATCGCGGTCCGCGATATCGAGGTGAACGGCGGCGCCGGTCAAGTGATCGACCTCAGCCTGCTGGAGTCGATCTTCTCGATCCTCGGACCGGAGGCGGCGATCCACCGGCTTACGGGAAAGATCCACAAGCGGGTCGGCAGCGCCTCCGAATCTTCCTCGCCGCGCAACGTCTACGCCACCAGCGACGGCGGCTGGGTTGCGATCTCGGCCTCGACCCAGGCGATGACGGAGCGGCTGTTCCGGGCGATCGGGCGGGACGACCTCAACCAGCACCCGGGCTTCAAGACCAATGCCGAACGGATCAAGCGCCGCCACGAGGTCGATGCGATCGTCGGCGGCTGGATCGGCGCACGGACGCTGGCCGAGAACATCGCCTATTTCGAGGAGGCGGGCGTGACCGCGGCGCCGGTCTACGACATCGCGCAGTTCCTGGAGGACCCGCACGTCCAGGAGCGCGGCATCGTCGTCGATGTTCCGGACGAGGAGATGGGCGAGGTGCCGATGCACGGAATCGTGCCGCGGCTGAGCCGGACTCCCGGCGCACTGCGCCGGCCGGCGCCGAAGCTCGGCGAGCATAATGACGAGATCTACGGCGGCATCGGCTACTCCCGCGAGCGCATCGCCGCGATGCGTGCGCAGGGCACGATCTGACGCGGAGGAAACGCCCATGGAAACCCAGGGAAGCGCCGAACTGCCGGTCTGGCGGTCGATGCTGTTCGTGCCGGTCAATGTCCGGAAATATGTCGAGAAGGCCCACACGCGCGGAGCGGACGCGATCATCCTCGATCTCGAGGACAGCATCGCCCCCGGCGACAAGGAGGCGGCGCGGTCGCTGGTGGCCGAGGCCGCGCAGGCCTGCGCCCGCGGTGGCGCCGACATCCTGGTCCGCATCAACCGGCCGCTGGAACTGGCGGTTCGCGACATCGAGGCGGTCGTCTCCCCCGACATCAAGGGCCTGCTGCTGCCGAAGATCGACAGCGCGAGCCATGTCCGCCTCCTCGCGGAGCTGGTCGAGACGGTCGAACGGCGACGCGGCATGCCGGCCGGCAGCACGAAGTTCAGCGCCATGATCGAGACGGCCGAGGCGTTCCCGCGCATGTGGGAGATCGCGGCAGCCCACCCGCGCGTCGTCGCCATGTCGCTCGGTAGCGAAGACTTCGCGCTTTCGACCGGCTCGGAGCCGGACCCGGACGTGCTGCTCTACCCGAAGCAGCAGGTCGTGATCGCCGCGCGCGCCGCCGGGATTCTGCCTATGGGCACGATCGGCACTGTCGCGACCTATCAGGACCTGGACGGCTATCGCGAGGTGGTACGGCGCTCGCGCCGCTTCGGCTTCCAGGGCAGCGCCTGCATCCACCCGCAGATCGTGCCGATCCTGAACGAAGGTTTCAGCCCGACGGCCGAGGAGGTGGCGAGCGCCGAGCGGATCGTGGCCGCCTTCGAGCGTGCGACGGCGGAGGGTCGCGGCTCGATCGAGGTCGACGGCAAGATGATCGACATCCCGATCGTCGAGCGGGCACAGCGCTTGATCGACACCGCGCGCCGCATCGCGGCCCGGACGCAGCGCGGCGACGGCGCCTGACGGCCGGCTCAGGCCAGCCCGTATTTGCGGGCGCGTGCGACGAAGGCGTCGTAGCCGATGAAACCCTCGAAGGCCGGGGCGGCGTCGCGCACGCCCGGCAGGCGGTCGGCGTCGCGGGTTTCGCGGAACTGCGCCAGCGCCGCCCGCACGGCCGAGAAGGCGGCGTAGAGCGTCAGGCCGTAATAGATCACGAGATCGGCGCCGGCCGCCTCCTCGTCGGCGACGCTCGCACCGGGCTTGTCGGTGATCACGACCTTGCCGCCGATCCGGCTCCGCAGCGGGGCGAGCTGCTGCGGGCGGATGCCGGCGGGGAAGACGAGGTCGGCTCCCGCATCGAGGAACGCGTTCATGCGCCGCACCGCCTCCTCGACGTCGCCGCTCGCGAGGACGGCGTCGGTCCTGGCGATGATCAGGAAGTTCGGGTCTTCGCGGGCGTCGACCGCGGCCCGAACCTTGTCCAGCATCGCATCGAGCGGCAGCAGGACCTGCGGCACGTCGGCATGCTTGCCGAACTCGTGATCCTCGATGTGGATGCCGGCCAGCCCGGCGCGTTCGAACAGGCGTACGGTGCGCCAGATGTTGGCGGCATTGCCGAAGCCGTTTTCGCCGTCGGCCAGCACCGGGATATCGACCGCCGCCGCTACCGCCTCCGCATGCCGGACCATCCCGTCGAGTGAGACGAGGCCGACATCGGGCAGGCCGAACCGGCTCGCCGCCGTCGCATAGCTGCCGACATAGGCGACCGGGAAGCCGGCCTCCGCGATCAGCTTGGCGCTGACCGCGTCGTAGGCGCCCGGTACGATCAAGGTGCGATCGGTATCGAGAAGGGAACGGAGCGTCTGCCGATGCTGTCGAGGGTCGGGCATGGTCGGGACCTGACGGGTGACGGACGGCCGGGGATGCGGCCCCGCACTTTATGCCACCTGCCGGCGCCGCGGGCGAGGACGGACCTCGGAGCCGCCGGAGAAGCCCGACCGACCCGCCTCCCGCGCCTGCCGAGTGCAGTCCCCTCCCCGCACTCCCGCCCGGAGCGGGCGCCGCGCCGCGGGCGCACCGCGATCCCGCGGCAGAGTGCGGGCCTTCGCGCATTCTGGACAAAGGAATAAATTCATGGCATGATGCCGCGTCGGTTCATGCCCCGGAGACGCCTTGTCATGCCCTGGCTGCGAGCCCCCATTGTCCCCCCATGAACCCCCACGAACCCCCAGGAAATGTACGGTGACACCTGCTTGTGGAGTATGCGGGATGTGGCGGGGCTAGGTGGGATGATGTGGGATGGCATTGAAATCCAATAAAAAATCGTCGCGCGACCCATCGGGGGCATGGGCCACTAGAATTTGGAACATTCGCCACGAGACCGGAGTTCCTGCCGCGAGATCGTGGAGCGGCGCCGCCGGCGCCGAAGGTCTTCCAGGAGTCTCTTAGGCCTCGCTTAGCGGCGCGCGGGGGCGACAACAGGCGGGGGATGCGCGCCGTGCCGAAGCGCGCGGCAGGGTGGCGGCGGCCGGGCCTCGCCTCGTCAGTCCGGTGCGCCGCGCCGACGAAAGGGCACGCGCCCTCTCGCACCTCCCATCTGACAACATTGTTGCTGCCGATTATGACAGGCGCGCCGCCCGTGTTGATGGAGAGCACCGGGCCGCCGGCCTTCGACTCTGCCCCGCCTAATGCTTTTCGGATCATTTCCTTAAACTTCTGAACGTCGTCCCTTCCTCTATTCATTATCGGCACCCGTTTTCTCGGCTAATCCTCACCTCACGCCAGGGTGCGCGATTGGAAGTTAACGGTGTGCTGCCACGGGCGTCAGGCGGCGCGGCGCACCAGGCGGATGATCTCCGCACCACTGACACCGGCGCGGCCCTGCGCCCGCTCGGCGCGGTCCAGCTCGAGCAGGGCGACGATCAGGTCCGCCTTCGCTTCCGGTGCCAGCACCTTGCCGAGCTCCTGCAGCACCTCCTCCACGGCGATGATGCAGGCGCGCACATCCTTGGCCGAGAAGCCCTCCGCCGGCGGCGGAGGCGCTCCCGACGGCTGCGCATCGGCTTCGCCGGGCCGCATCGGCCCCTCGCCGGTCGCGAGCCAGCGAACCTCGACCTGAAGCGCTGCTGCCAGAGCAACGAGGTTCGATAGTCCAGGCTCCGACCGGCCGTGTCGCCAGTTTTTTATTGTCGATGCCGCTACATTAAGCTGTGCCGCGAGCTGCTCGGCGCTCGTCACGCCCATCAGCTTGTTGAGACGACTGGCGAAGCCGTGGTCACAGTTCGCCTGAGATTCCGTCGCTTGAGCGCCGTCCGCAGGCCTGCGCGTCACTGTTCTCATAACTCATTGATTCGACATAAGAATGTCGATCAGGCGCGCAGCGTCGCCAAAAATTGAACAGTGACCGACAAAATTCTGTTTGTGCCCGATCATCTTTTGTCGTAGCCTCTCATCCATGTCCAATCCCACGAGCGAGCTCAACATCCCCGCAGACCCCCACGAGCGCGCAGCCTGGGTCGTGTTCCAGCTGCGCCTCCGCGGGGTCAGCTTCGCCGCCATCGCCCGCCGCCACGGCTGGAGCCGCCGGGTCGTCGCGATGGCAATGCGCGTCCCGTCCTTCCCTCAAGAGAAGGCCATCGCCGAGGAGCTGGGGCTCCCGGTCGAGCGGCTCTTTCCCGAGCGCTACGACGGCAACGGCAAGCGCCGTCACCTCGTCCGCGGATCTCAGGATAGCGACGGCACGACCGACGACAATGTCAAAAGCCAGGAGGCGGCCTAGGCATGCCCAGGCGCAACCCGATCGTCTGCGCCTTCGCCCGACTGCTGCGTCCGGCGGTGGAGGATCCTGCGCGAGCGCGGGACAGCACAATGGCGGCATGCCCGCCTCCTCCGCGAGGCTCTCGATGAAGAACTCCGAGCGCACTTTCCACACTGCATTGGGAGGTCAGCCATGAGTCGAGGCAAGGCTTATCGCGACGACCGCACCCTGGACCTGTTCGCCTGGCAGCCGCCGCCGGCGGCGGTCGGCTTCCCGCACGAGGCGATCCGGGCCGCCACGATCGCCGGACGGGTCAGCCGGGCGGTTGCCAACGCGCTGCGCGACTGCGGCACGGACCGCGCGATCGTCGCCCGGCGCATGTCCGATTATCTGGGCGAGCCGGTCAGCGTTCACGTCCTGAACGCCTATGCGAGCCAGGCGCGCGACGAGCACCGGATCAACGTGCCGCGCTACGCCGCGCTGGCGCACGCGACCGGCGACATGCGTCTGCTGGGCGTGGTGCCGG
>CAZVAR010000173.1:0-6444 GCA_964625225.1 uncultured Alphaproteobacteria bacterium | reverse complement strand
AGCCGTCACGCGCTGCGATTCGGGCCGAGTGGGTGCCGACGCAGTCTGAAGCCTAAGCGTTTCGGATCGAAGGCGCGGATTTGCGGGCGCTTATGCTGCTTCCACGCCATCAAAGGGCGGAATTCTGGAAGCACTATGGAAGCAAGAGGGAAGGAAATGGCGCGAAACCGCGCGAAGTAGAGAGAAAGTCAATCGCGCAAACATAGGCGCTAAGTTGCGGAAACTGCGGGATATATCGAAGAATAGAGAAAGTAATCGCAGCCCGTTCCATTTAACTCATAACCTGAAGGTCGCAGGTTCAAATCCTGCCCCCGCAACCATTTTAACCTGCTGAACGAGATCGGCCGTCCTGTGACCGGGGCGGCTTTTTTCGTTTTTGCCTTGCAGGGCAAGGCGGTTGCGCATCCCCGCAACCAGATCCACTCGCATCAGGCCCTCTTGCGAAAGCGACGAGGGCTTCTTGCCGTCCGCGCGCAGCGTATGAAGGCTGCCGAGCCCGCCGTCCGGGGTAAGACACAGCCGCCTCCCGGGAACCAGGGCTGCCGCGGGACCGCCCCGACCCGCAGCGTCCGCGAGACAGCCCCGATCGGCGGCGCGCCGTAACGGCTCCCGTCCCGCTCCTCGGGGTGTGGCGCCGAGGCCCAGGGTGTCACCCATGTCTTAGGTACGAACTGTTACCGATGTGTCCGGGCCGGGCACGGAGCATTTGGTGCCGGGTGAGGGATTCGAACCCCCGACCTTCGGTTTACAAAACCGCTGCACTACCGCTGTGCTAACCCGGCTCGGCTATGCGGCACCCGGTCGGGCGTTCGGCGAAATCGACCGTCCGGCCCGCGGTGCGGTCCTCGTTCCGACGCGCCCATCAATACGCAGCGCGACCGTCTCCTGCAAGCCGCGGGCTGCCAAATACGCCACGAGGTCCCGATCGTCGCCGCCGGTCGAACGCCGGACCGCTCGCCTCACGCTCGGCCCGCTCGCGCTCCCTAGATCGGGCGCCGCACGCGCCATCTGCGCCTGAGCCGTCCCGATCACCGCCCTCGTCGCTCCCCGTCGCTGCCCGGAACGCGGCCGGAACCGGGTTGGGTCCACCCCCGCCCGGCCCCGGTTCTCCCGTCCTATATCGACGCCTGCGCGACGAACTTGGTGTTGAGATAGGCTTCCAGACCCTCGATTCCGCCCTCGGAGCCGTAACCGCTCTCCTTGACGCCGCCGAATGGCGTTTCCGGCGTCGAGATGGCCAGCGAGTTGACGCCGACCATGCCGCTCTCGATCGCATCCGAAACCTTGGTCGCCGTTGCCTCCGAGGAGGTGAAGGCATAGGCGGCGAGGCCATATTGCAGCCGGTTCGCCCGCTCGACGACCTCGTCGAAGGAGGTGAAGCGGGTAATCGGCGCGAGCGGCCCGAACGGCTCGTCGTTCATGATCCGTGCCTCCTCCGGCACGTCGGCCAACACTGTCGGCGCGTAGAAGAAGCCCTGATTTCCGATGCGCTCGCCGCCCGCGGTGATCCGGGCGCCGTGGTCCTTGGCGTCCGCCACGAATTCCTCCATGGCGGAGAGGCGGCGCGGGTTGGCGAGCGGGCCCATGCCGACGCCCTGCTCCAGGCCGTTGCCCAGCTTCAACGCCTTCGCCGCCTCGGTGAAGCCCTCGACGAACTTCGAATAGATGCTGTCGTGGACGTAGAAGCGGGTCGGCGAGACGCAGACCTGTCCGGCATTTCGGTACTTGCCCGCGACGACCACGGGCACGACCTTGGCCGGATCGACATCGTCGAACACGATCACCGGCGCGTGCCCGCCCAGCTCCATCGTGACACGCTTCATGCCGTCGGCCGCCATGCGGGTCAGGTGCTTGCCGACCGCGATCGAGCCGGTGAAGGAAATCTTCTTGATGATCGGCGACGGGATCAGGTGCTCGGAGACGCGGGCCGGCACGCCGAACACCAGGTTCAGCACGCCCGGCGGCAGCCCGGCATCGGCGAAGCAGCGGACGAGGGCGACGCAGGTGCCCGGCGTTTCCTCGGACGCCTTGATGATACAGGAGCAGCCAGCCGCGAGCGCACCTGCCATCTTGCGCATCGGCGTCACGGCCGGGAAGTTCCATGGCGTGAAGGCGGCAACCGGCCCGACCGGCTCCTTGACCACGAGCTGGCGCGAACCCGGGACACGGCCGGGAATGATACGGCCGTAGGTGCGGCGGCCCTCCTCCGCGTACCATTCGAGGATGTCGGCGCTGACCATCACCTCGAGCTTGGCCTCGCCGAGAATCTTGCCTTCCTCCATGGTGAGCGTCGCGGCGATCGAGTCGGCGCGCTCGCGGACAAGGTCGGCGGCCTTCTCGAGGATGCGCGAGCGGTCGTAGGCCGACGTGGCGCGCCATTTCGGGAACGCCCGCCTAGCGGCATCGAGGGCACGATCGAGGTCTTCGGACGTGGCGTGAGGCAGTTCCGCGAGCACTTCCTCATTGGCCGGGTTGATGACCTTCTCCGTCTCACCGCGGCTGCCCTGACACCATTCGCCGTCGATGTACATGGCCAGCTTTTCGTACTGCGCGTGCATCGCTCGTCTCTCCCGCCTGCGGATACGCCCTCTTTCGGAGATGCGTCGACGCCCAGTCTGTACAAGTCATTCCGCCAGCGCAACCGATCGGCCGCGGAAGAGTTAACAACAATGCCGCGCATCCGCTGTCGAGAGTATGCCCATGGTCGAGCCGCCCCCGCCCGCCGGCGGACCGGCCGCGCCCGGTGAAGTAGCGCCCGCCACCGGCTCACCGGCTCGGTCCACCCTGGCGATCGCGGTCATCATCGTGGTGGCCCTCTATTTCGGCCGCGAGATCCTCGTGCCGTTCGCGCTCGCGGTCCTGCTGAGCTTCGCCCTGGCGCCGGCGGTCACCTGGCTACGGCGTCTCTACGTACCGCGCCTGCCCGCCGTCATCCTGGTCGTCTCGATCGCCTTTCTCGGCATCTTCGCCTTCGGCGCCATCGTCGCCGGCCAGGTGACCGAGCTCGCCGGCAACCTCCCCCTCTACCAGCGCAACATCCAGGAGAAGATCCGCTCCGTCCAGGACTCGTTCCCGGAGACCGGTCTGATCGAGCGGGCCTCGCAAATGCTCAAGGAGCTCGAGGAGGAAATCGATCGGACCGACCGGCCCCGACCGGGCGCCGACACCTTCACTCCGGAACCGGCGGCCGAGAAACCGGAAATCAAGCCGATCCCGGTCGAGATCCGGCCGCCGGAGCCGAAGCCGCTGCAGGTGCTGCAGAGCATCGTCGGCCCCTTGATCGAGCCGCTGGCGACAACCGGCATCGTCATCGTGTTCGTCATCTTCATGCTGCTGCAGCGGGAGGATCTGCGCGACCGGCTGATCCGCCTCGCCGGCACCGCCGACCTGCAGCGCACCACCACCGCGCTCGACGACGCGGCGCGGCGGGTCAGCCGCTACCTGCTGATGCAGCTCGTGGTGAACGTGACCTACGGCATCCCGATCACGGTCGGACTGCTGCTGATCGGCGTCCCCAACGCGCTGCTCTGGGGCATGCTCACCGTGGTGTTCCGCTTCGTCCCCTATGTCGGGCCGCTGGTCGGCGCCGCCTTCCCGCTGATGCTGGCCGTGGCCGTGGACCCGGGCTGGAGCATGCTGCTCTGGACCGGCGCGCTGTTCATCACGGTCGAGCTGATCAGCAACAATATCATGGAGCCGCTGCTCTACGGCTCCAGCACGGGCATGTCGCCGGTCGCGATCATCCTGGCGGCGATCTTCTGGACCTGGTTGTGGGGGCCGGTCGGGCTGCTGCTGTCGACGCCTCTGACCGTGTGTCTCGTCGTGCTCGGGCGGCACGTGCCGCAGCTCCAGTTCCTCGACGTGATCTTTGGCAGCGAGGCGGTGCTGGCGCCCGAGCAGCGCTTCTATCAGCGCCTGCTCGCGGGCGATCCGGAAGAGGCGACCGAGCAGGCCGAGGAATATCTGCGCGACGGGCCGCTCGTCGGCTTCTACGACACAGTCGTGCGGCCGGCGCTGGTCCTGGCCGAGCACGATCGCGCACGCGGCGCCCTGAGCGAGGAGCGCCGGCGCACGGTGCTCGAAGGCATGGCGGGCATCATCGCGGATCTGGAAGACCATGAGGACGAGGCCGTCGAGCCGGCCGAACCGGCAAGCGACGCGCCGGCCCCGCTCCCGGTGCCGCCGGACTGGCACAGCGCCCGCGTGCTGTGCGTGGCGGGCCGCACCGATCTGGACGAGGCGCCCGCGAGGATCCTGGCGCAGCTCCTGCACGGGCTGGGGCTCGAGCCGCAGGTGCTCCCCTGCGAGGCCGTCACCGTCGGCAATCTGCCGCGCCTGGATCTGGCGGGCGTCCGCCTGATCTGGCTGTCCTACATCAGCGCGCAGTCCTTCACCCACGCCCGCTATCTCGCCCGCCGGCTGCGGCGCCGGGCCCCCGGCGTGCCGATCCTGATCGGCTTCTGGTCGCTCGACCCGGATGACGTCGAGCGGCGTAATCCGCTGGCGGCGACCGGCAGCGACGCGGTCGCCACCAGCTTCGCCGAGGCGGTCGAGGCTACCATCGCCGCCTGCGTCGCCGGTTCGCGCTCCGCCGAGCAGACGGCGCGGCTGTCGAGAGCCGCCGAGGCGGACTGACGCCGGCCGTCCGGCCGGGCGCTACGCTGTCCGCGGGCGGTGCTGGAACGCCCAGGTCTCGGTCAAGGGCTTGCCCTCGTGGCGCAGATAGACACGCAGTTCCACCGGCTCCTCGCCCTCGGCGGCCAGGTCGAACTGCGCACGCCAGCGCTCGGTGCCGGGCACCCGCTCGGTGAAGACATAGGAGATCTCGCCGCGCGAGGCGGTGATCACCGCCTCGGGCTCGGCGGCTTCGGGCAGGCCCTCGAGCGGGCCGCCGGCGAACTCGATCACGAACTTCCGCAGGCCCGGCGGACGCGGCCGGCCCGGCTGGCCGCCGCGCCCGGTGCGGGTCGCAACGGTGCGGCCGATCCCGTCCGGGAAGTAGGGCTCCTCGGCCAGCCAGTGCAGGCGATAGCGGTAGCCGTAGCTGCTGCCGGCGGTCGCGGGCTCCTGCGGCACCCAGAAGGCGACGATGTTGTCGTGGATCTCGTCGTCGGTCGGGATCTCGACGAGCTGCACGGCCCCCGCTCCCCAGTCCCCGAGCGGCTCCACCCAGAGGCTCGGCCGCCGCTCGTAGTGAACGCCGTCCAGGAAATGCTCGAAGTCCCGGTCGCGCTGCAGCAGGCCGAAGCCGCGAGGATTCCGGTCGACGAAGCTCGAGGTGACGACCCGATCCGGATTGTTGAGCGGCCGCCAGATCCGCTCGCCGTCGCCGGTCCAGAGTGCGAGCCCATCGGAATCGTGAACCTCCGGCCGCCAGTCGGCGACCGGACCGCGGTCGTACTCGGCCATCCAGAACATCGAGGTCAGCGGCGCGATACCGAGCCGGTGCACGTCGCGGCGCAGGAACAGGGCGTTCTCCACGTCCATGATGACACCCGCGGTGCGGCGGATCGCGAAGCGGAAGGCGCCCGAAATTCCGGGACCGTCGAGCAGCGCGTAGACCATCACCGGGTCCTCCTCGCGCGCGGCCGGAGCGATGTAGAACTCGGTGAAGTCGGGGAACTCCTCCGGCGTCGGTGCCGCCACGTCGACCGCGACGCCGCGGGCGGACAGGCCGTACTGGTTCAGTTCGCCGATCGCCCGGAAATAGGAGGCCCCCAGGAAGGCCACCCAGTCCTGCGTGCGCCAGTCCTCGCGTCTGCGAGACTCCTGGAGCCGGAAGCCGGCGAAGCCGGAGTCCGCGGGCATCTGCCGGGCGATGCTGTCGGCCGGCATATCGAAATAGTCCGGGGAGTAGAGGATCTCGCGCGCCCGCTCGCCCTCGACCACGTGCATCTTGACCGATTTCTGGAAGAAGGTGCCCAGATGGAAGAAGGTCGCCGGATAGGTGCCGCTGCCGTCCGCGAACAGCGCGCAGTCGGCGCGGAAGCGGATCTTGCCGTGCGCTTCGTAGTCGATCTGCCGGACGATCTCCGGGGCCGGCCGGTAAGGCGGCCGGTAGGGTCGACGGGCCAGCGTGCGGGCGCGCGCGACCAGCGCCTCGAAACTGAACGGGAGCGAGGTGCCGAAACGCAGACAGTCGGCTGCGTGCGCCAGCCCAAGTCCCTCCAGAAAGGGTACGGTCGCGGCCAGGGCGGCGGTCGAGCGCATGAAGGCGCGGCGGCTTAGGGGCCTCGTCATCGAGGAAGCAACTCCGATGTACCGTTGAGGATGAGAGGCGGGTGTCGAAACACCGCCTGAGATAGGCGCCCGACCGCCGCTTTCCAGCCGCAACCTTCCGCGATTCGCGTAAGCGCCGGCGCTGGCGTGCCGGGCACCGCTCGCGCGCCCATCCGGGCCGCTCGCCCCGGAAGCCGGCCCGAGCGGTGGGAGCCCGGGACGGGG
>CAZVAR010000172.1:0-6642 GCA_964625225.1 uncultured Alphaproteobacteria bacterium | reverse complement strand
CGCGGTCGGCGCTGTGGGCGACCGCCCGGACCGGGTTCCTCTCCGGCCGGGCGGCGGGCGGAGGGGCCCGCACGACGCACGGGAGGGTGGGAGGCTCCCGTTCGCCGATGTCCGCTGACGCAGAGAAGCGCCTCGCGGCCGAGCGGGCGGTCGCGATGGTCGAGGACGGCATGGTGCTCGGGCTCGGCACCGGCTCGACCGCCGCGCATGCGGTGCGGCTGCTCGGCGAGCGGGTGGCGCAGGGCCTCAGGGTCAAGGGCGTGCCAACCTCCGAGGCGACCCGCAAGCTCGCCCGCGAGTGCCGGATCCCGATGGTCGGGCTCAGGGAGGCGGGTCGCATCCACCTTACCATCGACGGCGCCGACGAGATCGACCCGCAGCTCCGCCTGATCAAGGGCGGCGGCGGCGCCCTGCTGCGCGAGAAGATCGTAGCGGCCGCGTCCGACTGCGTCGTCATCGTTGCCGACGCCAGCAAGGTCGTGCAGCAGCTCGGCGCCTTCGCGCTGCCGGTCGAGATCGTCCCCTTCGCCCTGCCGCTGACGATGCGGGTGATCGGCGAGATGGGCGCGAAGGTGACGCTGCGCGGTGGCGAGAACGCGCCCTTCGTCACCGACGAGGGTCACTTCCTTCTCGACTGCGCGTTCCGGAGGATCGAGGATCCGGAGGCGCTCGCGGCGCGGCTGAGCGCCGTTCCGGGCGTCGTCGAGCACGGGCTCTTCATCGGGCTCGCCGACAAGGTGGTGATCGGGCGCCGCGGCGAGGTCAGGGTCTTCCGGCGCAAGGCCGCGAAGGAATAGGAGGCGGCGGTGCCGCGATACGATTTCGATCTGTTCGTGATCGGCGCCGGTTCCGGCGGCGTCCGCGCCAGCCGCATGGCCGCCGCCGCCGGTGCGCGGGTCGCCGTGTGCGAGGAGAGCCGGGTCGGCGGCACCTGCGTCATCCGCGGCTGCATCCCGAAGAAGCTGCTGGTCTATGCGGCACGGTACCGCGACGATTTCGAGGACGCCGCTGCCTATGGCTGGGAATCGCGGCTGCCGATGTTCGACTGGCGCCGGCTGATCGCCAACAAGGACCGGGAGATCGACCGGCTCAACGGGATCTATGTCGGCCTGCTGGAGAGTGCGGGCGTCACCCTGATCGAGGGCCGCGGCCGGCTGCGCGACGCCCATACGGTGCAGGTCGGCGATCGCGCCTTCACCGCCGAGACGATCCTCGTCGCGACCGGCTCCTGGCCGTTCGTGCCGCCGATCCCCGGCGCGGAGCACGTCATCACCTCGAACGAGGCCCTGCATCTCGACGATCTGCCGCGCCGCATCATCATCGTCGGCGGCGGCTACATCGCCGTGGAGTTCGCCGGCATCTTCGCCGATCTCGGCACCGAGGTCACCATGGTGATCCGGCGCGAGGAGCTGCTCTACGGCTTCGACGACGACATCCGGGTCGCGCTCGCGCAGGCGATGCGGGCGCGGGGCATCACGCTCCGGGTCTGCGAGAACATCGTCGCGGTCGACGCCGACTCGGCCGGTCTCACCGCCCGGACCGACACCGGGCAGGAGCTCAGCGCCGACCGGATCATGTACGCGACCGGGCGCCGACCGCTGACGCAGGACATGGGCCTCGAGGCGGCCGGGATCGAGCTGCGCGGCAACGGGGCCGTCGTGGTTGACGAGGTCTCCCGCACCAGCGTGCCGAACGTCTACGCCATCGGCGACTGCACCGACCGGATGAACCTGACGCCGGTCGCCCTGCACGAGGCGATGTGCTTCGTGCGCACCGTCTTCGAGGGCGTGCCGACCGCGCCGGACTACACCAACGTTCCGACCGCGGTGTTCAGCGATCCGCCGATCGGCGCGGTGGGCCTGACCGAGAGGGAGGCCCGCCGGCAGTACGGTGCGGTCGACGTCTACAAGAGCCGCTTCCGCCCGCTGAAGCACACCCTGACTGGCCGCGACGAGTTCACGCTGATGAAGCTGCTGGTCGACCGCGCGAGCGACCGCGTGCTCGGCTGCCACATGCTCGGCGCCGATGCCCCGGAGATCGTGCAGGGCCTCGGCATCGCCCTCAAATGCGGGGCCACCAAGGCGCAGTTCGATGCGACCGTCGGCATTCACCCGACCGCGGCCGAGGAATTCGTGACCATGCGCACCCGGGAGCCCGACCCGGAAGCGACGACGCTGTAGGCCGGGACGGCGTGCTGCGGCCGCCCGGCGCGCGCCGGGTCGCGGCCGCGGCGACACAATTGGTTGACCCTACCGGCATGGCAGCGCAGCATGGGGGTGGCCGCGCGTGCGCCGGAGGCATGGCGCGGCTGCGGCGACCCGGACGGGCGCCGCCGGGTTCCGCCGTCTCCGGCCCCGGAGGGGCCGCATCGGGTACGGCGGATGGACGTATGGGGGGAGCGGTGATGCCGTGCTCGGTGCGGCGGAGCGCCGGCCCACAAACAACCGAATTCGGGAGGACGTAGTTAAATGAGGCGAAGATTTCACATTCTGACGGCGGCTGGTGCGGCGCTGGGGCTCTTGGCGGTTTCGGCTCCGGCCTTCGCTCAGAAGCATGGCGGGATCCTGAAGGTCTATCACCGGGACAATCCCCCGAGCGCCTCGATCCACGAGGAGGCCACCAATTCGACGGTCATGCCGTTCATGAACGTCTACAACAATTTGGTGATTTTCGACCAGACGATCGCGCGCCAGAGCTACGACACGATCATTCCGGACCTCGGCGAGAGCTGGTCCTGGAACGACGACATGACGGAGCTCACGTTCAAGCTGCGTGAAGGTGTCAAATGGCACGATGGCAAGCCCTTCACCAGCGCTGACGTGAAGTGCACCTGGGATCTGATCCAGGGCAAGCGGGAGGGTGCGCGGCTGCGCAAAAACCCGCGCAGGATCTGGTACCACAATCTGAAGGAGGTCCGGACCAACGGCGATCACGAGGCGACCTTCGTCCTGAACCGGCCGCAGCCGTCGTTCCTCGCCCTGCTCGCCTCGGGTTACTCCCCGGTCTATCCCTGCCACGTCTCGCCGGCCGATATGCGGACGAAACCGATCGGCACCGGGCCGTTCAAGTTCGTCGAATTCAAGCAGAACGAGTTTATCAAGCTCGAGAAGAACCCGGACTACTGGGATGAAGGCAAGCCGTACCTGGACGGGATCGAGTTCACCATCATTTCGAACCGCTCCACCCGGGTGCTCGCTTTCGTCAATGGTGAATTCGACCTGACCTACAGCACCGACATCACGATCCCGCTGCTGAAGGACGTTCAGAAGCAGGCGCCGGAGGCGGTCTGCAGCCTCGTTCCGACCAACGTCAGCCGGAACCTGATCGTCAACAGCGACGCGCCGCCGTTCAACGATCCAAGGATCCGCAAGGCGATGATGCTGGCGATCGACCGGCAGGCCTTCGTCGACATCCTGAGCGAGGGCAAGTCGGACATCGGCGGCGCGATGCTGCCGCCGCCGGAAGGCGTATGGGGCATGCCTCCGGAGATGCTCGAGACCGTCCCCGGATACGGGAAGGACATCGAGAAGAACCGCGAGGAAGCGCGGCAGCTCATGCGGGAGGCGGGCTACGGTCCGGACAAGCGGCTGCCGGTCAAGGTCTCGACCCGCAACATCGCGATCTATCGCGATCCCGCGGTCATCCTGATCGACCACCTGAAGCACATCTACATGGACGGCGAGCTGGAGGTCGTGGAGACCCCGCTCTGGCACGCCAAGGTGGCGCGGAAGGACTACACGGTGGGCATGAACCTCACCGGCGTGGGCGTCGATGACCCCGACGTCGTCTTCTACGAGAACTTCGCCTGCAACTCCGAGCGCAACTACACCGGCTACTGCAACAAGGAGCTGGAGGCCGAGTTCGACAAGCAGTCCGCCGAACTGGACATCGAAAAGCGCAAGAAGATGGTCTGGGAGATCGACAAGAAGCTCCAGGAAGACGGGGCGCGTCCGATCATCTGGCACGAGCGCGCGGCGACCTGCCACCAGCCGTGGGTGAAGGACTACACCGTGGCCGAGAACAGCTCCTACAACGGTTTCCGTTGGGAGCACGTCTGGCTCGACAGGTAGCGCAGCAGCCGTTCCGGCAGGCCGGCGGCGCCCCGCGAGGCGCCGCCGGTTCTTGCCACCCGATACGGGAGGCTCCCGGTGGTCTCATACATGATCCGACGCTTCTTCCTGATGGCGTTGACGCTGTTCGGAATGTCGGTGCTCATCTTCGTGTTGCTGCGGCTGGTGCCGGGCAACATCGTCGACATCCTGTTCGATTCCGCGGGTTTCGTTAATCCGGAGGACAAGGCTTATCTTGAGCAGGAGCTCGGCCTCGACCGGCCGATCCTGACGCAGTATCTCGACTGGATCGGCGGGCTGCTGCAGGGCGATCTCGGCTATTCCTACGTTTCGGAGCGACCGGCCTGGGAAGAGATCGCGCCGCGCATTCCGATCACGGCCAAGCTGGCGCTGCTGGCGCTGATCTTCTCGATCATCTTCGGCGTGCCGCTCGGCGTCATCAGCGCCGTCCGGCAGAACACGGTCGCGGATTACGTCCTGCGCGTCGTCAGCCTCAGCGGGCTCTCGCTCCCGTCGTTCTGGCTCGGCCTCATCATCCTCATGCTGTTCGTGCAGTGGTTCGGCTACATGCCGATCTACGATCGGGCCCCCGAGAGCCTCTGGGCCGAGCTCGGGATGTACATGATTCCGGCGGCGGCGGTCGGGTTCCGCAGCTCGGCGCTGGTCATGCGCCTGACGCGCTCCTCGATGCTGGAGGTGCTGCGCCAGGACTACATCCGAACGGCCCGTTCGAAGGGCGCGTCGGAACGCGCGGTCAATTACAACCACGCGCTGCGGAACGCGCTTCTGCCGGTGGTGACGATCATCGGGATCGAGGCCGCGTTCCTGATCGGCGGCCTGATCGTGACCGAGACGGTGTTCAACATTCCCGGCGTCGCCCGCTTCCTGGTCGAGGCGATCCGCTGGCGCGACTACCCGATCGTGCAGAACCTCGTGATGTTCATCGCGGTCGTGGTCGTGTTCACCAACTTCGTCGTGGATCTGCTCTACGCATCGCTCGATCCACGCATCAAGTACGCGGAGTAGGGCCATGCCGCGACCGGAAAACCAGCCGGGTGTGCTGGCGATCGATCATGATGCCGAACTGGCCCGGGCGGGCGCCAACGTCACCGGCTGGGCCAGCTCGTTCCTGTTCCAGGTGCGGCGGCATCCGCTGGGCGCCTTCGGGGCGCTGGTCGTCCTCGTCTTCGTTCTGGCGGCCGTGTTCGCCCCCTGGATAGCGCCCCACGATCCGCTCACCACCAATCCGCGCGACTCGCTGGCGCCGCCGGGGCCGCTCCATGTCCTGGGCGCCGACTTCATGGGCCGCGACATGTACAGCCGGATCATCTACGGCGCCCGGATCTCGCTGGCGGTCGGGCTCGCGTCGACCTTCCTCGGATGCCTGTTCGGCGTGGCCCTCGGGCTGATGTCGGGTTTCCTGCTCGGCTGGGTCGACCTGGTCGTGCAGCGCATCATCGACATCATGCAGGCCCTGCCGCTGCTGGTGATGGCGCTGGTCATGGCCGCGTCGCTCGGGCCGTCGCTGGAGAATACGATCATCGCGATATCGATCCCGGTGATCCCACACGTCGCCCGCGTCATACGGTCGAACACGCTGTCGCTGCGCGAGATGCCCTTCGTCGAAGCGGCGCGGGCGCAGGGGATGAGCGAGTTCAGGATCGCGGTGCGGCATGTCATGCCGAACACGATCGCCCCCGTGATCGTGCTCGCCACGGCCCAGCTCGGCTCCGCCATCCTGACCGAGGCGTCGCTGTCGTTCCTCGGGCTCGGCGTGCCGGAGCCGCACCCCTCCTGGGGGCGGATGCTCTCGGAATCGGCGGCGGAATATGTGCGCACCGCGCCCTGGCTCGTCATCTTCCCGGGGATCGCGATCAGTCTCGCCGTGTTCGGAACCAACCTTCTCGGCGATGCGCTGCGGGACATCCTGGACCCCCGCGAACGAAGCTGAAGACCCCGGCCCGCGCGGCCGTCAGAAGAGACAGTGAACGGAGGAAAACGGATGGTAGAGGCAGCGACCGTGGCGACGTCGCCGACGGGCACGCCCGCCGCGGCCGGAGAGTGGCTGCTCGATGTCGAGGATCTGCAGACCTGGTTCTATACGCGTCGCGGCATCGTGAAGGCGGTCGATCGCGTTTCGTTCGGCGTCCGCGCGGGCGAGACCCTGGCGATCGTCGGCGAATCCGGCTGCGGAAAGAGCATCACCGCTTTGTCGGTGATGCGGCTCGTCCCCAATCCGCCGGGGCGGATCATCGGCGGCGCCGTCCGCCTGCGGGGGCGGAACCTGCTCGAGCTCGACGAAGAGACGATGCGGGACATCCGCGGCAACGAGGTCTCGATGATCTTTCAGGAGCCGATGACCTCGCTCAATCCGGTGCTGACGATCGGCGCGCAGATCAGCGAGGCGCTGATTCTGCATCAGGATTTGTCGAGATCCGCCGCGATGGAAAAGTCGATCGAGATGCTCCGGCTGGTGAAGATCCCGGAGCCCGAGCAGCGGGTGAAGGAGAATACGCACCAGCTCTCCGGCGGCAAGCTTCAGCGGGCGATGATCTCGATTGCGCTGTCGTGC
>CAZVAR010000171.1:0-6743 GCA_964625225.1 uncultured Alphaproteobacteria bacterium | reverse complement strand
CGCAACCCATGATCATGTCCTGGTTGCGCAGGCCGACATCGAAATCGATCACCACGGTTCGCTTGCCGCGCATCGCGAGGCCGGCGCCGATGGCGGCCGTGGAGGTGGTCTTCCCGACTCCGCCTTTGCCGGAGGTGACGACGATGATCTTCGCCAAGGCGCTGTCTCCAGACTCGCTCGATTTAGCCCTTATTTGAGAACGTCCACCCGCAACGCCTCCGCGTCCAGGTAGGCCTGCACCCGCTGCTTCCACGCAGCCTCGCCCAGGTCGTCGCTGGTCTTATACAGGCCGGCGATCGCGATCAACTCCGCTTCCAGGCTCTGGCAGAAGATTCTTGCGCGGAGATCGCCATTGACGCCGGCCAGCGCCCGGCCGCGGAGCGCACCGTAGATATGAATGTTGCCGACGGCGATCAGTTCGGCCCCGGAGCTGACCGAGGCCACCACCACGAGATCGCCGCGGTCGGCGAACACCCGCTGACCGGAACGGACCGGCTCCGTCAGCAGCACCGTTCCCGTCGGCGCGGGCTCGCCCGGAGCGTCGGCCGCGGGTGCCGGGGCCGCCCGCTCCGCCGGTGCGGCGCCCGGATCGCCGGGCAGGTCGCGCCCGCCCTGCAAGGGGACCAGGCCGGCCGCGAGCGCGGCGGTGTTCTGCTCCACCGTGCCGTTCTGCAGGCCGATGACCGACAATTTCCGGGCGCGCAGTTCCCGTACCAGGCCGGTGAAGTCGCCGGACCGCCCCAAGCCGACCGCACTCTCGAGATCCAGGACGAACGGCGCATTGGTGAAGAAATGCGGGGCCTGCGCCAGCTTGGCGTCCAATGCCTGAAAGAACGCGGCGTCGGCGGCGCCGTTGATCTTGAGGACCACCGCGGTGAAGGCACGGCCACGGATCTGGAAGGGCGTCGCCGGCGCGATGGCCGCCGGCTCGGTGCTGGATATCACGTTGAACTGCCGCAAAGAGGGACCTTCGTGCATCGCGGCCCCGGGCGGGCCGAGGCCGCCGCGAGCCCGCGGCGGCCCTGTCGTTCGGGATTCACGAATTATGCACAGAACACCGCGGGGCGGTAGCATCGAATCGGCCGGCAGGCCGGATCCGCTCAGGTTTCGGGGGAAATCTCCGCATGCGCGGACGCCGGTGCCGGCAGCCGGGCGATCGCCTCCTCCGCCGTCAGCACGTCGCCGAAATAGAGATAGAAGGCGTTCAACGCGGCCGCATGCTCGGCATCGTTCGCGGCGGCGCAGGCATCCGAGATCATCGCGGTGCGGAAGCCCAGCATCATCGCGTCGCGGGCCGTCGTCTCGCAGCAGATATTGGTCGCGACGCCCGCCACCAGGAGGCTCCCGATCCCGCGCCGCCGCAGCCGCTGCTCCAGGTCCGAGCTGTCGCGGATGAAAGGGCTGAACCGCGTCTTGACGACGCGCTCGTCACCCGGCCGCACCTCCAGCCCGTCCCATAAGGCGAAGCCGAAATCCCCCGGCGTCAGCGCAGCGGCCCGCCGGTCCCACTGTTCCGGCCGGTACCGCTCCGCATAGGAATGCCACCCGGCATCGGCAGCCATCTGGATCCAGACGACGAGCCCACCCGCGGCGCGCAGGGCCGCCGCCAGCCGGTTGACATTGGGCACCACGGCGCGCGCCGCCGGCGTCTCGAACTGCTGGCCGTGCGCCATGTAATAGTTCTGCATGTCGACGACGAGCAGTGCCGCCCGCGGGCCGTCGAAACGGTCGCAGGTATGCGGCCGCCCCTGCTTCGCGACCATGCGGTCGATCAGCGCCTGCGGCAGGCGGTAGTCGTGCATCGCGGCCTCCCTCATTTGGTCCCATAGAGCCGGTCGCCGGCGTCGCCCAGCCCCGGCACGATATAGCCGTGCTCGTCGAGGCGCTGGTCGATCGCGGCCGTGAACACCCGCACGTCGGGATGCGCCTCGCCCATCGCGGCCAGGCCCTCCGGCGCCGCGATGATGCAGAGAAACTTGATCCCGCGCGCGCCGTCCTCCTTGAGCCGTTCGATCGCGGCGACCGCCGAGTTGCCGGTGGCCAGCAGCGGATCGACCACCACGACGGGCCGATCGGCGATGTCCTGCGGGACCTTGTAGTAATATTCCACCGGCACCAGGGTGCTCGGCTCGCGGTAGATGCCGACATGCCCGACCCGGGCGGAAGGCAGCAGGTCCAGCATCCCGTCCAGGAGCCCGTTGCCGGCCCGCAGGATCGAAACGAAGCACAGCTTCTTGCCGGCCAGCAGCGGTGCCTGCATCGCGGCGATCGGCGTCTCGATCCGCTCCATCGTCAGCGGCAGGTCGCGGGTCACCTCGTAGGCCAGCAGGTGCGCGATCTCCCGGGCCAGCTTGCGGAACTCGGCGGTCGACGTCTCGCGGCGGCGCAGCAGGGTCACCTTGTGCTGAACCAGGGGGTGATCGACCAGAGTCACATTGTCCGACATGCGCGCCGCCTCCCGACGGGGCCGGTCCCGTCGCGCTCAGAATACCGTGCCGTCGCTGACGATGCGAAGCGGCGGGCCGCCGTCCGGCCGCCGCTCACGGGCGATGCGGCGGCCGGCGCTCCAGGTGCCGCCCTGCAGGATCTTGGCCAGCGGCAGCTCGGCCGCGGACAGGCCGAGCCGCGCCCGCACCCGCTCGGCCAAACGGTCGAGCAGCGCCACGGTCAGGGCGCGCCACTCCACCACCGGTTCCGCATCGACCGGATGCGCGCGGGCAAGCAGGTCCGGCGCCTTGGGCCGCAGCAGGCCGCAGTCGATCAGCAGCCCCCCGTTGCGGTATTCGGGCAGCCCGGTCAGCTCCTCGAGCCCGGTGACGCGCAGGCCGGCCGCCTGCAACGGCTCGACCAGCGAGTAGACGAGCCACTGCGACAGTTTGTGAAACGGCACCAGCCCGTCGGTCGGGCCATCGGCCCGCACCGCGGGATGGCGCCAGACATCGCCGAGATTGACGCCGCCGAGCGACAGCCGGCCGGGCCAGATCGGGCCGAGCCCGCGCAGCACCGCCCCCAGCACGACAGCCGCCGGGACGGCCCCTGCCCAGGCGGCGCCGGCCAGATGATCGTAGAGATTGCCGACCCGCGGCGGCGTGCCGAACAGGTCCGGCGCGGCGCGCAACGCGTCGCCCAGCCGGCGCAACAAGGCCGCGCGCCCGTCGAGGCCGACCAGCGGGTTCGCCTCCGATACCTGGAACCTGCGCGCCAGATCCGCCGCGCGCACCGCCGACAGCGCCGCTGCATCGGCGCGCAGCGGCGCACCGGGATCGGCGGCGAAGGCACCGGCCGCAAACATGGCGAAGCTCGCGACCGCCAGTCCCTCCGAGCGCGCGTAGCTCGCGCCGTTCTCGCGGTAGCGCCACGCGTCCCCGGCACCGGCATCGAGCAGTACGCTGGTGACCGCGAGATCGATGCGGATGCGCGCGACCTCCTCCGGCGGCAGGTCCACGAGCCGCGCCGCCAGCCGCCGCCAGCGCGGCACGCCGCCCGCGTCGAAATGTCGCCAGCGGCTGTGAAACGGAATGTCGAGATCGGGATAGTCCTGCCGGATCGTCTCGACCACCCGGTCCGCCGTCGCATCGAGCCGGTCTAGATCGAGCGCGAAATGCGCGAGCGCGCCCGCTTCGGCGGCGGCATAGACCATCGCGCAGCGCGCGCGGATCGTCTCCGGCCGTCGCAACCGGTCGACCGCCTCCGCAAGGGCCGGCGAAGACGGCCGCGCGGTCATGCCGGATCAATAGTCCACCAGCCCCCGCCCCTTCACCTCGGCGAGGTCGCGGGGAAGGCGGCCGGGCCCGCTGTAATATCCGGCCGCCCGCTTCGCCTCGATCTCGACCCGGGCATCGGCCGGAACCAGATCGTCCGGAATCTCGACCCGCTCCACCACGGCGATCCCCTGCCGGGTGATCGCCTCGTGTTTCATGTTGCTCATCGAGACGAAGCGGTCGATACGCGTGACGCCCAGCCAGTGCAGCGGGTCCGGCATCAGCTCCTGGAAGCGCACGTCCTGCACGCCGGCGACGCATTCGGTGCGTTCGAAATAGGCGTCCGCGCGATCGCCGCCTTCCTGCCGCTTGCGGGCGTTGTAGACCAGGAACTTCGTGACCTCGCCCAGGCCGCGCCCCTCCTTGCGGTTATAGACGATCAGGCCGACCCCGCCCTCCTGCGCCGTGGCCAGGCAGACTTCGATCCCGTGCACGAGATAGGGGCGGCAGGTGCAGATGTCCGACCCGAACACGTCGGAGCCGTTGCACTCGTCGTGGACGCGGCATGCGACCTTGCGCGCCGGGTCGGAAATCGCGGCCAGGTCGCCGAAGGCATAGATCGTGACATTGCCGATCGGCGGCAGGAACACCAGCAGGTCCGGCCGCGTCACCAGTTCCGGGAACATGCCGCCGGTTTGCTCGAACAGGCTGCGCCGCAGCAGCGCCTCGTCGATCCCGCAGCGCTTGGCGACGCCCGGCAGGTACCAGACGGGTTCGATCGCGATCTTGGTGACGCTGACCTCGCCGCCCGGATGCAGCACGCGGCCGTCGGGCACGAGCCACCCGTCGCGGATGCGGTCGCGCAGCTCCGGCACGGTCAGCCGCGCCCGGGTCACCGCGATGGTCGGGCGGATATCGAGCCCTTCCCGGAAGCGGTCGGCGAAGACCTCGGCGACCAGATGGCCCCAAGGATCGAGGCTGACGATGCGGTCGGGATCGGCCCATTGCGGGAACGGGCCGATGGCGGTGGCCGGCGCGGTATCGGTCAGGTCCGGCCGGTGCAGCGGGCTGAGCTTGCCCGCGGCGATGGCGAGCGCGCGGTAGAGTGCGTAGGAGCCGGAATGCGCGCCGATCACGTTGCGGCGGCGCTGATTGGTCTGCGGCCCGATTATCGGCCCGCGCTCCGCCGCCGTCGCCGCGCCCCAGCGGATCGGAACCGGGGCCTGCGCGCCGCCCGGGTGCGAGGTGAGGCTGATGTGACGCGGACGCGGAGGACCGTCGGTCATGGCATGCATCCTCGGCGCGCGGTGCTCCCGCTATGGACGCCGCGCCGTTCTCATACTAAATGCGTCGCGCCCGAACGGGAACCCGTACCATGACCGACGCCGCCGGCCGCATCTTCTGCGCCATCGACACCGACGACCCCGCGGCCGCGGCGGCGCTGGCCGCGCGCGTCGGCGGCACCGTGGGCGGGATCAAGCTCGGTCTCGAGTTCTTCCTGGCCAACGGCCCCGATGCGGTCCGCCGGGTCGCCGGGGAGCGCCGGCTGTTCCTCGATCTCAAGCTGCACGACATTCCGAACACGGTGGCGGGCGGGGTGCGCGCGGTCGTCCCGCTGCGCCCCTATTTCCTGACCCTCCATGCGAGCGGCGGTGCCGAGATGATGCGGCGCGCCGCCGCGGCCGCGGCCGAGACCGCGGCGCGGCTGGGCGTGCCGCGGCCAAACCTGCTCGGCGTCACCGTACTGACCAGCCTCGGCGACGAGGACCTGGAGCAGGTCGGACAGCGCCGCCCCGCCGCCGACCAGGTGCGGCGGCTGGCAGCGCTGGCGCTGCGCTGCGGCCTCGACGGCGTGGTCGCCTCGCCGCAGGAGGTTGCGGTGCTGCGGGCCGAGTGCGGGCCGGATTTCCGGCTGGTGATCCCCGGCGTGCGCCCCTCCTGGGCGCCGGCCGATGATCAGAAGCGGGTGACGACGCCGGCCGAGGCGGTCGCGGCCGGCGCCGATCATCTGGTGATCGGTCGCCCGATCACCCGCGCCGACGACCCGGCCGCCGCCGCCGCACGCATCGCGGCCGAGATCGCGGGCTGATCCATGGCGGTCGAGACCAAGATTTGCGGGATCAATGCGCCGGCGGCGCTCGACGCGGCGCTCAGGGGCGGCGCGCGCTATGTCGGCTTCGTATTCTACCCGCCGTCGCCGCGCTCCCTGACGCCGGAGCAGGCCGCGCCGCTCGCCCGCGCCGCGCACGGTCGAGCCGTTCGGGTCGGGCTGTTCGTGGATGCCGACGACGAGACCATCGCCCGCACGCTGGCGCAGGTGCCGCTCGACCTGCTGCAGCTCCACGGAAGGGAGACGCCCGAGCGGGTGCGCGCGATCCGCGCGCGCTTCGGCCTGCCGGTGATGAAGGCGGTGCCGGTCGCCGGACCGGAGGATCTGGACGCGGCCGACGACTATCTTGCGGTCGCCGACCGTCTGCTGTTCGACGCCAAGCCGCCCAAGGACATGAAGGGCGCGCTGCCGGGCGGCAACGCCCTGTCCTTCGATTGGCAGCTCCTGTCCGGCCGGCGCTGGCCGCTGCCCTGGATGCTCTCCGGCGGCCTCACGGCCGAGAACATCGCCGAGGCGGTGCGGATCAGCGGCGCGCGGGCGGTCGACGTGTCCTCGGGGGTGGAGGAACGGCCCGGCCGGAAGGACCCGGCACGGATCGCCGCATTCCTGAGCCGGGCCGCCGGCATCGGCTGATCCCGCGGGGGATCGAGGCCGGCAAGGGCGCGCCGGTCCGGCATGGCGGTTGGAAAGACGGTCCCGCGTCGCTATCTTCCCGGCCAGATTCCGCCGAGGCAGCCATGACAGCCCAAGCCCCAAACACCTTCCGCGCCGGGCCCGACGAGCGCGGCCATTTCGGCATCTACGGCGGCCGCTACGTCGCCGAGACCCTGATGCCGCTGATTCTCGAGGTCGAGCAGGCCTGGAACGCGGCCAAGGCGGACCCGGCCTTCTGGAGCGAGCTGGACTATTACCTGAAGCACTATGTCGGCCGC
>CAZVAR010000170.1:0-6764 GCA_964625225.1 uncultured Alphaproteobacteria bacterium | reverse complement strand
GCCATCGTGCCGGATGGCGCCGGACGCGTCCAGCCGGTGCGGCGGTCGAGCCGGCGCCTCCCCCACGGCCCCGGTCCTCCACGCCGCTGGTCCGCGCGGCCGGGCCGGGCCCGGCGCGGCGTCCTCGCGGGGCGTCACCGACGCGCCGAGGCGGTCTCGCCGGCCGCCTCCTCCCCCGGCTCCGTCTGGCCTACCGGCGGCATGTAGAGCAGCAGCGTCGCGGCGACGAAGACCGAGGAGAAGGTCCCGATCAGGATGCCCCAGGCCATCGCCACGCTGAAGTTGAGCAGCGCGCTGCCGCCGTAGAGCAGCAGCGGAACGACCGCGAGCAGAGTCGTCAGGCTGGTGAGCACCGTCCGCGAGAGGGTCTGGTTGACGCTGAGATTGATGATCTCGGGCAATGAGGTCGACTTCCTCAGCCGCAGCAGCTCGCGAATCCGGTCGAAGACGACCACGGTGTCGTTGACCGAATAGCCGGCGAGCGTCAGCAGCGCCGCGATCGCGGTCAGGTCGAATTCGAGCTGCAGGATCGAGAACAGCCCGACCGTGACCGCCACGTCGTGCAGGGTCGCTACCAGCGCGGCGACCGCGAACTGCCACTCGAACCGGAAATAGACGTAGACGCCGATGCCCAGAATGGCGAGCACGGTGGCGATCAGCCCGTCGCGCAGCAGCTCGCCGCCGACCTTGGGGCCGACGCGCTCGATGCGGCGATAGTCGTAGCCGCTGCCCAGGGTGTCCCGGATCCGCTGCACGGCGGCCCGGTCGGCGGCCTCGTCCGCCTGCGCCTGGACCCGGATCAGCACGGTGTCGGGGGCGCCGAACTGCTGGATGTTGATCTCGCCGACCGCGAGTCCGCCCAGCCGGGCGCGCAGCTCGCCGGCATCGATCGCCTCGGGTGCGGCGATCTCGATCGACAGACCGCCTATGAAGTCGATGCCGAGATTGAGCCCGCGGGTCGGCAGCGCGATCAGCGTCGCCAGCAGCAGCAGGGCGGTGAGTGCGAAGGCGAAGAAGCGATATCCGACGAAGTCGAACCGCGTGTTCAGCGGTACGATTCGGAGGCCACGAAAACGCATGATTCCGGTCCGTTGGTCGGCAAGCGCGGCGGCACCGGCGGGCCGGCGGCGGGCGCGCTCGCGGATGGCGCTGTCGACGGGGGTGCGCCGGGCCGTTCCGCCGGCGGCGGCGCGATCCCACGCGTCGGGCTCAGCCGGCCGCAGCGCGGCCGGTCGTCATCCGCGGTTCGACGGAGGACCGGTCGAAAGACGGGGGGACTGGTGGATGCCGGCGGCGAGCCGCACCGGCACCGGATGCACCTGCGGCGGTGCGCGGGGCGCATGCGCCAGGACCGGTGCCGCGGCCGCAAGGCCGGGCGGCTTCGGATCGCCGCTGCCGGTCGGCCGGGCCGGGTCGAGCCGCGCTTCGCCGAGGCCGCGCAGATGCGCGACCGGCTGCTGCAGCGCCAGGTCGTCGTTGATCGCCGGCGCGCCGCCATCGCCGCCCGTCGCCGCCCGTTGCAGCTCGGCGAGGGTCGGGCCGGCGCGCAGCGCCGGGTGCAGCGACGTGGACGCCACCACGAGCACGAGCAGCGCGGCGAGGAGCCGCGCCCAGCCGGTGCGGAAATCCGCGAGCCCGTGGGAGAAGTGCGTAGTGATCGTCGTCGCCCTGCGACCCGAAGCCTGCGCCCGCTGCGCCGCCAGAGTAGATGAAGCGGTAGATGAAGCGGCCCTACGGCGTTTTCAAGGCCGTGCCCCCGCCCCTCCCGGCACGGCCGCCGAGACGGGCTTCGTTGTTCTTGTCGTGCCACCATTCGGCCGGGGTTGCGGTGACCGGCCTTGCTGCGGCGGGCTGGATCGGGGACTACGGACGTGCCAGATAGGCGGCGTTGTGCGGCCCGGCGGCGGGGCGCGCCGAGGCGCCGTTCGGCGGAGTGGGATTTGGCCGACCCTCGCAGGAGGCTGCGGATCAAGCTGGCGATCGTCGCCGTGCTGGCCCTGGTGGCGGCCGCGGGCGAGACCGGGTGGGGGCGCCGCGTCTTCGATCCGGCCGGCTACTGGTCCGCCGAGCTCGATCGGCGCGAATGGGCCCTGGCGCGGGCGCGTGCCGACCTCGTGGCGCTGCGCGCCGCCCTGGCCGAGGCGTCGCCGGAGGAAAGCCGGCTGCTCGCCACCGACATCGCGGCGGCGCAGGCCGCCGTCGAGCAGCGGCGGCGCGCCGTCGCGGAGGCCCGCGCGCAGTTGCGCCGCTGATGCGGTTTCCGCCGTTCCGCTGCCCCTCAGCCGCCCTGCGGCGCGTTCGCGTCCGAGCCAAGGGCGGGCGCCGGGGTCGGCTCGTGCGCGAGCAGGATCTCGCCGAGAAACGAGCGCGTGCGCGCGTTGGCGCGGTGACGCGCCTCCGGCAGGTCGGCCGACGCCCCCTCGCGCGCGAAGGCGTGGCCGGCCTCGGGATAGACATGGAGGGTGACGTGGGGATTGCGCCCGAGCGTCTCGGCGAGCCGGCGCTGCACCTCGGGCGGCGTCCACGGATCCTGGCCGCCGACATGGAGCAGCAGCGGGTTGCGCAGCCGGTCGGCCTCGCCAAGATGCTCCTCGATGCCGACGCCGTAGTAGCTGACATTGGCGTCGGCATTGCCGCGCGTGCCGGTCAGATAGGCCAGCAGTCCGCCGAGGCAGTAGCCGGAGGTGCCGACGCGGCCGTTACATTCCGGCATCCGCCGCAGATGGTCGACCGTGGCGATCACGTCCTCCACCGCGCGGTCCAGGTCGAGCCCCTTGCGCGTCTCCAGCGCCTGCTCGCGGTGACCCGGCGTTTCGGGGTCGAGCTCGATGCCCGGCCGGATACGCCAGTAGAGATCGGGGCAGACGGCGACGAATCCCTCGACCGCCCAGAAGTCGGCGATCCTTCGCATGAAGCGGTTCACGCCGTAGACCTCCTGCAGCAGCACGATCGCCGGCGCAGGCGTCTTCTGCGGCAGCGCCAGATAGGCGCCGAAGGTGCCGTCCGGGGTCGCGATCGTGATCCGCGTCATGTCCGCCCCCTCAGGCCGCCATTTCGAGAATCTCCCGGACCTGCTCGGGCCCGGTGATCTTGCGCGGATTGGTGTGGGTCCAGCGGTCGTGCATCGCGTTCTTCGCCACGAGGTCGAACCGGTCGGGGCCGACCCCGACCTCGGCCAGGCGCCGCGGCAGCCCGAGCCCGGCGATGAAGTCCGCGACCACCTCGCTCGCCGGCACGCCCGGCCGCCCCATCGCCTCGCTGACCAGCTTCTGCCGCTCGGCGTTGACCGGCTCGTTCCAGCGCAGCACCGCCGGCAGCATGACGCAGGAGGTATAGCCGTGCGGCACGTCGCAGCTTCCGCCCAGTACGTGGCCGATCGCGTGGCTGGCCCCCTTCGGCACGCCGGCCCCGGCGCCGATCATCGACATCCAGGCGGCGAACTGGCAGTCCAGCCGCGCCCGCAGGTCGCCGGGATCGGCCTTGACGCGCGGATAGGCCGTGCTCATCAGCCGCAGCGCGTGCAGGAAGGCGCCGTCGCAGAAGGCGTTGGTCCGGACCGAGCAGATGCCCTCGACGCAATGGTCGAGGGCGCGGATGCCGGTGGAGAGCCACAGCCATTCCGGCGTGTGCACGGTCGGGGCGGGGTCGAGCACCACCGTGCGCGGCACCAGCAGCGGATGGTTGTAGCCCTGCTTCATCTTGGTGCGCGGGTCGGTGCAGCCTGCATGCGAGCTGAACTCGCCGCCGGACAGCGTGGTCGGCACCGTGATCTGGCGTACCCGCGGGCCGTCGAAGTTCGGCGTGCGGCGGGAGCCGTCCTCGTTGATGACGAGCCGGTAGGGCTCCAGCCCGTCGATGTCGCGGATGTCGTGACGCAGGCAGATCTGGATGACCTTGCCGGCATCGGTCACGGAGCCGCCGCCGAAGGTCACGATCAGGTCGGCGCCCGCGTCGCGCGCCACGCCGGCCGCCGCAACCACGGCGTCGCGCGGCGTGTGTGCCGGCATGCGGTCGAACTCGGCGGCGTAGCGGTGCCCCAGCGCCTTGCGGACCCGCTCGATCTCGTCGGTCGTGCGGTTGAGCGTGCCGCTGACCAGCAGGAATACCCGTTCGGCGCCGAGCCGTTCGGCCTCCGCCGCCACGGCCTCGGCTGCCGGTCGCCCGTAGACGACCCGCTCGATCTCCGGGTAGATGAAGATGCCGCTTTCGATCATGCGCGCCCCCGGTTCGGAGAAAGCCTCGCCGAACCTAGCACGGCGGAAGGCCGCTTCCGAAGCCGTTTCGCGCCGCCGGCCGGCGCGGGGCCGCCGCCGGAACCGTGCCGGGACGCCAGGTGTTGTGTGGCCGTGGCCGGGAACCGCGGCCGACGACACAAGGAGATCCTGTCATGCACGACCTCAAGCGCTTCGCCCCGATTGCGTCCGTCGCGGCGCTCCTGCTGGCCGCGCCGGCCTGGAGCGCCGATACCGGCTCGACGGTGGTGGCGCAGGCGGGAACCGGCGCCGCGCTCGACGTCAATTCGCTGCGTGAGCTGGACGACGATTCGCCGCTGCGGGGACCGGGCGGGCTCAGCGTTGAGCAGATGGAGGACATGGCGGTGTTCGATGCCGCCGGCAAGAAGATCGGCGAGGTCGAAGAGGTCCTGGCGACCGCCGACGACCGGATCGTGGCCGTAACCGTGGAATTCGGTGACTTCATGGGAATCGGCGGCAAAGAGGTGGTCGTCGGGCTCGACCAGCTTCAGCTCGACGGCGACCGGTTCGTGACGACCCTGTCCTCGGAGCAGCTCGAGACCATGCCGACCTGGGACGACTGAGCCCGCCCTCCGGGCGGGTGCGGCGCCGGGGCGGGCCGGCCGCGCGCCGGTTCCCGCGTCGGCGCGAGCACCCCCGCCCGCCCCTGTCGTGCCCGCTCGGGAAGGAAAGGTCTGGCCGTGGCCGCATCACGGCGTCCGGTACGGATCGGGCGAGCCCTGCAGGTGCTGCGGCAACCCGTCGGCGATCTCCAGCCAGCCGACCTTGCTGCTGACCCAGATATGCTGCTCGGGCCTGATGGCGTCGGGGTCGTCGAGCGCCGCCAGCGGGATGCCGATCCGCTCCGGCGCATCGACCGGCTCGAGGAACAGCCGCGTCCCGCAGGCCGGGCAGAAATGCCGGAACAGCCGCTTAGAGGAGCGGTAGCGCGCCGTCCGGCCGGTGGCCGTCATCGACGCCTTCGGGAACTGCGCCTGGGCCAGGAAGGGCGCCGCCATCGCCCGCTGGCAGTTGCGGCAGTGGCAGATCCGGGCCCCCAGGGGCGGCGCCGCGAACGTGAACCGCACCGCTCCGCAGAGACAGCCGCCGCTATAGGGCGGCGGCGCGTTGCGCCCATCGATCGCGCCCGAGCTCATCCGTCCGCTCCGCCGACACCCGCCGGCCGCGCCGGCATCCGCGTTGCCTGGCTGCGGAACCTCTGCGTGTGACGGCGGTCGTGACGCGTCCGGGACTGCGGAGGCAACGGCGCCTTCTCCCTCGAGCTGCGATGATCGGGATCCCCGGACGCCGCCCCCGCGGCGTCAGTCCAGATGCTTGAGGTACTGCGCCACGAAATCGCAGCCCACCTCGGCCGAATAGGCATCGATCAGGCGTTTCGTCACCGGGCCGGGAACGCGGCCGTCGCCGACCGGCTGGCCGTTGAAGCGCCTCACCGGCAGAATGCAGAGGCTGGTGGAGGTCAGGAACATCTCGTCCGCCACGGCCGCGTCGAACAGGTCGATGTCGCGCTCGACGCAGCCGATGCCGAGCTTGGCCGCCATGTCCATCGTCATCTGCCGGCTCACGCCGGGCAGCACGAACTTCTCGCGCGGCGTCTGCAGGGCGCCGTCCCGCACGATGAAGATGTTGGAGCCGATGCCCTCGGCCAGGTTGCCGTTCTCGTCCAGCAGCACCGCCCAGGCATCGGGGTCCGCGGCCTTCACCGGCTGCTCGGCGACGATCATGTTCAGGTAGTTGTGCATCTTCGCGCGCGGGCTCAGCATGTCGGGCGCCGTGCGGCGCATCGCCGGTACCATCACGTCCGCGCCGTCGCGATAGAGATGCGCGCGCTTCTTCAGCGGCAGCGGGATCATCTCGATCACCACGTTGGGGCCGGTATGCTCCCAGCCTTCGTCGCCCACCGCATCGACGCCGCGGCTGACCCGCTGGCCCACCCACCAGTCGCCGTCGGGCGGCCGCAGGTGGCTGTTGCGCTCGACGAGCTCCTCGGAGAGCGCCACCATCTCGCCGGGCGAGAGGCCGGGGTCGATTCGCAGGTAGCGCAGCGACCGGTAGAAGCGGTCGATATGCTCCTTGATCCGGAAGATACGGCCGTTGAACGTCCGCGTCATGTCGAAGGCGCCGTCGCCGTATTTCCAGCTACGGTCGCGGAACGGAATCATCACCTCGCGTTCCGGCACGAAGCGGCCGTTGAACCAGGCCACGCGCTCGTTCGCCCGCTGCGACATCCGATCCATCCTGCCTTGCTCGCGTCGCGAGAACTATCGGCCGAATTGACGACCGGCGCAACGCGGAGTCCGGCGGCCGGGCATCGAGCGGCTTCGGGGGGCCGCGCCTGGGCCTGCCGTTTCGCTCCGCGCCTTCGGGCCGCCGCCCCCCTCCCTCGTCAAGGGCGTAACGGCGCGCTTCGCGACGGAGCCCCGGACCGCTGGGGTCCGCGCTCGGATATTGGGCTTGCGGATCGTTCGATGGTGGGCGCGGCTGGGATTGAACCAGCGACCCCTGCCGTGT
>CAZVAR010000169.1:0-6910 GCA_964625225.1 uncultured Alphaproteobacteria bacterium | reverse complement strand
TCTCCGGCCGGCCGCTGATGCCGAGCAGGCGCGGCATGGACGGGCCGTAGATGTCCGCGTCGAGCAGTCCGACACGGCGGCCGGCACGCGCGAGCCCCACGGCAAGATTGGCCGCGACCGTGGACTTGCCTACGCCGCCCTTGCCGGAGGCCACCGCCACCACGGACCGGAGTCCCGGCCGCGCCCCGCGCCCGGCGGCGGCCGACTTCGGCGCGGCCGGCCGGGGTGCGGCGCCGCGCCCCGCCGCCGGCGGGCGCTGCGCGGTCAAGACAGCGGTCACGGACAGCACTCCGGGAATCGCGTCGACCGCACGCTCGGCAGCGCGGCGCAGGGGCTCCATCGCGCGGCCGCGCTCGGGCTCCACCTCGATCGCGAAATGCACATTGCCGTCCTTGATCACGACCGAGGAGACCATCCCTGCAGTGACGATGTCGACACCGCGCCCCGGATCGAGCACCCTGCGCAATGCGGCGAGAACGCTTTCCTCACTCAGCGGGGCCGGCGCGGAGGTCATGGTTGAAATCTCCCGGTTTCCTTCAAATATGCGCGGCGCTCCGCGACAGCAATCATGCCCCGGCGCGTTGTGCAGGACGGCCTGCTGTCATATAAGCCCCGACCAGGGGTTTCAAAGCCGGCGCCGATGCGCTGAATAGGGAGAGGTTTCCTCGGCATGCCTTGGCAGAATCAGGGTGGTGGCGGACCATGGGGCGGCGGGCCCTGGGGCGGCGGCCCGTGGGGCGGCGGCCCGCGGGGGTCCGGTGGTTCCGGCGGCCAGCCCCCCAACCTCGAAGATTTGCTCCGCAAAGCCCAGGAACGTCTTCGGCGGGCGCTGCCGGGCGGGCTGGGCGGCGGGGGCGTCGTCCTCATCATCGCCGCCGCGCTGGTGGTATGGGCTTTGTCGGGCCTGTATCGCGTGCAACCGGACGAGCAGGGCATCGTCCTGCGCTTCGGCGAGTATGTGGCCACCACCAACCCCGGGCTGCACTACCACCTCCCCTACCCGATCGAGACGGTCGAAACGCCGAAAGTCACCCGCCAGAACCGGATCGAGATCGGTTTCCGCACCATGGGTGATGCCGGCCGGATGGAGGCGACCCGCCCCGATATTGGCCGGCAAGTACCCGAAGAAGCCCTGATGCTGACCGGGGACGAGAACATCGTCGACATCAACTTCGTCGTGTTCTGGAAGATCGCCGACGCGCGCGATTATCTGTTCAATGTCCGCGCGCCCGAGGCGACCATCAAGGCTGCGGCCGAGAGCACGATGCGCGAGATCATCGGCCAGACGCCGATCGCCTCGGCGCTCGCGGAAGGCCGGGGTCAGATCGAGATGGCCGCCTTCGACAGGCTCCAGGAGATCCTGAACTCTTATCAAGCCGGTGTCTCCATCGAGGGCGTGCAACTCTTGAAGGTGGACCCGCCGGCGGAGGTGATCGACGCCTTCCGCGACGTGCAGCGCGCGCGCGCCGACGCGGAGCGGCTGCGCAACGAAGCGGAGGCCTATCGCAACGACATCATTCCGCGGGCGCGCGGCGAGGCCGAACGCCTGACGCAGGAGGCCGAAGCCTACCGACAGGAGGTGGTTGCCCGCTCCCAGGGTGACGCGCAACGCTTCATCAGCGTGTACGACGCATTCAGGAACGCACAGGACGTGACGACCAAGCGCATCTACCTCGAGACGATGGAGCAGATCCTGCGCGAGGCGAACAAGATCCTCATCGACAAGCAGGCCGGCGGCCCAGGCGTCGTGCCCTATCTGCCGCTGAACGAGTTGCAGCGCCAGGCTCCGAGGCCGCCTGCGGGCCAGGCCGGTCAGGCACCCGCGACCGGAGGAGCCCGCCAATGAACCGCATTCTCCTCGTCGCGCTCGCCATCGTCGTCCTCGCCATCGGCGTCGTCGCGACCGGTATGCTCTTCATAGTTCACGAGACCGAACAGGCCCTGGTGGTGCGCCTCGGCGAGCCGCGACGGGTGATCCAGCAACCGGGCCTCCACATGAAGCTGCCGTTCATCGAGAACGTGCTGTACTTCGACGATCGCGTACTCGACTACGCGCCTCCGGCGGAGGAAATCATCCCCTCGGACCAGAAGCGGGTGGTGGTCGATACCTTCGCGCGGTTCCGAATCACGAGCCCCCTCCAGTTCTACCAAGCGAACCAGGGGTCGGAGGCGGTCGCGCGCGACCGCCTGCGGGGCATCCTGATCTCCAGCCTGCGGCGGGTGATCGGCAATCGGACTCTGGCCTCGCTGCTTTCCGAGGAGCGCGCAGAGATCATGCGGCAGATTCGGGAGGAAACGAACGAGCGTGCCGCAGCGCTGGGCATCGAGGTCATCGACGTGCGCATCCGTCGCGCCGACCTGCCGCAGGCCAATGCCGAGGCGATCTATCAGCGAATGCAGTCCGAACGCGAGCGCGAGGCCCGGGAATTCCGTGCCCAGGGTGCCGAGCTGGCCCAGCGCATCCGGTCGCGGGCCGAGCGTGAGCGGACCGTCATCATCGCCGAGGCTCAGCGTCAGGCACAGATCCTGCGCGGCGAGGGCGATGCCGACGCCACCGCGATCTACGCCGATGCCTTCAATCGCGACCCCGAATTCTTCGCCTTCTATCGCTCGATGGAAGCGTATCGGAACTCGCTCACCAGCGAGGGAACCACGCTGGTGCTGACACCGGACAGCGACTTCTTCCGCTATTTCGGGACCACCGGCCTCGGCCTCCGTGAAACGACGACCGCTCCGGGCGAGCAAACCGACCGGTCGGGCGCTGCGGTGACGCAGCCGCCGGACGCTACGACCATCGCGCCCGCGCCGGTGACCGGGAACGCAGGCAACCCGGCCGCCGACCGCTGAATCGAGCGGTCCGGCGGCAATGTCCGACCTGTGGGCGGCCATCGGCCTCGTGCTCGCGCTCGAGGGCGCGCTCTATGCCCTCTTCCCTGACGGCATGCGGCGGGTTCTGGCGGACGTACTGGCCCAGCCGCCCGGCCGGCTGCGGACCGGCGGGCTGGTGGCGTGCGTCGTCGGCGTCGTCATCGTCTGGCTGGCGCGGTCGGGTTGAGCCATGATCTTCGCTGAATTTCCGCCTAGTGTGTCGGCCGGCTTTGTCGGAAAATGCCGGGGCCCGGCTCCGATCTCGGGGCCGGATGGCCGACCCGCCCGTCGATGCGACCGTGGCGGGCATCTACCCAACGGAGGGTTCTGGTGTCGACTGTGACGATGCAAGGCGGAACCGGCGCCGTGCCGCGATGCCGCGCCTTGCTGGTCGGCGCGTTTCTCGGAGCAGCCGCGATACTGCTGCCGGCGGTACAATCGGCGGCGCGCCCAGCGCCGGAGAGCTTTGCGGATCTTGCCGAGCGGATCCTGCCGGCCGTCGTCAACATCTCGACGACTCAGGCGATTCGACAGGACGGCGGCCGCCCGGAGATGCCGCAGATTCCGCCGGGCTCGCCCTTCGAGGATTTCTTCAAGGAGTTCTTCGACCGGCAACAGCGGCAGGGCCCGGGGCAAAGCCCCATGCCGCGTCGGACGACCTCCCTGGGCTCCGGATTCGTGATCGACCCGTCGGGGCTGATTGTCACCAACAATCACGTTATCAAGGACGCCGATCAGATTCTCGTCCGCTTCCATGACGACAGTTCGCTCGAGGCGGAGGTCGTCGGCCGGGACCCGAAGACCGACCTGGCGCTCCTGAAGGTGCAGGCGGACAAGCCACTGCCGGCGCTGACGCTCGGGGACTCGACGACGGCGCGAGTGGGCGACTGGGTCATCGCCATCGGGAACCCGTTCGGACTGGGAGGCTCGGTCACGGCGGGAATCATTTCGGCGCGTCAGCGCGACATCAATGCCGGCCCGTACGACGATTTCATCCAGACCGATGCTTCGATCAACCGGGGCAATTCGGGCGGCCCGTTGATGAACCTCGACGGCGAGGTCATCGGCATCAACACGGCGATCTTCTCGCCGTCGGGCGGCAGCGTCGGCATCGGGTTCGCCGTGCCGACCTCACTGGCCGCGCCGGTGATCGAGCAGCTGCGGGAGTTCGGCGAGACCCGCCGCGGCTGGCTGGGCGTGCGTATCCAGTCCGTCAGCGAGGAGATCGCCGAGAGTCTCGGGCTCAAGACGGCTCACGGGGCGCTGATCGCAAGCGTAACACCGGGTGGTCCGGCCGAGGCGGCAGGGCTGGAGGCCGGCGACGTGATCCTGAGCTTCGACGGCAGGACGGTCGACAAGATGCGACGCCTGCCGCGCATGGTCGCCGAGACTCGGATCGGCCGCGAAGTTCCGCTCGAAATCTGGCGCAAGGGAAAGATCCTGCACCTCGTGGTCAAGGTGGGCCAGCTCGAGGAGGCGGACGAGTCCGAGCAGGTCGCCTCGGCGCCGCAGCCAGGCAAGGACGTCGAGGATTTCCGTGTGTCGGGCCTCGGTCTCTCGGTCTCGCCGCTCACGCCGGACCTGCGCAGCCGTTACGAGATCGGTGAGGACGCGACGGGAGTCGTCGTCACCAAGGTCGATCCGAACGGGCCAGCCGCCGAGAAGGGTATCGAAGCGGGCGACGTCATCGTCGAGGTCAATCAGGACGCGGTGCAGTCGCCGAACGACATGGCATCCCGGATCGCGAGCGCGACGGACCAGGGGCGCCGGTCGGTGTTGCTGCTGGTGGATCGCAAGGGCGACCTGCGCTTCGTCGCAATAACGCTGGCCAAGGGATGACCGGGGCGGACCGACCGCCTCCTACCGGGATCCGACCTCACTCGACGAAGTCGCTACGCCGGTAGCCTTGCAGATACAGGAGCGCGGTCAGGTCCGCATGGTCGATGCGGACCTGCGCCTCAGCAGCGACGACCGGCTTGGCGCGGAAGGCGACACCGAGACCTGCCGCCTTGATCATCGCCAGATCGTTGGCACCGTCGCCCACGGCGAGTGCGGCCGCAAGCGGCACGCCAAGGGCTACAGCCGCGTCCCGCAGGGCAGACAGTTTGGCATCGCGATCGAGGATCGGTTCGGCGACGCGGCCGGTCAACACGCTGCCTTCCACGAGCAGATCGTTGGCCCGATCCTCGTCGAAGCCGGCCGCCTCGCGGATACGGCCGGTGAAGAACCGGAAGCCGCCGGAGACGAGCAGCGTATGCGCGCCGTGCGCACGCATGGTGCGTACCAGCGGCCGTGCGCCCGGCATCAGGCGGATGCGCTCATAGGTCCGCTGCAAAGCATCCACCGGCAGGCCCGCGAGCAGGGCCACCCGCTCGCGCAGCGCGGCCTTGAAGTCGATCTCGCCGTTCATCGCCCGGGCCGTGATCGCGGCGACGCGATCCTTGATGCCCGCCTCGGCCGCCAGTTCATCGAGGGTCTCGCCGACGACGATGGTCGAATCCATATCTGCGACCAGCAGTCGCTTGCGCCGGCCGTCCGCGGGAAGAACGGCGGCGTCGATCGGCGCCGCCCCCAACGCCGCCCGAACGGCAGCCATGATCGTCGAGCTTGCCGCGTCGGCAGCAAAGGCAATGTCGCACGCCACGCCCGGCGCGAGCCAGTCGACGCGCTCCACCACCCGCGCGAATCCCGCCACGGCGTCGCGCGCGGCCTCGATCGCGGCGGGGGCAAGCTCGACCTCTTGACCGGCAATGAGCGTCAGAACCCGAAGCATCAGCGTTCATAACGAGGCGGATACGGGAATGGCAAGCGCGGCGCCCCCTCCCCGGCCCGATCATCGACCCGTCGTCGTGATCGCCGGCCCCACCGCAAGCGGGAAATCGGCCCTGGCGATGGTCGTTGCGGAGAGGTTCCACGGCACCATCATCAATGCCGACAGCATGCAGGTCTATCGCGAGCTGCGCGTCCTCACCGCGCGGCCGACACCCGAGGACGAAGCGCGCGCACCGCACCGGCTCTACGGCATCCTTCCCGCCGCGGAGCGCTGCTCCGCCGGGCGCTGGCGTACGATGGCACTCGCGGCCATCGCCGAGGCCCGTGCGGCGGGACGGCTGCCGGTCGTCGTCGGCGGCACCGGCCTCTATCTTCGTGCCCTGATGTCCGGCCTTGCCGCGATTCCTCCGGTGCCCGACGCGGTACGCAACAAGGCCATAGCCGAGCATGAACGGCTGGGCGGACCCACCTTCCATCGCCGCCTCGCGGAGCGTGATCCCGCGACGGCCGCCCGCGTCAGGCCCACCGACACGCAGCGGCTGATCCGGGCCTGGGAGGTGCTGGAGGCGACCGGACGCCCCCTCTCCTACTGGCAGAGCGTCGGGCCGGAAGCCGGTCCCGGGCTGCGCTTCGTGCCGATAATTCTGCTGCCCCCTCGCTCGGACCTCTATGCCGCCTGCGACGCACGGTTCGCTGCGATGATGCGGCAGGGCGCACTCGCCGAGGTTGCCGCACTCGATGCGCTCGGCCTCGACCCGGCTCTGCCCGCGATGAAGGCGCTCGGCGTCCCTGAGCTGCGACGCCATCTGCGGGGCGAGCTTTCGCTCGAGGCGGCGATTGCTGCAGCGCAGCAAGCCACGCGCAATTACGCGAAACGCCAAATCACTTGGCTGCGCCATCAGATGCCGGAGGGGCATCGCCTCGCCGCGCAATTTTCCGAAAGCCATACCTCCGAGATCTTGCAATTTATTCGCGTCTCCCTGTTGACCGGCGGACTATGAGCGAATAGGGTTGCGGCTTCGCTGTCCCGAACCAGGTTGAGAGGGGCCGTGCGGCGCAGGCTGCTGCGGTGCACAAGTCCAGGCTGACGCCCGCAGCGGGCGATTACGCGTGCGACGGAAGGAGAAGAAGAATGGCCGAGCATGAGCAACGGATGACCGGCGCGGAGATCGTGATCCGCGCCCTCCTCGACCAAGGGGTCGAGGCGGTATTCGGTTATCCGGGCGGCGCGGTCCTTCCGATCTACGACGAGATCTTCAAGCAAAACGCC
>CAZVAR010000168.1:0-6987 GCA_964625225.1 uncultured Alphaproteobacteria bacterium | reverse complement strand
GGGCGGCGACGACACGCTGATCGGCGGTGCGGGCGACGACCTGCTTGATGGCGGCGAGGGTGACGACACACTGATCGGCGGTGCGGGTGCCGACACGCTGATCGGTGGCGCGGGTGCCGACCTGTTCATCTACGATAGCAATGGCGGCAATGACACGATTCTTGATTTCGAGGTGACGGGTGGCGACCAGATCGTCATTCAGGGAATTGCCGGCGTCAGCAGCTTCGATGACCTGACGATCGCTGCCGACGGTGACGGCAATGCGGTCATCAGCTTCGGAGACGGTCAGGACGGCCAGATCACCCTGGTCGGCGTTGATCCCGACGACCTTCTGCCATCGCACTTTACCTTCAGCTAACCGAGATCCTGGTACGAGCAGCCCGATTCCATTGCTTGGCTAAATTCTGTTGATGGCAATCGAGGCTCTTCTGACGCCACAACACGTCTGGCAAGGGGCGTGGCTGTTCGTGACGATCGGAGATCCACTGCGGGATCTCCGATCGGTCCGGGTCAACGGAACCGTTGTCGGCCGGTGGAAAACGGCACACGCGGTCGCGCGCGGGGGCGGACGTGTCGGTCTGCTCCTGTTTGAGGCTGACGTGGACGCCGTCGACCGGATCGAGGCCGACTCGGTCGCTGGGCCGGTCGCACTCTATAAGGGCGGTTACCCGGATCCGGCAGCGGCCGCATTCGCACGGCGTGAGACCGTGGCGCTGGTACGGTTCGTGATCGGCGTCGCAGCGAAGACGCGGACGGAGTGGTGCGGTGATGACCGTGCGTCCATGGTCCGTTTGGTCCGCTGGCTGCGTGACCTCTGCGATCAGGGCGATCGCGCGGCCTTTCTGGGCCGGGTCGGATCACAGCTCCTGTTCGAGGCGGAGAGGCTCCCTGCCGGCCGGGGGGAGATCTGCGGCTTCGCAATCGTCTCCGAGGGACTGCGGTCAGTCCGACTGACCGGCGTCGTTGGCACTGGCCGGCGGCTGGCCGGACTCACGGAGGACCCGATGCCGCCGGCCATCCCCACCGGCTTATTCCTCGCAACCGACAGGCGGCTCGCCTTTCTGGCGCTTCCGTCGGTCGTACAACGCGATGTCGCCGCCCTGCGGGAACGGCTGAAGGCCTACTCCCGCGCGGATCGTGCGGTAATCCTCCGTGCCGTCTCGCGGTCGCCAGGACCTGCCGACGGCGATACCGCATCGAACGCACCGGCGGTCACACGGCTCCTGATGGCTGAACCCAGGCCGTTTATCGATCCCGGACTCGGGGTCTTTGCCGCGATCGATCTGATGATCCCCGGCCCCTCGGGAGCGGTTCTGGCCGGCCGGTTTGCCGACCTGCATGGTCTGATCGAAGGATTGGAGATCGATCTGGCCGGGCGAGCAATCACGGTCGAACTACGCCGGTTCGGCAGTCCGTCGTCGGGCGCGATCAAGTCGATCCACGGCAGGCTCGGCCGCTGCCCTCCGAGGCCCTGGTTCGCCAGCCATGTCTCGTTGCCCAGATCGGCTATCGGCCTGCCGCAGGTCTCTGCCAGGCTGCGGCTGCGAGGGGGGCTGGAGGCGGGCTTGGTCAGCGCGCCGGCACCTCGCTCGCCGCGGGAGGCGCGCGGCAAGCTGCTGCGGCTGGTCCCGGAGCAAGAGGTCGATGCTTGGGTCATCGGATCGATCTGGGCATCCACGGTTGGTGTGGTCCAGCAGCAGTTGGTGCAGACAGTACGGCCGGCGGCGGAGCATCTGTTCGGCTGCCTGCCGGCATCACCGGCCGTCTCAGTAGTGATCCCACTGTATCGGAACCTGTCCTATCTGAAGCACCAGGTCTTCCATTTCGCGCTGGATCCGGACTTCCGGGAGGCGGAGGTGATCTTCGTCCTCGACTCGCCCGAACAGGAAGGGGAGGTTGTCCACGCGCTGCGGGGCTTGGCTGCACAGTTCCGGTTCAGCTGCCGGCTGATCGTGATGAGCAGCAATGGCGGCTATGCGGTCGCTTCAAACGCCGGCGCCACGGCCGCCTCGGCTGATCTGCTCCTGATGCTCAATTCGGATGTCATACCGGAGCAGCCGGGCTGGCTCAGCGCGGCGGTTCGACAGCTGCGCCAAGACCAGCAGGTCGGCGCGCTCGGGGTCAAACTGCTGCACGCGGACGGTGCACTGCAGCATGCCGGCATGTATTTCGAGAACGGACCGTTCGGCTGGTGGATCAATCGGCATTTCTACAAGGGGTTGCCGAACCGGATTGCTGCGGCGGATGCGCTGTGCGATGTTCCGGCGGTGACCGGCGCCTGCCTGTTCGTACCGCGTTCGGCTTTCGAAGCGGTCGGCGGTTTCACTACGGACTATGTCGTCGGGGATTTCGAGGATTCCGATCTCTGCCTGAAGCTCCGGGCCGCGGGCTATAGCATCCGCTACTTTGGTGGGGTGCAGCTGTATCATTTTGAGCGATCCAGTATCGCCGGACATGCCGAGTACAGCGAGAGCGCGGCATCTCGGTACAATGGTTGGCTTCAAACGCAGCGATGGCACCGGGAGATCGCGGCCCTAATGGCGGCGGAGCCCCGGGCCGACGAGTTGGTGCCGAACCGGTTCGCTGTCGTAAGCACGCCATTCGGGATACCGGATCAGCCAACCGGCGCCGAGGCGGCTTAGTCCCTATGCGCATCCTATTTCTGGCCCACAACCACCCGCTCCTGCATCCCGGTGGCACCGAGATCTTTGCCAAACGGTTGAAACAGGCGGTTGAAGCGGAAGCCGGCATCGATATCGTCTTCGCGGCGGCAAAGACGGGGGCGCGGCAGACCGACAATGCCGGCACGCATTTCGGTGCGGTCGATCCAGCCAGTGGCGACATCCTACTGTCGGGCGGCCATTTCCAGCGCTTCGCACTGTCGCAGGCGGATACCTACGGCGTGTTGCGCGACGTCGAGCAACTCGCGCGGCACCTCCAACCCGACATCGTCCATTTCCACCATTTTCTGGAGCTGGGACTCGAGGCGATCACCAGCATCCGGCATGGCTGGCCGCGGGCGAAGATCGTTCTCACGCTACACGACTATTATGCGATCTGCAGCAATCACGGGCTCCTGATCAAGACGAAGGATGGCCAGGTCTGCCGGGATCCCCACCCGGTCGCCTGCCAGCGCTGCTTTCCGGAACGGCGCGTCGAGGAGTTCCGGCTGCGCGAGCTGTTCGTGCGTGCGGCATTCGGAATGGTCGACCGGTTCATCGCGCCGAGCCGCTTCCTGCGCGAGCAGTTTCTCGCTTGGGGGCTGGAGCCGGAGCGGATCGTGCATATCCCGAACGGGTACCTGGCTCCGACTGATCGACCGGCTCGACGGCAGCGCGACGCCGTGCGGCCGATCCGGTTCGGCTTCTTCGGCAATGTCCAGCCGCACAAGGGTGTTCTGGTCCTGCTCGAGGCGGCGCGCCGGCTGCAACGTGACGGCGCCCCCTTCGAGCTGCATTTGCACGGTTTCGACGGCTATACGGCCGAGGCAGTTCGGACCGCCGTCCGACAGGCGGTGAAAGAATTGCACACGACCGTGTTCTGGCATGGGCCCTATCGCGCCGAAGAAGCGTCACAGCTGATGGCGTCGGTCGACTGGGTCGTCGTCCCTTCGATCTGGCCGGAAAACAGCCCGCTGGTGATCCAGGAGGCCCTGGCTGCTGGATGCCCAGTGATCTGCAGTGACCTCGGTGGCATGGCCGAGCATGTGACGCCGGATCAGAACGGGCTGCGGTTCCGGATGGGTGATCCGGTCGACCTCGCTCTGGTCATGCGGGACGCGATTGCGAAGAGCACCGCCCGCCCCAAATCGGTGAAGCCGAGCGTGCCGGACATCGGCGCGTGCGCAAAGCAGCATCTGGCGCTCTATAGGAGCCTGATCGGATCCAGCGCGAACCGGCGAGGCACCGCTCGGCAACGACGAGCGCGCCGTTCCACTCCGATCCGGGCCGCTGCCGAATAGAAGGCGTGTGCTCACTTTCGGCCTGTTTCAGGCAACAGCGGTATCACCGGTAGCGGGCGAGGTGGAGGACGCGGGCCCCATTTGCATGTCGGTCGCCGGGCGCTGCCAGGTTAATGCAAGAGGCCCAGCCAATGCAGCGCCGCCGCGCCGACGGCCAAGGTCAATGCGCCGACCAATAGTGTAACCGAGCCCCATCGCAGGCGTCGGCGCCACACGCCATAGGTGAGAACAGACGAGAAGAGCAGCAACAGGACGATCGGCTTGACTACTGCCGGCCATGCGATCTCTCGCTGAGATTGAGCGGGCCCGGCCTGGAACGATGCGACGAGAGCCAAGGCAGCGATTGCGGCCAGCCAGATCATAAGATTGCGGCCGAGCTTGCGATTTCGGCGACTAGGCATCATCACAGCGTAGCCTTGTCGTGCAGGGGGTCACGCACGGACCTGTAGCATGGGTGTGTTTGTGGCGGTGCGGATTTGGCCGGTGTTGTCGTTCATCCGAATCCGGATGTCTCGCTGCGTTTGGTCGCACCGTCGGGGCTCGGACGTACCCGGGAGCCCGCATGGCACTCATATAATTCCGCGCTCCTGAAGGAGGCCGATCACCCGCCCGGCCAGCGCCTCGGGCGCTTCTGTCATCGTGTCGAGGCAAAGATCCGGATTCTCTGGCGGCTCGTACGGCGAGTCGATGCCAGTGAAGTTCTTGAGCATGCCCTCGTCGGCCTTGCGATAGAGGCCTTTTGGGTCACGGCGCCGACATTCCGCGAGCGGGGTATCGACGAAGATCTCGATGAATTCTCCCGGCTCGACCAGCTCTCGTGCCATCCGCCGCTCTGCCCGAAACGGCGAGATCAGCGAGACAAGGACGATCAGACCGGCATCGACGAAAAGCTTGGCGACCTCGGCCACCCGACGGATGTTTTCGACCCGGTCGGCTTCGGTGAAGCCGAGATCGCGGTTCAGACCATGTCGAAGATTGTCACCGTCGAGCGCATAGGTATGGCGGCCGAGAGCATGCAGGTTCCGCTCGACGAGATTGGCGATCGTCGACTTACCGGCGCCCGACAGCCCGGTGAACCAAAGGATTACCGGCGTCTGCGCCTTGAGCGTGGCACGTGCCGTCTTGTCGACGTCGAGGGCCTGCCAATGGAGATTGGCTGCCCGCCGCAGCCCGAAGGCAATCAGGCCGGCCGCGACGGTGGCGTTGCTCAGGCGATCAATAAGGATAAAGGCGCCGGTCGTTCGGTTGGCTCGGTACGGATCGAACGCGATCGGTGTTGAAAGAGACACGTTGCAGAAGCCGATCTCGTTGATCCGCAGATCATCGGCGGCGAGGTGCTTCGAGCTGGTGACGTCGAGCTTGTGCTTGATCCGGGTCACGGTCGCCGGAACGGTCCGGCCCCCGGTCTTGAGCAGGTATGTCCGTCCCGGCAGCAGCGGCGCGTTGCCCATCCAAATCAGGTTGGCGGCAAACTGGTCCGAGACCTCGGGCGGCGTGTCGATCCCTGCCAGCAGCTCGCCCCGGTCGATATCGAGCGCGTCCTTCAGCACGAGGGTTACGGCCTCATCTGCGCTCGCTTCCTCGAGATCGCCATCCATGCTGACGATCTGCGTAATGGTGGATCGAGTACCCGATCGGGCGACCAGCACCGGATCGCCGATCCGCACCGACCCGCTAGCAATCGTGCCCGCATAGCCGCGAAAGTCCGGGTCGGCGCGGGTCACCCACTGGACCGGCATTCGGAACGGGGCCGCCGATCGGCCGGTCTCGACATCGATCTCTTCGAGATGCTCGAGGAGCGCCGGGCCCGCATACCAAGGCATCCGGCTGCTGGGCGTGGTCAGATTGTCGCCGTAGCGTGCCGCGGTCGGGATCGACAGAATCTGGGCGAATTCGAGGCCTTCGGCGAAGCGGAGATAGCTATCACGGATCGCCGCGAACCACTCTTCGTCGAAGCCGACCAAGTCCATCTTGTTGACGGCGAGGACGATCGACCGGACTCCGAGCAGGGACAGGATCTGCGAATGTCGCCGCGTCTGCATCGTAACCCCGTTGCGCGCGTCGACCAGGACGATTGCGAGATCGGCTGTGGAAGCGGCCGTCGCCATGTTCCGGGTGTATTGCTCGTGTCCCGGCGCATCGGCGATGATGAACGTCCGGCGCGCTGTCGCGAAGAAGCGATAGGCGACGTCGATCGTGATCCCCTGCTGGCGTTCCGCCTCCAGCCCGTCCGGCAGGAGCGCAAAATCGATGTCACCGGTCGTGCCGAATTTGCGGCTGTCGCGCTCAAGCGCGGCGACCTGGTCCGCATACAGGCTCTTCGTCTCGTACAGTAGCCGACCGATCAGCGTCGACTTACCGTCATCGACGCTGCCGCAGGTCAGGAGGCGGAGCAGGCCGTTCGGCGCCGGCTGTGGCGGGTAAGCATGGACGGCGGCTTCGGCCATCAGAAATAGCCCTCGCGCTTCTTCCTCTCCATCGAGGCGCTTTCGTCATGGTCGATGGCACGGCCTGACCGCTCGGAGGTCTTGCTAGTCATTAGCTCGCGGATGATCTCCGGGGGTGTCTGTGCAGTCGATTCGATGGCCCCGGTCAGCGGGTAGCATCCGAGCGTCCGGAACCGCACCGATCGCCATTCTGGTATCTCGCCGGGCCCGAGGGGCAGTCGGTCGTCATCGACCATGATCAGCATGCTGCCGCGGCGAACCACCGGCCGTTCGGCGGCGAAGTAGAGGGGTACGACCGGAAGCTCTTCGGCGGCGATATATTGCCAGATATCGAGTTCGGTCCAGTTCGAGAGCGGAAAAACCCGGATCGATTCGCCATTACTGACCCGTGTGTTGTAGAGGTTCCAGAGCTCCGGGCGCTGCGCCTTGGGATCCCAGCCGTGGCCTGCCGTTCGAACTGAGACGATCCGCTCCTTCGCGCGCGAAATCTCCTCATCGCGCCGTGCGCCACCGATTGCCGCATCGAAGCCCCACTTGTCGAGCGCCTGCTTCAATGCTTCCGTCTTCATGATGTGGGTG
>CAZVAR010000167.1:0-7043 GCA_964625225.1 uncultured Alphaproteobacteria bacterium | reverse complement strand
TGCAGGCTGGCCACGACGAAGCCGCGGTCCTGCAGTTCGCTCGTGACCCCGCGCAGGATCGCGGTCTGCTCCGGGCCGGGCGGCACGATGCCGCCCGTGCGCGGCGCCTGCGGCGATGGCGCAATCGTCGGTCCCGTCGGCAGCGGAGAGAGGGTGTCCCCTGCTACTCCCATTCCAACGCTCCCTTCTTCCACTCGTAAATGAAGCCGATGGTCAGGATGCCGAGAAAGATCATCATCGACCAGAAGCCCAGCATCCCGATCCCACCGAGCGATATGGCCCAGGGAAACAGAAACGCGACCTCGAGGTCGAATATGATGAACAGAATGGCCACCAAGTAGAAGCGTACGTCGAACTTGGATCGCGCATCGGCGAACGCATCGAAGCCGCACTCGTAGGCGGAAACTTTCTCGGAATCCGGGTTCTGCGGCGCGATGATCAGGGAGGCGAACACGGCCGCCGCCGCGATCACGACGGCGATGCCGAGAAAGATCAGGATAGGCAGATACTCGCGCAGCAGGTCGTCCATGCCGTCCTCGATTCAGGATACCCGGCGGCTCGCCCGCCTGGCCCAGGGCGCGGCGACTTTAAGGGCGAACGGGCGCCCGCGCCATACCCAAGTCGTGCGACGCTTTGACCGGAGCGATCTCGCGAACTGACGGGAAGACCCGGCTTGCGACCAGCGCCGCGCCGACGGCCGGATGCGGCCAGCGGAACACCGGCCTTCGAAGGGAATGGCGGGAGTGACGGGACTTGAACCCGCGGCCTCCGGCGTGACAGGCCGGCGCTCTAACCAACTGAGCTACACCCCCGCAGCCGTCGAAAGACGGAGCGTGTCTCTACTGCCGCCGTAGGCTGAAGTCAACTGCCGATCCGCCCCGTACCCGGGGATCGCCTGGCGTCGACACTCGCCCGCCGTCGAGCATGGCACACATATCGGAACCCGCGCGCGCCGACGCAAGAGGCGAGATTGCCGGCTCCGGCCCGATCGGCCCCGCTGCCGAGAAACCGGCGTTCGGATCCGTCCGCGACCTGCTGCCCGGCCGCTGCGGCCTGCCCGATCTCGCGCCCTGCCGCTGCACGGTTGCGATTGGAGCGGCGGGCGGGGATCGAGGCTGTCGCGTCCTCGGCGCGCCGGCTATGATGCAGCCTCCGGCCCGCCGCGAGTGCGGCCATCGGGGCCGGCAGGTGGACCGAAGATGAGTTTCATCGACGTTTCGGGCGTTTCGGCCGGGATCGCCGCCGCGGCCGGCGACAGGGCGGAAGCGCGATGAGCGCGGATGCATTCCTGATCGGCGACGGCGCCGGATTCTCGGGCGACCGGATCGACGCGCCGATCGCCGTGGTGGACACGCTGATCGCCGACGGCCGCCCGGCGGCGCTGATGTTCGAGGTGCTGGCCGAGCGGACCCTGGCACTGGCGCAGCTCGCGCGGCGCGCCGATCCGGACAAGGGCTACGAGCCGATGCTGGAGCCGCTGCTGCGCTCGATTCTCCGGAAATGCGTCGAGCACGGCATTCCCATCGTCGGCAATTTCGGGGCGGCGAATCCGCGCGGGGCGGCCCGTTGCATCCACGCCCTCGCCCGCGATCTCGGCATTCCGCACCTGAGGGTCGGGATCGTCGAGGGCGACGACGTGCGCGGCATCGTTCCGCCGGAGGAGATGGAACTCTGGGAGGCGGACAAGCCGCTCGACCTCGCCCGGACCGAGATCATCGCCGCCAACGCCTATCTCGGCGCCTGGCCGATCGCCGAGGCGCTGGCGCGCGGCGCCCATGTCGTCGCGACCGGCCGGGTCGCTGACCCGGCCCTCGCGCTCGGCCCGCTGGTCCATCATTTCCGGTGGCGCGAGGACGATTGGGACCGGCTCGCCGCCGGCACGCTGGTCGGCCATCTGCTCGAATGCGGGGCGCAGGTGACCGGCGGCTATTTCGCCGACCCGGGCTGGAAGGACGTGCCCGACCCGGCGAATATCGGCTTTCCGATCGCCGAAGTGTCGGCCGACGGCAGCGCGGTCATCACCAAGGCAGCCGGCACCGGCGGGCTGGTGACGCCGCGGACGGTGAAGGAGCAGATCCTCTACGAGATGCACGACCCGGCCGCCTATCTGACCCCGGACGTCGTCCTCGACATTACCGGGGTCACGGTGGAGGATGTCGGCCGCGACCGGGTCCGGGTCGCCGGCGCACGCGGCCGGCCGCGCCCCGAGACCTTGAAGGTCACGGTCAGCGTCGACGGCGGCTGGCTCGGCGAAGGCGAGATCACCTATGCCGGGCCGAACGCGCTCGCCCGCGCCCGGCTCGCCGGGGAGACGGTGCGCGAGCGGATGCGCCGGCTCGACCTCCCCTGCGAATCGCGGGTCGATCTGATCGGAGTCGCCAGCGCCTTCGACGACGATGACGGCAGCCTGGCGGCACGGGCCGGCGGACAGCCGGACGAGGTGCGCATGCGTTTCGCCGTCCGCGCCGACGATCGCGCGGTCGCCGAGCGTGCCGGCCGCGAGGTGCTGGCGCTCTATTGCTGCGGACCCGCCGCCGGCGGCGGCGTGCGCTGGACCGTCACGTCGCGCGTCAATACCGGCTCGTTCCTGGTTTCCCGCGAGCGGGTGCGCCCGCGCGTCTCGGTGGTGGCGAACAATGAGATCTGACGACGAGCTGGTCGCCTGCCGGCTGCACGACCTCGCCCACGGCCGGACCGGCGACAAGGGCAACCGCATCAATGTCAGCGTCATCGCCTACGATCCGGGCGCCTGGCCGTTCCTGGCGGAACAGGTCACGGCCGAGCGGGTCCTGGCCCTGTTCGCCCATCGCGGCGCCACGCGCGCGATCCGCTACGAGCTGCCCCGCCTCGCCGCCCTCAATTTCGTGATCGACGACGTGCTCCAGGGCGGCGTCAATCACAGCCTCGGCCTCGACGGCCACGGCAAGACCCTGGCCTTCCGCGTGCTGTCGATGCCGCTGCGCGCCCCGCGCGGCCTCCTGGAGGCCGCACGCGCCGGCATCGAGGCGGAGCGCCGGCGCTACGGGATGGCCTCCCCGGCATAGGGCCGGCGCCGCCCCGGCACCCGGCGCGGCGCCCTTCGCGCTTGACGCCGCGGCCGGCCTCTTCTAGAACAAAATGAGAACAAACCCGCCGGATCGAAGGAGCCCGCGACGGTGCCGCCCAGGCATTCCGCACTGCTGAACGCGTTGCGTGCGCGCATCGCCGCGATCGAGGGCGGCGGCTCGGCGCCGGAAGCCGCCGCGGTGCTGCCGTTCGGCATCCCGGAGATCGATGCGGCGCTGCCCGGCGGCGGACTCGTCCGCGGCGCACTGCACGAGGTCGTCGGCCCGGGCGGCGCCGGCGGGGACGGGGCGGCGGTCGGCTTCTGCGCGATGCTGCTGGGGCGGCTGACCGCCGGGGGCGGGACCGCGCTGTGGTGCAGCAACGACGCCGCGCGCGCGTGCCGCGGCGATTCCCCCGGAATCCTCTACGGGCCGGGCCTGCTCGCCTTCGGGCTCGACCCGGCGCGGCTGATCCTCGCCCGCGCCCGCTGCGACACCGAGGCGCTGTGGGCGATGGAGGAAGGCTTGCGTGCGCCGGTCCTGGCCGCGGTGGTCGGCGAGGTCGAGAAGATCGATCTCGCCGCCGCCCGCCGGCTCCAGCTCGCCGCCGCCGCGAGCGGCACCCCTGCCCTCCTGCTTCGCCCCCATGCCGACGCGGCCGGGCCGACGGCCGCCCGGACGCGCTGGCGGCTCTCCCCCCTGCCCGGTCCGGCCGAGGGGGCGGTTTCCGACCGGTCGCACTGGCAGGCCGAGCTGCTCCGCTGCCGCGGCGGGCGGCCGGGAATGTGGCGGCTGGCATGGCTGGGAAGCGGGACCGGGCCGGGATTGGTCCTGGCCCAGGAGGCCGCGCCACCCCGGCCCCGCGGGGTCACCTCCCCACCCTCCGGGGCGGCCGCCCGAACGGCCGCCGCCCGGTGAACGGCCGCCGATTCGAGCGCCGCAAGGGCGCCCTACGGCCGGGACGGAGGACCACCCCTACTTCGTCGCCGTCACCATGATCTCGACCAGAATGTCCGGCCGCGCGAGCTGGGCCTGGACGCAGGCGCGGGCGGGCGGGTTCTCCGGATCCACCCAGGCGTTCCAGACCGCGTTCATGTCCGCGAAGTTCTTCATGTCGGTCAGCCAGAGTTGGGCGGTCAGCAGCTTGGACTTGCTGGTGCCGGCCTTCTGCAGATAGGCGTCGATCTGGTCGAGGATATCCTGGGTCTGCCCCTTGACGTCCTTGGTGCTGTCGCGGGCCACCAGGCCGGCGAGATAGACCATGTCGCCGTTGACGACGCACCGGCTCATGCGCGGGCCGGGGCCGCTGGTGATGTCGTGACGCTGGATGGCCATGGTGTCCACTCCCTTCGGTGCGTTCGCATTCGACACCGGCAGTGTATCGGACAGGACGGGCGGCTCCCACCACCTTGACGCGGCCGGGCCGCCGCTCTAGAACAAAACAGGAACATCGGCAACGCAACGGGACTGACAGAGCAACGGGGGTGACGATGCGTTCGGAGGGTTCGGAGCGGCGGATTCTCTCGCTTTGGCTGCCGAGCTTCGCGACCGACCGGCTGCGCCGGGCGGACCGCCCGGTCGCCTCCGACCGGCCGCTGGCGACGGTCCGAGCCGAGGGCGGCCGGGCGCTGATCGCCGTCCCCGATGCCGCGGCGCGGGCGGCCGGCATCGTCCCCGGCCTGCCGCTCGCCGATGCCCGCGCCCTGCGCTCCGACCTGCATACGGTCGAGGCCGATCCGGCCGCCGATGCCCGCGCGCTCGCCGCGCTGGCCGACTGGTGCGGCTGCTACACGCCGGTCGTGGCGCTGGACGGCTCCGACGGCCTCTGGCTCGACATCACCGGCTGCGCCCATCTGTTCGGCGGCGAGCACGCGCTGCTCGCCGACCTCAGGAGCCGGCTCGACCGCCTCGGCTTCGCAAGCCGCGCCGCCATCGCCGAGACGCCCGGCGCGGCCTGGGCGCTGGCCCGCTACGACGGCGACCCCGTCATACCGGCCGGCGCCGTGGCGGCGGCGATCGCCGGCCTGCCGGTCGCCGGCCTGCGTCTGCCCGAGGAGACGGTCGCCGCCCTGCACCGGGTCGGCCTGCGCCGGATCGGCGATCTCTACGCGCTGCCGCGGGCACCGCTTGCCGCCCGGTTCGGCCCGCTCCTGCTGCGCCGGCTGGACATGGCCCTCGATCGCTTGTTCGAGCCGGTCTCGCCGCGGCTGCCGGTGCCGCCCTACCGGGTACGGCTGGCCTTTCCCGAGCCGGTCGGCCGACCGGAGGACATCGCGCTCGCGGCCCGTCGCCTGATCGAGGCGCTGTGCACCCGGCTGGAGCGGGAGCGACTCGGCGTGCGCCGGCTGGAGCTGACCCTGTACGGCGTCGACGGGCGGATACGGCGCGCCGCGGCCGGCACCAGCCGGCCGGTGCGCGACCCCGACCATCTGCTCCGCCTGCTGCGCGAGCCTTTGGCGGCGGTCGATCTGGATGGCGGAACCGAGGTCGCGATTCTGACGGCGCCGCGGACCGAGCCGCTCGCGCCGCTCCAGCTCCGCCTCGGACGCGACGGCGCCGACGCGGCGGCCGATCCGGCGGCCCTCGGCCTGCTGATCGACCGTCTGAGCGCGCGGCTGGGACAGCGGAACGTCGTGCGCCAGATGCTGCACGAGAGCCATATCCCGGAGCGCGCTGTCCGGCTGCTTCCGGCGCTGCGGGCCTCGTCCCCTGCCGGGCGGCCGTGGCCGGCGGCACGGCCGCGGCCCGTGCGCCTGCTCTCCCGGCCGGAGCCGATCGAGGCGGTGGCGCTGCTGCCGGACGCGCCGCCCGCCCTGTTCTCCTGGCGCCGAATCGCCCACCGGGTCCGCCGCGCCGACGGCCCGGAGCGGATTGCCCCGGAATGGTGGCGAGACGGCCCGGATCTTCCGGCGGCGGCACGGACGCGCGATTATTATTGCCTCGAGGACACGGGGGGCCGGCGCTTCTGGATCTTTCGGGAAGGCCTGTATCTGCCCGAGGCGCAGATCCGGCCGGGCTGGTTCCTCCACGGGGTCTTCGCCTGAACCGCGGACGACGGCGAACGGCCCGTCCCCAGCGGTCCGGACCCGGCCGGCCCGCCCCCGGGTGAATTGACAGCCGCTCGCAGACCCTTAGATATCAAGCAGGCTTCGAGGAATCGCGCGGGAGCGGACGATGGCTGAGACTGCCACCATGGCGCCGGGCGTCATCAACATCAGCGACAGTGCGGCGAAGCGCATCGCGGCGCTGCTCGACATGGAAGGCGGCGACGGCGTGATGCTGCGGGTCTCGGTGTCCGGCGGCGGCTGCTCCGGATTCCAGTACGGCTTCAGCTTCGACACCGAGCGCAACGCGGACGATCACCTGTTCGAGCGCGACGGCGCCCGGGTGGTGATCGACGACGTCTCGCTCGAGCTTCTCAGCGGCGCCGAGATCGACTTCGTCGAGGAGCTGGCGGGGGCGCATTTCGCCATCCGCAATCCCAACGCCACCTCCTCCTGCGGCTGTGGCAGCTCCTTCGCACTGTGACGCGGCCCGGCTTGACGCGGGCCGCCGCCGCCCGCTAGCTCCTTCTCCGGAGCAGGACGGCTCCGGACACGGCCCGGCATCACGGGCGGGGGAGTGGCATGAAGATCGCGGCGTGGAACGTCAACTCGATCAAGGTCCGGCTGCCCGCGGTGCTGGCCTGGCTCGACCGCGCCGCACCGGACGTCGTGCTGCTCCAGGAGACCAAGACGACCGCGGAGGCCTTTCCCCGCCTCGAGCTCGAGGCGGTCGGCTATCGCTGCGTCGCGGTCGGCCAGCGCGCCTATAACGGCGTCGCCATCCTGTCGCGCCGGGAGCCGGAGGATGTGCTGCAGGTGCTGCCGGGCGACCCGGCCGACGACCAGGCGCGCTATGTCGAAGCCACGATCGGCGGCATGCGCATCGCCTCGCTCTATCTGCCCAACGGCAATCCGGCCGACACGCCGAAATACGATTACAAGCTGGCCTGGATGG
>CAZVAR010000166.1:0-7170 GCA_964625225.1 uncultured Alphaproteobacteria bacterium | reverse complement strand
CGTCTTGTCGCCCAGGATCGAGCCGCCGCTGCGCCGCGAGGATGGGTCGACCGCCAGCACCGCGATCCGGTGGCCCTCACCGATCACATGCTGTCCGAAGCGCTCGATGAAGGTGGATTTGCCGACACCCGGAACTCCGGTGATACCGATCCGGATGGAGCGGCCGGTCTCCGGCAGCACCGCCTCCAGCAGCGCTTCGGCCTGTGCCCGGTGGTCGGCCCGGGTCGACTCCACCAACGTGATCGCCCGCGCCAGCGCCCGGCGGTCGCCGGCACGAACGGACTCGGCGAGTTCCTTGACCGGTGTCGGCATCCCCTCCACCCCGCTCATTCTGCGGCGCGGGCGATGGCCGCTTCGCGGGTGCGGCCGTAGCGCGCCATGTCGGAGACCCAGCCCGGGTCGCGGGCCGCGACGGCCCGGTAGCGCGCATGCGCGGCCGCCACCAGTGCGCCGTTGCACCCGAGCAGCCGATCGCCGAGTTCGATCATGCGCAGGTTCGGCCAAGCGATCGGCCGGATGCGCACGACCTCGGCCATCGCCTCGGCGGGCGGCCGGTCCGGCCGCGCCTGCGCCAGAAGCAACGACATCGCCGCAGTGGAGCGGGACACGCCGGCATGGCAGTGCACCAGCAAATGACCCGCGTCCGGCCGCTGCCGCAGCAGGTCGTGTCCGAACGCCAGAAGCCGCTCGACGTCCGCGGCGGCCGGTGCGGTCATGCCCTCCTGCGTATCGATGATGTCGTGAAAGCGCAGCTCCAGGCGCTGGTGCTCGCCATAGGCGCCGAAGGCCTCCGGCTCCGGATAGTCCGGGTCGAGGATCGACAGGACGTGACTGACCCCGCGCTCACAATATCCGTGCAGCTCCTGGATGCCGCAGACGGTGATCTCGAATGGAACAAAGGGGGTGTGACCTGCCATGCGCCGTCGGCTCCTGACTCTGCCGGGAGCCACTCGGCTTCCAGCGTTCTTCGGGAGCCTTATAGTTGGCGGCAGCGTGCGGCGCGACAACTGCGTGCCGCGCCTCCACTCGCGTGGGGGTGATCCGGCGCTCGCGCGCCTTAAATGGAACCGAAGGCGATCGACAAGGGAGAGGGGAATCGTGCGCCACCGCAGCGGGAGACATGGTCTCCGCCTTCTCGCCCTCCTGGCGCTGTTGCTGCTGGGACTCCCGCCTGCAGCGGCGCAGGAAACGATGGCCGGCATTGCCGTCGAGGCGACCGAGACCGGGCACGCGGCGCGGGTCCGGATCGGCGACTGCGAGGCCGCGGCCGAGTACCGCCCTCGCCAATCGGTGGTGCTCTATCGCGATCCGTGCCGCCGGCCGGCGACCGAGAAACTGGCGACGCTGGCGAGGCTCGCCGAGGCGCTTCTGACCGAGGCGTCGGACGCGCCGCCGCGGCTCGCGGTCTTCGTCGGAAGCATCGCCGAGACATTTCCCGATCTCGCCGCCGACCTGGTGGTCGCGGCCGGGTCCGGCTCGAACTGGGATTCGGAGCTGGCCAGCCGATCCTCGGATTACGCCAACGGCATCGTGTCCCGCCTGCTCGACCGCACCGAAGTCGGCGGGGCCATCCGCAGCTTCCGTACCGGCGGCTATCGCTCCGCCGGTATCCTCGTCGACAGGGTGGCGGTTGCCCGTCCGCGGCAGCTGCCGTTCCCGCTGCCGCCGCATGTGGTCAGCGCCAATTCCGACACCCCCCTGCCCTATGACGGGCTGTTGTGGATCGTGTTGGGGAAGGCTTGAGGCGATCCGCTGTCGGCGCACCTGACCGTAGTTGCGTTCGGGGGTCGCCGCCGTCGGTCCGAGACTGTGGGGTGAGGATCCCGTTAAGCACCGCCGCTCAGCGCGGCGGGGGCGCCGCCTGGTCGAGCGGAATGCGGATCTCGCAACGCAGCCCGTCCGGGGCGAAGTCGAAGGCAACCTCCCCGGAAAGGCTGTAGCGGACTCCCCGCTCGATCAACGCCCGGCCGAAGCCGGCCTGTTCCGGCGGGGTCACGGGCGGCCCCCCGCGTTCGGTCCAGGTCAACCGCAGCCAGGCCCGCCCCGTCCCCTCCGGCGCGATTTTCCAGGCGATCCGGACCCGCCCGTCCGGCCGGGAGAGCGCGCCGTATTTCGCGGCGTTGGTGGTCAGCTCGTGCACCGCCAGCACCAGCGTCTGCGCGGCGGCCGGGCGCAGCAGCACGTCGTCGCCGTCGATTGCGATCCGCTCCGCGGCCCCGTCGGCATAGGGTGCGATTTCGGTCCGCACCAGCTCGGACAGGCCGGCCCCTTGCCATTTCGTTTGTGCCAACAGGCCGTGTGCCTGCGCCAGCGCACGAATGCGGCCGCGGTAGACGTCCAGCTCCGGGCCCGGCGGCAGGGTGTTGCCGGCGAGCGACTGCACCACTGCCAGGATGTTGCGGACCCGGTGGTCCAGCTCCGCCATCAGCAGTTCCTGCTGCTCCTCGACCCGCCTGCGCTCCTGAATCTCCTCCTGCGCGTCGCGATAGAGCCGGGCATTGTCGATCGCAATCGCCGCCTGGGCGGCGATGCCGATGACGATGCGCTCGCCCCGTTCGGTGAACCGGTCGGGCTCGCGGTGGCCGAGGAACAAGCTGCCCGCCACCCGCCCCGAGCGGGAGATCACCGGCACCGCAAGATAGCTCCGTACCGGGGGATGCCCCGGCGGCGGGCCGTGGAACGGCGGGTTCTTGCCGTATCGCGGATCCTGTGTCACGTCGCCGAGACGGGTGGTGTCGCCGCCGACGAAGGTCGGCCGGAAGATCTCGGTGCCCCGCGGCATGGGCATCGCCGCGAAGGCGGGCGCCAGCGGCCCGGCGACCTCGTAGGAGAGGCGCGATCGCCCCTCCGGCCCGGGCTGGTGATAGAAGAAGGCTCCGAACTCGGCTCCGGTGAGGCGGGTTGCGGCTTCCGCGACCAGCCGCACCAGCCGCTCGAGATTCAGCTCCCCGGCGACCTCGGCGTTGAGCCGGCCGAGCGTGTCCAGCACCTCCGTCTGCTCGCGCAGGAGCTGCTCGCGCCGCTTCTCGTCGGTGATGTCGAGTGCGACGCCGTCCCAGACTACGCTGCCGTCGTTCCGCCGGTGCGGCACCGCGACGCTGCGCAGCCAGCGGACGTCGCCATCGCCGCGCCGGACCCAGCCTTCGATCTGATAGGGCGTCAGCTCCCGCGCCGAGCGCTCCAGCTCTTGCTGCCAATCCTCCGTCGAGGCCGGCTGCATCATCCGGGTCAGGTCGGCAAGCGTGAGCGGTTCCTGGAGCCGGTCTGGCGCCAGACCGAGGAGCTGGGCGACGCCATCGCTGACGAAGGGGTAGCTGATGCGGCCGTCCGGGTGCCGGACGCGTCGGTAGATCACGCCGGGGAAGTTGCGGGCGATCTCGGTCAGGCGCCGCTCGGTCTCGGCTTCGGCCGCAAACGCGGCGAGCTGTGCTTCCGCGGCTTGCCGCCGCTCGAAGTTTCGCGCCAGAGTGACGGCGAGCAGGACGGCGATCAGCACCGCGCTGCCGCCGGCGGCGACCAGCGATAGGCCGGACCAGAAGACCGGCCGCTCGATCATCGCGGCGGGCGCGCCGATCGCGATGGTCCACCTGGAGAAGGGCGAGCGCACGAACAGGGTATAGACTCGGTCGCCCTCCTTGTTCAGCGCGTAGAAATAGCCCTCGTTCGAGCGTTCGATCTCGGCACGCAGCGAGGGCGTCACCGGTGTGCCGGCGAACCGCTCGTGGCGGCGGTTGCGGCCGGCGATCAGGAAGTTGGGATCGATCGCCGCGACCGTCCAGCTCTCGGGGACGCGGGCCGCGGCGAGCAGCGCGCTCACTCGGTCGGCATCGATGGCAGCGGTCAGCACGTGATCGATCCGCTCGCCGCGCCGCACCGGCACCTTGAGGAGCAGCACGGGCTCGCTGGGGTCGCCCTGGCCGGACCGGATCGTCGCCGTGGGGCGGCCGCTCTGGACAATTTCCCTGACTTCGTTCGGATCCGGCGGCGGCGTACCCGGAGCCGTAACGTCGATGTCGATCGTGCCGGTGCGCGTGTCGATCAGGCGGATGCCGTTCCAGGCATACTCCTGTTTCAGGATCGCCCCGGCGTGGCTGTAGATGCCGCCGAAATCATCGCTGTCGACCAATGACGACATGGCGGTCAGCGCGGCGAAATGGTTCGCCAGCATCTTGTCCAGCTCGGTGAGTGCGTCGCGCGATGCGCGCCAAAGCTTCTCCTCCACGGCGGCGCGCTCACGCGATACCGCGTCGAAGACCATCACGACGGCGAACAGCAGGATGGGAATGGCGGCGGCCGCGGCGATGGCGATCAGCGACAGCCGTGGCCCAGTGCCCGCTTTCGAGTCCAAACCAGCGTTCCGAGCGGCGAGGGAGCGAGGCGTTATCCCATCCTTCGCCTTGCTTCGCCACCGGAAAAGGGCGGCTGTCGCCGCCTCACACACAGGAGATCGACCCGCGCCGGAGCAGAACAAGGCCGTAGCGAGCGAGGCCGTTCGGCGGGTTGCGGCGGTAACCGGCTTCGGGGTCGGATAGGCCGCAGCGCGCTACGAATCCAGCCGCAGGATCGACAGCGCGACCGCCTTCGCGCGCGGCACCAGCGTATCGAGGCGGAGATATTCCTTGGGACTATGGGCGTCGCCGCCGATCGGGCCGGTGGCGCAGACCGTGGGGGCGCCGACGCTGGCCGTGAAGCCGGAATCGGCCGAGCCGCCGGTGAACTCACCCCCGACCTCGAAGCCGAGGTCGGCTGCGCTGCCGCGATACAGCTCGAAAATCTGGCGGCTTTCGGGCGACTGGTTGAGCGGCAGGAAGCCACGGCTCTGGACGATACGGGTCTCGGTGCCCGGCAGCTGCGCAGTCTCCAGAATCGCTTGGATGTCGCGCAGCACGGTCTCGCGCTGCTCGTGCGTCTTGAAGCGGACGTCGACCTCGGCCGAAGCGTAAGGGGCGACCGTGTTGACCGAGCTGCCGCCCTGGATCAGGCCGACATTGACCGTGACGCCGCTCTCAAAGTCGGTCAGCCGGTGCAGCGCCTGGGTCTTGCGGGCAAGCTCCTCGATCGCGCTGACGCCGTCCTGCGGCCGCCCGCCGGAGTGGGCGGCCTTGCCGGTGATCTCGAATTTGAAGAAGACCGCGCCTTTGCGCCCGGTCACGAGATTGCCGCTGGGCCGTCCGGGCTCGGCGTTGAACACGGCGCGGGCGTTGTGCGCCTCCGCCTCGATCACCGGGCGCGAGGAGGGCGAGGCGATCTCCTCGTCCGAGGTATAGAGCACCACGACCGGATGCCGGTTACCGCCGAACTTGGCGAAGGCCTCGGCGATGAAGGTGTTCATGACGAGGCCGGCCTTCATGTCGGCGACCCCCGGCCCGTAGGCGAGATCGCCCTCGATCCTGAACGGCCGCTCGGCCACGGTGCCGTCGGGGAACACGGTGTCGCGATGCCCCAGCAGCAGCACGTGCCGGTTGCCCGCACCGGAACCGGTTGCCGGGATCACGGCGCGGATGCAGTCGCCGAAGGTGTCGTGCGGAATGCGCCCCGAGCGGATCCCGTTCGCCGCCAGGTGCCGCTCCAGCACCGTACCGACCGCGTCCACCCCGGCCTTGTTGTAGCTGCCGGAATCGATGTTGACGATCTCGCGCAGGAGGTCGGTCATGGCCTCCCGCTGCCCGTCGAGCCAGGCGAGGATTTGGTCGGCTTGTCCGTTGGTCGTCACTTGTCTAATCCCGTGTCTGTAGGGAAGGGCGGCGGGACCGAAGATGCTGTCGTAAATTTCGACGAGAGCACGGCCGATGTCGAGTGCGTCGAGCTCGGGGGTGCGTTCGAGCCTTCGAGCCGCCGGTACGGCCGGGCGCATTTGCGCGTGCAGGCGTCGACGATCACGCGGTCCTGCGCGCCCGGTACATGGTGCCCTGACATCGCCAGCCTCTGGTAGGCGACAGGACAGCGATGTCGCGCCGCCGCCGACGGCCGCGGTAACGCGCGGCATGCGCTGCGCGGTGACGACGGCATCCTCGATCCGCGCGTCGGCCGGTGTGGCCGGGCCGCAGGAAACGGTCACGTCGGGATAGGTCCGGCCGCACGCGGGCGTGGCCGGCCTCGTGCCGTCGCTGAACTCGCGACAGGGGCGAACGCCGCAGCGCCGTCGTCATCGCGCTCGCAATATCGAGCGCAACCCTACCGACACGGCCGTCCCGCCGACCGCTGCGCGGACGATGCCGCCGACGAACGCGCTATGTTTCTCTTTCCGGGTCTCCCCGCTCGAGAATTCGGCGAGCGTCCACGGACGACGGCCGCTGGCGCGGGCCAGGCCGTTCCTGCCGGGTCCCGAACCGCCGGGCGTGCCGGGGGACGTTTAGTGGGACGTGCCCGGTTCCTACTGCCCCTGCAGCACCCGCAGGCCCCGGTCGAGGCCCTCCAGGGTAAGCGGATACATGCGGTTGGTCATCAGCTCCTTCAGGATCGTCGTCGACGGCGTGTGCTCCCAGCGCTGCTCGGGGCGCGGGTTGAGCCAGATCGCGTGGGGCCAGTGGTCGAGCATCCGCGTGATCCACAAGGCGCCGGGCTCCTCGTTCCAGTGCTCGACGCTGCCGCCCTTGTAGGTGATCTCATACGGGCTCATGAAGGCGTCGCCGACGAAGATCACCTTGTAGTCGGGTCCGAAGGTGTTGATCACCTCCCAAGTCGGAGTGCGCTCGCTCTGGCGTCGTCGGTTGTCCTTCCACAGGCTCTCGTAGATGCAATTGTGGAAGTAGTAGAATTCGAGATGCTTGAACTCCAGCCGTGCCGCCGAGAACAGCTCCTCACAGACGCGGATATGGTCGTCCATCGAGCCGCCGACGTCGAAGAACATCAGCACCTTGACCCGGTTGCGCCGTTCCGGACGCATCACGATGTCCAGGAGCCCGCCATTGTGGGCGGTCGACCTGATCGTCTCGTCGAGGTCGAGTTCCTCCGGCTCGCCCTGGCGCGCGAACTCGCGCAGGCGGCGCAGTGCCACCTGGATGTTGCGGATGCCGATCTGTAGGGAGTCGTCGTAGTTCTTGTACTCGCGGTTCTCCCACACCTTGAGCGCGCGGCCGTGCCGGCGCCGCTTCTGGCCGATCGCCACGCCCTCCGGATTGTAGCCGCCGGTGCCGAAGGGCGAGGTGCCGCCGGTGCCGATCCACTTGT
>CAZVAR010000165.1:0-7181 GCA_964625225.1 uncultured Alphaproteobacteria bacterium | reverse complement strand
CGGCCGTCCGGCCGTCTGGCCACCCTAAGATATAAGACGTCCGGAACCGGATTGCGACGCGGCGCTAGCGCGACGTCAGCGCCAGCAGCGCATGGAGGGTCGCAAGCGTCTCCGCGTCCGGACGGCCATCGACCCGGCGCGGCCGGAAATGGCGCTGGAAGGCGGCAATGCCGGCGACGGTCGGCGGATCGAGTTCGCCGGTCTGCGGGCAGCCATAGCCGTAGGCGCGCAGCAGCCGCTGCACCTCGGCCACCGGGGCGTTGGCCGGTAGGGAGCGGCCGTCGAGCTCCGGCCACAGCCCGATGCCGGCGCGTGCGAGACGGCGCCAGTCGAACAGCTCGCCCGGGTCCCGCTTGCGCTCCGGTGCCACGTCCGAGTGGCCCAGGACCCGGGAGGGGCAGATGCCGTGGCGCGCGACGATGCCGGCCGCGAGACGTTCCAGCGCGGCCATCTGCGCCTCCGGGAACGGCCGATAGCCCCATTCGTGCCCCGGATTGACCAGCTCGATCCCGATCGACAGGTCGTTGCAGCCGGCGCGTCCGGCCCAGCACGAGACCCCGGCGTGCCAGGCGCGCCGGGTTTCGGGGACCAGACGGTAGGTCGTCCCGTCCTCGTCGATGACATAGTGGCTGCTGACCTTGGCGACCGGGTCCCGCAGCCGGTCGAGTGCGGCCGCGGCCGACTGCATCCCCGTATAGTGGATCACGAGCATGTCGACCGCCACGCCGGGAGGCCGCGCGTCGTGATTGGGCGAGGGCAGCTCGATCACCGGGAGCCTCCGGCCCGCGACGCGGCGACTTCTTCGCGCTTGAGCTCGAGGGCGAGCCAGCGCTCCTCGGCGTCGGCGAGCTCCGCGCGGGCCGCCGCCAGGCGGTCCGCCGCCGCACCGAACGCGTCCGGATCGCGGGCGTAGAGGTCGGGCTCGGCCAGCCGCGCCTCGAGCCCGGCGATCTCCGCCGACAGTGCCTCGATCCGTTCCGGCAGCCGTTCGAGTTCACGCTGTTCCTTGTAGGAGAGCCGGGTCGGCGCGGGCCGCTGACGCGCATCCGGCGCCGCACCTGCCGGACGCGGCGCTGCCGGTGCGGCCGGGCGTGCCTCCGCCGCCCGCTGGCGCCGGTAATCGCTGTAGCCGCCCGGATATTCGCGAGCGACGCCCTCGCCTTCGAGGGCGATGACGCTGGTGACGAGACGGTCCAGGAAGTCGCGGTCGTGGCTGACCACGAGAAGCGTGCCGCCATAATCGCCCAGGACCTCCTCGAGCAGGTCGAGCGTGTCCATGTCGAGATCGTTGGTTGGCTCGTCGAGTGCCAGCAGATCGGTGGGGCGCGCCAGCACCTTCGCGAGAAGCAGCCGGTTGCGCTCGCCGCCGGAGAGCGTGGAGACCGGGCTGCGCGCCTGCTCCGCCGAGAACAGGAAGTCCTTGAGATAGGAAACGACGTGCCGGGGTGCGCCCTGCACGAAGACGGTGTCCCCGCCCTGCGGGCAGAGCGTTTCCCAGAGCGTCGCTTCCGGGTCGAGTTGCGTCCGGCGCTGGTCGAAGTAGGTCGGCGTAATGCCCTGGGCAATCCGCACGGAACCGGTATCCGGGGCCAGATCGCCGGTCAGCATCCGTAGCAGCGTCGTCTTGCCGGCGCCGTTCGGGCCGATCAGTCCGATGCGGTCGCCCCGGAGAATGCGCGTGCTGAACTGGCGGACGATCGGCGGCCCGTCGTCGAACCGTTTGGAGATGTCCTTCGCCTCGATGACGAGACGGCTGCGCACTTGGCCTTCGCGAACGGCGATGTTGGCCCGGGTCGGCGTGCCGAGCAGCGACGCCCGTTGGGCTCGCATCTCTTGCAATCGGGCGAGGCGGCCTTGATTGCGCTTGCGCCGCGCGGTCACGCCGCGGTGCAGCCAGCGCGTCTCGAGCGCGATCCGGGTGTCGAGCCGCTGCGCCTCGCGCTCCTCCTCGGCGAGCACGGTCTCGACCCAATCGTCGAAGGCGGCGAAGCTCTGCTCGGTCTGGCGCAACGTGCCCCGGTCCAGCCAGAGGATGCGTCGCGCTACGTTGGTCAGGAAGGCGCGATCGTGACTTACGGTCAGGACCGCGCCCGGATAGGCGTTCAGCTCCTGCTCCAGCCACTCGATCGTCGGCAGGTCGAGATGGTTGGTCGGCTCGTCCAGCAGGAGCACTTCCGGTCGGCCGACCAGCGCGCGCGCCAGGGCCGCCCGGCGCGCCTCGCCGCCGGACAGGGTGCCCATCCGCCGTTCTCCGGCCAACCCGACCCGGTCGAGCACTGCGGCGATCTCGTGTGCGGGCGGACTCTCTCCCTCCGAGACGGCGGCGTATGCGGCGACCGTCATATCGGGTTCGAAGGCCGGTTCCTGCGCCAGGTACGCAATCCGCACGCCCGGCTGGAGGAACCGCTCGCCCCTGTCCGGTTCGACGATTCCCGCAAGCACCTTCATCAAGGTCGACTTCCCGCTGCCGTTGCGGCCGACGAGGCAGGCGCGGTCGCCACGGGCCAGGGCAAGCGAGACGTTCTCGAACAGCGGCGCGCCGCCGAAACCGAGGGCGACGCCCCGCAACGCGACCAAGGGAGGAGGAGCCATCAGGCCATCCCGCGCGCCGTGGCGACCGCGTCGTAGGCGGCATTGATCACGGCCATCTTCTTTGTCGCGACTTCGATGAACTCGGCCGGCATTCCCTGGGCCATCAGCCGGTCGGGATGATGCTCGCGACTCAAGTCGCGCCAGCGGCGTTTGACCTCCGCGTCGCTCGCGGTCCTATCGAGTCCCAGCACGGCATAGGGATCGCGTTGGTCCGGGCCGAGATGAGTGGCCCGGATGCGCGCGAACGCCTCATCCCCCAGTCCGAACAGATCGGCGACCTGGCGCAGGAAGCGCTGCTCGGCTTCGGCGACCTCGCCGTCCGCTTTGGCGATGTGGAACAGGCAATTGAGGAGCTCCTCCAGCACGGCAGGGCTGTCCTTCAACATCCGGCCAACCTGGCGGGCGTAGGGCTCGAATCCGTCGGCGTCGCGGCGGGCCTGATCGAACAGACGCGCGACGTTCTTCTCCTCTTCGGGCGGCACGTGGAAGACCTCGCGGAAGGCACGGATTTCGTCCCGACTGACGACCCCATCCGCTTTGGCCATCTTGGCGCCGAGCACGATGACGGCGATCGTGAACGCGATGGTGCGAGTCGCATCCGCCGGTTCCTGGCCGTTCCGGAACCGGTCGACCGCATGTCCGGCGACCGCGCCCATCAGCGCGCCGAACGGTCCCCCGATGACGAGGCCGGCGGCGCCGCCGAGGATCTTGCCCCAGATGCTCATGCACTGCTCCGATCGAGGTGGAGGGCCTACCTATCAGTATCTCTTCGGCGGTGCTAGAGCCGCAGGGCCGCGGCGCAGCCACCGGTGCCATAATGCCCTTGACAACGAGCGCCGCGGTCGAGGCAAACTTCCCGTGTCAAAAACATAATCACAGGATCGGCCGCTCCTCGGCCCGATGCCGGCGAGTCAGGCCGCTCCGACTATCGGGGAGAGAACGGCTATGACCTTCGCCAAGCAGTCCCGTCGCCGCTTCCTCAAAGGCGCGGCCGCCACCGGCGCGGCCGTACTGGCGATGCCCTATGTCAAAACCGCGCATTCCGCCGGCAAGGTGTCGCTCGGCTTGTGGGACCACTGGGTTCCCGGCGCCAATGATGTGATGACGCAGGTGGTCCAGGAGTGGGCGAAGAAGAACAACGTCGAGGCGACCATCGACTACATCACCTCGATCGGATCGAAGAACCGGCTCACCGCCCAGGCCGAGGCGCGCGCCAAGACCGGCCACGACATCTTCGCCTTCCCGACTTGGGACGTGACGATCCACAAGGACTCGCTCGAACCGGTCGACGATGTCGTCGAGGAGATCATCAAGAAGTACGGCGACTATACCGTCGCCGGCCCCTATCTCGGCAAGCACGACGGGGTCTGGAAGGGCATTCCCGCGCCGACCGGCTCACACACCTATGGCATGGTCTCGCGCATCGACCTGTTCAAACAGCATGCCGGCGTCGATATCCAGGAGCTGTTCCCGGCTGGCCCGCGCAAGGATCCGACGGTCCCGGAGTGGAACTACGACAATTTCCTGGTTTACGCGGAAAAGCTGTTCAACGCCGGCTTCCCGTTCGGCAACCCGATCGGGCCGACCAGCGACTCCCAGGACTGGACGGGCCCGCTGTTCCTGTCCTTCGGGGCCAAGATGGTGGACGAGGAGGGGAACATCACGGTCGATTCCCCCGAGACGCGCCAAGCCATCGAATACATGATCAAGCTGACCAAGTTCATGCCGCCGGACGTCTATGCCTGGGACGATGCCGGCAACAATCGCTGGATCGTGTCCGGCCGCGGCTCCTGCGTCCAGAACCCGCCCAGCGCCTGGACCGTTGCCAAGCGCGACGCCAAAGAGATCGCGGCGCAGATGTGGCACCATGACACGCCGCGCGGTCCGAAGGGCCACTTCAGAGGCAGCCTGCCGTATCTCTGGGGCATCTGGAGCTTCTCACCGAACAAGTCGGCGGCGAAGGACCTGCTGCTGCACATGTCGCAGAAGGAGCAGGTCGGGAAGCTGATCACGGCGAGCCAGGGATACGACATGCCGTTGCTGCCGTCCTTCTACGACCACCCGGTCTGGGAGACCGAGGGGCCGCCGCCCGGCGGTATCTACAACTACCCGATCCGCGGCGACGAGGTCGAGATCGTCGCCGGCTATCCCGCCCCGCCCGCCGTTGCGGCCCAAATCTATACCCAGGCCATCATCCCGACCATGGTCGCCCGGGTCACGCAGGCCGGCGAGAAGATGGACGACGCTATCAAGTGGGCGGAAAACGAGCTGGAGGGGTATCTGCGCGGCTGACGCCGATAGTGGCAGCCTGTCCGCGACGGCCGATGCACCGGCTGCGCGGACGGGCCTCGTCCCTGGATCCGCGCGACCGCCCGGCGGTCGCAGACGCTCTCCAGCCTAGGCGCGGCGCATGCAGCAACCCCTCAGCGAACAACTGGCCCTCGGCGGCCGGCCGGTAGCGGAACGGCGTGGTGCCGGCCGCGATTCCGGGCTGCGCCGCTTCATGCGGCGGAAGTCGACGATCGCCCTGATGATGTGCTTGCCGCTGCTGGCGGTGGTCGCGGGTCTGGTCGTCTACCCGTTCTTCTATTCGATCTTCCTCAGCATGCTGAACAAGGCCGAGACCAAGTTCGTCGGCCTCGGGAACTTCCTGTTCCTGTTCAAGCGCGATACATTCTGGATGGTCGTCCAGCAGTCGGTCCTGTTCACGCTGACGGCCGTCTTCTTCAAGGCGCTGCTGGGTTTCATCGCCGCCCATCTGATCCACAACGTCCCGACCAAGGGGCAGCGCAAATGGCGGGGCATGCTGCTCGTGCCCTGGGTTATCCCCCCGGCCCTGTCGACCTTGGGCTGGTGGTGGCTGTTCGAGCCGACCTACAGCGCCATCAACTGGCTGCTGCTGCAGCTCGGCGCCGAGCACGTGCCCTGGCTGAGCGAGCCGTTCTGGGCCCGATTCGCCGTCATCCTGGTCAACATCTGGTACGGCGCGCCCTTCTTCATGATCATGTACCTGGCCGCGCTCAAGTCGATCCCGGAGGAACTCTACGAGGCGGCCGCGATCGACGGCGCGAATGCGGTTCAGCGGCTGATCTACGTCACGCTGCCGATGATGCGCAGCATCATGGCGATCACGATCCTGTTCTCCACGATCGTCACCTTCGCCAATTTCGACATCGTCCGGGTGTTGACCCAGGGCGGACCGCGCAACACGACCCACCTGTTCGCGACTTACGCCTTCAAGCTCGGCATCGAGTCCGGCGACATTCCGCTGGGCGCTGCGGTGTCGCTGTTCATGTTCCCGATTCTGGCCGTGCTGGCCTTCATCATCCTGCGCCACGTGCGCAAGCGAGCCGCGGAGGTCTGAGACATGGCGACGAGCACGGCAACCCCTGCGGTCGCGGCCCCTTCCTCGGGCCTGCCCGGGCTCTCCGCGAGCCTGTCCAAGAACCGGCGCTGGGCGCTCTACGCGTCCTACTTCTTCCTGATCCTGTTCGTGATCTTCTTTCTGTTCCCGCCCTATTACATGCTGATCACCTCGTTCAAGACCAACGAGGAGATTGCCAGCCTGGCCGGGAACCCTTGGATCATCAACGAGGCGCCGACGCTGGAGCACTACCGCAAGCTGCTCACCGAGACGCTGTTCCTGACCTACTTCAAGAACACGGCGATTGTCACTGTGCTGGTGGTGGCGATCACCATGGTGATCAGCGTGCTGGCGGCCTACTCGCTGTCGCGCCTCCGCTTCTTCGGCTCGGGGGTGCTCGCGACCGGCGTCTTCCTGACCTATCTCGTCCCGGAGACACTGCTGTTCATCCCCCTGTTCAAGATCGTCGGCGCGCTCGGGCTGCTGAACTCCTACTGGGCGATGGTGCTGGTCTATCCGACGCTGACCGTGCCGTTCTGCACCTGGATCATGATCGGCTACTTCCAGTCGATCCCGAAGGAGCTCGACGAAGCGGCGCTGATCGACGGCGCCAACCATCTTCAAATGCTTTGGAAGGTCTTCATCCCGGTGGCGCTTCCCGGGCTGATCGCCGCCACGATCTTCGCGTTCACCGTCTCGTGGGCGCAGTTCATCTATCCGATCGCCTATCTCTACAGCAACGACCAGCTCGTGCTGACGGTGGGGACGGTGACCACGCTGATCCGCGGCGACGTGTTCCACTGGGGCGGGCTGATGGCCGGGGCGCTGCTGGCGGCGGCGCCGCCGGTGATCCTCTACGCCTTCCTGATGGACTACTACATCGCCGGGCTCACCGCCGGCGCGACCAAGGGATAGGCGATGCGTCGGCGTAAACCGCTCTTTCGCGATGCCGCGGGCGCCGGCCCCGGCGGAACCGCGGAAACAGAAACTGGACGGGGATAGCTTTCGAAATGGCTCAGGTAACGCTCGAGCGGGTCCACAAGGTCTTCGACCGCACCGAGGCGGTGCGCGGCATCGACCTCGATATCGCCGACAATGAGTTCGTCGTGCTCGTCGGGCCCTCGGGCTGCGGCAAGACCACGACCCTGCGGATGATCGCCGGGCTGGAAGAGGTGACCAAGGGCGAAATCCGGATCGGCAACCGCATCGTCAACGACGTGCCGCC
>CAZVAR010000164.1:0-7370 GCA_964625225.1 uncultured Alphaproteobacteria bacterium | reverse complement strand
TAAGCGGATGCGACACGTCAAATCTTCGATTTTTCCGTAATGATAGAGCACATCCGCATCCGGGATTCAAAAGTTGTTTTCCGTCGATCCGTTCGGCAGGCGGACGGGTGTCCACGCCGACCGCTGCACGGACCGCTCAGGGCGAGGAGATTGTGCTCGGAAACGGGGCCGGCCGTTCGGCGACGCGTCACTGTCCCGCGGCGGCGAGGCGCGACGCGCCGTCCCGAACCCCGGGGAACGCCTTCGCCCGCCCCGCGAAGCCCGGCTGCACGCGGCGGCGCGGGCGGCGGTGACGGGGCGGGCGCTAACGGCGCCAGATCGGGTCGGTGAGCTGGTCCAGGAAGGCGGCGTGCGCGGCGAGCTCGGCCGCGCTCGGCGCGTGCGGGCGCGGCGGCCGCGGCGGGCGGTCCGGGGTCACCACCGCCGTCGCCGTCGCGGCAGCCTGGTCCAGGAGGGCGAAGCCCGGCTGGCGGCCGCCGATCAGCTCGAGATAGACCGCGGCCAGCAGGTCGCAGTCGATCAGGGCACCGTGCTTGGTCCGCGCCGTGGCATCGATCCCGAAGCGGCGGCAGAGCGCGTCGAGGCTGTTGGGCGCGCCGGGAAAGCGCTTGCGGGCGATCTCCAGCGTGTCGATCAGCCGTCCCGCGGGGAGTTCCGGGCGGCCGCAGCGGCGCAGCTCCGCATTGAGGAAGGCCATGTCGAAGGCGCCGTTGTGGATGACCAGCGGGGCGTCCCCGATGAAGTCGAGGAACGCCTCGGCCAGCGCGGCGAACACCGGCTTGTCGCGCAGCATCTCGGTCGTGAGCCCGTGCACGGCCACGGCGTCCGCCGGCACATCGCGCTCCGGATTGACATATTCGTGCCAGGTGCGGCCGGTCGGGACGTGGTTGACCAGCTCCACGCACCCGATTTCGACAATGCGGTCGCCGTTGAGCGGATCGAGGCCGGTGGTCTCCGTGTCGAGTACGATCTCACGCATGACGGCACTTCCTCCGCACCCGCCGTTGCCGCAAGCGCCGGACGACCGCAGCGAGGCGGTCGCGCGTGACCCTGCGGCCCTGGCCGGTGGGGATCACGAAATCGGCGCGGCGGCGCTTCTCCGCGTCCGGCATCTGCGCCCGCAGAATGCCCGCGAACTTCTCCGGGGTCATGCCCGGCCGGGCAAGCACCCGCTGCGCTTGGATGTGGGGCGGTGCCGAGACGACGATGGTGGCGTCGCAGCGGCGGTCACCGCCGGTCTCGAAGAGGAGCGGCACGTCGCGGACCACGACCGGCCGGCGCTCGCGCGCGGCGCGGGCGAGAAAGCGCCGCTCCGCCTGATGGACGAGGGGATGGACGATACGCTCCAGCCGCCGCCGCGCCTCCTCGTCGCCGAAGACCCGTCGGCCGAGCTCGGCACGGTCCACGGCGCCGTCGCGGACCGTTCCGGGAAACGCCGCGGCGATCGCCGGCACGGCGGCGCCGCCGCGGGCGAGCAGCGCGTGCACGGTCGCATCGGCATCGAACACCGGAAGGCCGAGATCGCGCAGCATCGCCGCGGCGGTGCTCTTGCCCATGCCGATCGAACCGGTCAGGCCGACGACCAGAGGCCTCATCCGGACAGCCCCTCCAGCACGAACGCCCGCAGTTCCGCGTCCACCGCCGGCTCCACTCCGAACCAGGCCGCGAAACCGGGCCGCGCCTGGTGCAGCAGCATGCCGAGCCCGTCGACCGTCGGATTGCCGCGCCGCGCCGCCGCGCGCAGGAGCGGCGTCTCCAGCGGCGCGTACACGATGTCGTAGACCGTGGCCGCCGGCGGCAGCGGGTCGAGATCGAGATCGAGCGCGGGCTGCCCCACCATGCCGAGCGTCGTCGTGTTGACCAGCAGCCCCACGCCGTCCAGGGCCGTTTCCCGCGCCGCCCAGTCCACGACCCGGACCGGCCCGCCGATCGCCGCGGCCACGGCCTCGGCGCGGCTGCGGGTGCGGTTGGTCAGCCGGATCTCCGCCACGCCCGCCCCGACCAGGGCGCTGCACACCGCCCGCGCCGCGCCGCCCGCACCGAGCACGACGGCCGCGCCGGCGGCCGGGCGCCATGCCGGCGCGGCGGCGCGGAGATGCTCGAGGAAGCCAAACGCATCGGTGTTCCATCCCCGCAAGCGGCCGTCTTGCGTGACCGCGACGGTGTTGACGGCGCCGATCCGGCGCGCCTCAGGATCGACCTCGTCCAGCAGCGCGAGCGCGGTCTCCTTGTGCGGCACGGTCAGATTCACACCGCGGAAGCCGAGGCGCGGCAGCGCCCGCAACGCCGCCTCCAGGTCTTCCGGCCGGACCGCGAGCGGGACGTAGGCACCGTCGATGCGGTGGCGATCGAGCCAGAAGCCGTGCAGGCGCGGCGAGCGCGAGTGTGCGACCGGCCAGCCCATCACCCCGGCGATCCGGGCATTACCACTGAGAATCACGTGAGGAGGGTCCCGTGGCCACGCAGGAAATCGAGCAGCGGAAGGAGCGGCAGGCCGAGGATCGTGAAGAAATCGCCCTCGACCCGTGCGAAGAGCTGAGCGCCCAGCCCCTCGAGCTGATATGCGCCGACGGAGCGCATCGCATCGTCGCCGAGGGCCGCGAGATAGCTCTCGACGAAGGCATCAGAGACCGGACGCATCGTCAGGCTGGCACGCTCGACATGCTGCCAGAGCCGCGTGCCGTCACGCAGCACGACCGCCGCCGTGACCAGATCGTGCGTCCTGCCGCGCAGGGCGAGGAGCTGCGCCCGGGCCGCGTCGCGGTCCGCGGGCTTGTCGAACCAGCGGCCGCCGCAGTCGAGCATCTGGTCGGCGCCCACGACCAGCGCGCCCGGATGCCGGCGCGACACGTGCACCGCCTTCAGCTCCGCCAGCGCGGTCGCGACGGCATCGGCCGAGGCCCCCTCGCCGCGCAACGCCGCCTTAACCTCGTCCTCGTCGACATTGGCACTGTCCTGGGTAAACGGCAGCCCGGCGGCGGCCAGGATGCCGGCGCGAGCCGCGCTCCCCGAAGCGAGGACCAAGGGCGGCGCTCCAGGCTTCCAACCGAGCACCGGCGTCGGGCATCGCGTCTCGGCCATCAGGTGCGCACCACTTCCTCGCGCCGCTCCAGAAGCTGCATGATCGCAGCGGCGGTCTCCTCGATCGAACGGCGCGTGACGTCGATGATCGGCCAGCGGTGGCTGAGAAACAGCCGGCGCGCCTCCGCGATCTCCTGCTTCACGGCCTCGATATCCACATAGTCGGTTTCCTGGCCCTCCTTCAACATCAGCAGCCGGTTGCGGCGGATCTGCACCAGCCGCAACGGGTCGATCGTCAGCGCGACGACCAGCGGCCGCACCAGCGTCAGCAGCTCCGGCGGCAGCGGCAGTCCCGGCACATAGGGAACGTTCGCGGCCTTGATCCCCCGGTTGGCGAGATAGACGCAGGTCGGCGTCTTCGAGGTCCGCGAGACCCCGACCAGGACGACATCCGCCTCGTTCAGATTCCAGGTGGACTGGCCGTCGTCGTGGGTGGTGACGAACTGCATCGCGTCGATGCGATCGAAGTAGCTGGCGTCCATGGCGTGCTGCCGGCCGGGCGTGCGCCGCGACGGTACCCCGACCATCGAGGCCAGCGCGCCCATCACCGGATCCAGCACCGCGATGAACGGCACGACCATGCGCCGACACGCCTGCTCCAGCAGGTTGCGCAAATCCTCGCTGATGACGGTGCAGATCACGACGCCCGGATTCGCGGCGATGCCGTCGATCACCCGCTCCATCTGTACCGGCGTCCGGACCAGCACCCAGAAATGCTCGGTGAACTCGACGTCGTCGAACTGCACCAGACAGGCACGCGCGACGTTGCGCGCCGTGTCGCCGGTCGCGTCCGAAACGAGATGCAGATGGATCTTCTTCATCGCCCGCAGGCCCGCTCCCGCTGGATGTGGATTACGCCGACGAACGGGTGGACGGCATCGGGATAACTGCGCCGCTTACCGCGGCGGCCGGACTCTCCGGTGGATGGTCGCCCACTTGCCCCGGCCGCCATTCAGCCGCGCCGGCGAGACCGCGAATCTGGTGCATGACGGTGACGCCGCATCCCCGCAAACCCCTATCCACCCGATTCCCGTCCTTCCGTCGCCAGCCGTGCCGCCGAGTCGCTGCAAGCTTACCCACACGCGCGCTCTGCCGTGAGCCTGCCACGCTCGGACTTGTGGATAGGCTCGGGACGGAATCTAATTCATCCTTTCCCCGCTGCAGCATCTTCTCCAACCCTAGATTCAATCTTCTTCTGTCATATCTGCTCCGCGAGAGATAACCGCATCGAGACGATGTCGACCGCCCGTTCGCCCAAGCCGTTCCTGCGCGCATTGCGCCGCGATCCGCCGCCGCGGCCACCCTTCTGGCTGATGCGGCAGGCCGGCCGCTACCTTCCCGAATACCGGGTGCTGCGCGCGCAGGCGAACGACTTCCTCCACTTCTGCTTCACGCCGGAGCTGGCAGTGGAGGCGACGCTGCAGCCGATCCGGCGGTTCGGCATGGATGCCGCGATCCTGTTCTCCGACATCCTGGTCGTGCCGTACGCGCTCGGCCAGCCGGTTACGTTCCGCCACGGCGTCGGGCCGGTCCTGGAACCGGTGCGCGACGCCGGCGCGCTCGACCGCCTGAACGCCGCGGGCTTGCGCGAGCGCCTGGCACCGGTCTACGAAACCGTCCGGGGCGTGCGCGCCGCGCTGCCAGCCGAGACGGCGCTGATCGGCTTTGCCGGCGCCCCGTGGACCGTGGCGACCTACATGGTCGAAGGGGGAGGAAGCCGGGATCATGCGACCGTCAAGGCCTGGGCGTTCCGCGACCCGGACGGGTTCGGGCGCTTGATCGCGCTGCTGACGGACGCGACTGTCGAGCATCTGTCGGCGCAGGCGGAGGCGGGTGCGGAGGTGCTGCAGCTGTTCGATAGCTGGGCCGGAGCGCTACCGGCGCAGGCGATGCGGCGCTGGTGCCTGGAGCCGGCGCGCGCGATCGCCGAGCGGCTGCGCGATCGCCATCCGGACGTGCCGCTGATCCTGTTCCCGCGCGGCGCCGGCCCCGGCTATGCCGACTTCGCCGAGACGGGAGCCTTCGCCGCGCTGAGCCTGGACGCGACCGTGCCGCCGGACTGGGCCGTGGAACGGCTGCAGCCGCACGTCGTCGTGCAGGGCAATCTCGACCCGATCCTGCTGGTTACGGACGGCCCGGCGATGCGGGCGGAGGCCACGTACATCCTCGACACGCTCGGCCGCGGGCCGTTTATATTCAATCTCGGTCACGGCGTCGTGCCGCAGACGCCGCCGGAGCATGTGGCCGAGCTTGCGGAGCTCATTCGTGGCTGGAGCGGCGGAGCCGGGCGGTGACGGAGGCGAGCCGCACGGCGGTCGTGCTGTTCAATCTCGGTGGCCCGGACAGTCCGGAAGCGGTCGCGCCGTTCCTGTTCAACCTCTTCAACGACCCGGCCATCCTCACGCTTCCGCAGCCCTTCCGCTGGCTACTGGCGCGTTTCATCGCCGGCCGGCGCACGCCGGAGGCGCGCGAAATCTACGCGCGCCTCGGCGGCAAGTCGCCGCTGCTGGACAACACGGTGGCGCAGGCGCAGGCCGTGGCGGACGCACTGGCCGATCTCGGCGACGTTCGGCTCTACGTGGCGATGCGGTACTGGCACCCGCGTGCGGAAGAGACGGCGCGCGCCGTAGGGGCATTCGATCCGGAGCGGATCCTGCTGGTGCCGCTCTATCCGCAGTTTTCGACCACCACGACCGGCTCCTCGCTGAAGGACTGGAACGACGCCGCGGAGCGGGTCGGGCTGCGTGCGCCGACAACGGCCCTGTGCTGCTATCCGACCCACCCGGGCTTCATCCGCGCGCTGGCGACGACGACGGCTGAGGCGATCCGGCAGGCCTCCGCAGCCGGTCCGGTCCGGGTGCTGCTGTCGGCGCACGGGCTCCCGGAACGCGTTGTCCGCGCCGGCGATCCCTATCAGTGGCAGGTGGAAAGCACCGCCGCCGCCCTGACGGCGGCGGTAGAACCGATGATCGCCGACCTGCCGCCGCCGGAATGGCGGGTCAGCTATCAGAGCCGGGCGACGCCCGAGGCGTGGCTGAAGCCGGACACCGAGGTCGAGGTCGAGCGTGCGGCCCGGTCCGGCTGCGCGCTCGTCGTCGTCCCGGTGGCGTTCGTCTCGGAGCATTCGGAGACCCTCGTCGAGCTGGACGAGGACTATGCCGCACTGGCCCGCCGGCACGGTGCACCGGCCTATCTGCGGGTGCCGACGGTCGGGACGGCGCCGGAGTTCATCCACGGCCTTGCCGAACTGGCGCGGCGGACGCTGCTGGCAGGCCCGGGCATCTGTTCGCAGTACAACGGGCGGATCTGCCCCGCGGGGTTTGCCGCCTGCCTGCACCGGCGGCGCTGAGCGCGGAGGCCGTTATGAGCGAGTGGCTCGCCGCCGCCCACCTCTGGATCAAGGCGCTGCACGTGATCGCCATCATCGCCTGGATGGCGGGGCTGCTCTACCTGCCGCGCCTGTTCGTCTATCACTGCGAGACCGTCCCGGGCTCGGGCGAATCCGAGCGGTTCAAGACCATGGAGCGCCGGCTGCTGCGGGCGATCATGAACCCGGCGATGATCGCCGCTTATGTGTTCGGGGTGCTGCTGCTGCTCACGCCGGGTGTGGTGGACTGGGCGCAGGGCTGGATCCACGCCAAGCTTGCGCTGGTGATCGCGCTCACCGCAATGCATGCTCTGTTCGCCCGCTGGCGGCGGGACTTCGCCGCCGACGCCAACCGTCATCCGGCCCGCACGTTCCGGATCGCCAACGAGGTGCCGACGCTTCTCATGATCGGCATCGTGATCCTCGTGATCGTCCGGCCGTTTTGAACGGAACTTTTCCTGCGCCAGGCATTTGACTCCGAGAGAGCCGGTCGCTAAATAGGGTGGCAAAGTCTTCGCTGATCGCCCCGCCTCGGGGGCGGGACCAGCCGAACTTCCCTCCAGTCCCTACCCTCCGGGCGATTCGAGACCTTGTGACCTGCGTCACCGGGCGACCGCGCCAAATCCGGGTGCTCATCCTACCATGGATACCACGACCGCTGTACTTCAGCCGTCCGCGAAGGTCATGAACCTTCAGGACATCAAACGGAAGACTCCCGCCGAACTGCTCGCGCTGGCGGAAGAACTACAGATCGAGAATGCCAGCACCCTGCGCAAGCAGGACATGATGTTCGGCATCCTCAAACAACTTGCCGAACGGGACGTCATCATCACCGGCGGTGGTGTCCTGGAGGTACTGTCCGATGGGTTCGGCTTCCTGCGCTCGCCCGAGGCGAACTATCTGCCCGGACCGGACGACATCT
>CAZVAR010000163.1:0-7449 GCA_964625225.1 uncultured Alphaproteobacteria bacterium | reverse complement strand
TGAACGGTCAGGAAGTACCGCGCATAATCCATCCGCCCGATCAGCTCGAGCTCGAGCTCGAGCGGCGCCTCCACCGCCGCCGGCACACCTTCGGGATAGCGCGTGCGGGCGCCCGCGGCGACGCGGCGGGCCAGCTCCTCCTGCGGGCTGCGGCCGTCCTCGATCTCGTCCGGATAGTCGTAGCGGATCTCGTCCAGACTGAACCGGCAGCGCTCCGCGATCTCCAACGTCCGTTCGACCGCCGCCGGATGGGCCGCGAACAGCCGCGCCATCTCCGCCGCCGGCTTCAGGTGCCGTTCGGCATTGGCGAACAGGCGAAAGCCGGCCTCGTCGATCGTGCAGCCCTCGCGGATGCAGGTCAGCACATCCTGCAGCGGTTGCCGCCAGGGGCAGTGCGCGTGCACGTCGTTGGTCGCGACCAGCGGCAGTCCCGCTGCGGCGGCCAGTGCCGCCAGCGTGTCCAGGCGCCGGGCGTCGTCGCCGCGATACAGGCAGGAGGCCGCGAGCCATGCCTGTCGGCGGAAATCGAACCCGAACCGGTCGAGAAAGGCAGCGAACTCCGGGCCCGGTGCATCCGGCGCGAGCGCGATCAGGATCTGCCCCTCGCCATGCGCCAGCACATCTTCGTAGGTGAGCCGGCACGTCGCCTTCGCCGCGCGCCGCTTGCCCAGCGTCAGCAGGCGCGCGAGCCGGCCATAGGCGGCCCGGTCGGTCGGGAGGCAGAGCAGGCTCGGCGCGTCGGTCAGGTCCAGCCGGCAGCCGACCACCAGCCGAATGTCGACCTGCTTCGCCGCCATATGGGCGCGTACGATGCCGGCCAGGCTGTTGCGGTCGGTGATCGCGATTGCCGGATGACCGAGCTGCGCGGCCGCCAGCACCAGCTCGTCGGGGTGCGAGGCCCCGCGCAGGAAGCTGAAATTGCTGGTGACCTGAAGCTCGACATAGGCGCCCACGGCCGTCGCCCCTCCGGCCCATGTTCATGATATGTTCTACATCGGAATGCCCCGTACGGCAACGGCCGGCGGACGGCTTGCCCGCTGCTCCTCGATTCCTGTCGGCTCGGGGTCGGGACAGGCCAGCGTCGGCTCGGCAAAGCTCCGGCCATCCTCTCAGCTCAGGATCTCGGCTGCCTTGCGCAGATCGGCGACGAAATTGCGCATCGCGGCCTCGCGGGCCGTCTCGTCAGGCACACGCAGGATCGAGGAGGGATGCACGGTGGCCAGCAGATAGGGGGCGAGCGCCGATCGGATGAAGCGCCCGCGGTCGCGCGACACCCGAAAGTCCGGTCCGATCAGCGCCTGCGCCGCGATAGCACCGAGACAGATCAGCAGCCGCGGTCTCACCAGCGCGATCTCCGCCTCCAGCCAGGGTCGGCAGGCGCGGATCTCCATCGAGGATGGCCTGGCGTGAAGGCGCCGCTTGCCGCGTGGCATCCATTTGAAGTGTTTGACCGCGTTGGTGACATAGGTCCGGCTGCGATCGATGCCTGCGTCCTCCAACGCTTGGTCGAGGATCTGGCCGGCAGGCCCGACGAAGGGCCGTCCCTGCCGGTCCTCCTGATCCCCCGGCTGCTCGCCGACCAGCATCGTCGTCGCGTCGCTCGGGCCTTCGCCAAATACGGTCTGCGTGCCGGTCAGGTGCAACGGGCAGGCCGTGCACCCTGCCGCCGCCGTCCGCAGCTTGCCCAGTGTCGGTTCGGGCGGAATGAACCGGGCGGCACTGTCGGGCGGAGTAGGCGGCATCGGATGGTCCTCCTTCACGCCGGTAGAACGGCGGCGAGCCGGGCCGGGGTCCCCGGCCGGCTCGGTCCCGTGCAGCAGAAGGGTTTCGGGATGCCTCGAGTGTCATTGGACGGTTCGCTTCAGACCCTTTCCGTCCTCCCGATCAGCATCCAGACGTCGCTTGGCGGCCTGTTCGCGCCGACGATCAATGTGGCGCTGCGCCGTTCCCGTCGCCGCCGGGTGCCGGCGCGGTTCCGCTGCCGACCGCGCGACGATCGCGGCCTGGTGCGACCGCACAGACAGGGATGCGCTGATCGCCGGGCTGCTGTTCCTGACGCGGCCGCACACCGCTTGTGCGGTGCTACGACGCGCCCGAGGATCTCGACAGCAGGGCTTCGGATGGGCATATCAGCGGCGCCAGCCGCCCCAACCTGCGTCCAGCGTCATGAGACTGCGTCCCCCATCCGAGCATCGCCCGTCCAGGTCGGGCAACATCTATCGCTCCGGCGTGTCCGCCCAGGTCAAATGGTTCGACCCGAACAAGGGTTTCGGATTTGTCACCCCGGATGACGGCTCCGGCGATGCGTTCCTGCACGCGTCCGTCGTACGTGCCGCCGGCTACGAGGCGCTGACCCCGGGCTCGACCCTGGTCTGCGACCTCGGTCCGGGTCAGAAGGGGCCGCAGGTCGTGGTGATCCACTCGGTGACCGAAGCGCCGGTGCCAGCCGCCCCTGCGCGGGGGCGAGGGCGTCCGGGTCAGCCCGCCCGCGCCCGCCAGCCGGGCCGGACCGGGCCGGCGCCGCGGGCCGGCCGCGCCAGTGCACCCGTGGCCGCGCCGCCTCCTGCACGCATCCGCGAGATCGAGGGGACGGTCAAATTCTATAACGCCGACAAGGGATTCGGCTTCATCGTACCCGATCGCGGCGACAAGGACATCTTCGTTCACGAAAGCGCCTTGCGCCGGTCGGGCCTTGAAGCCTTGCAGCCGCGCGTCCGTGTCCGCGTCTTCGCTCGGGAGACCGAGAGGGGAGCCGAGGCGGACCGGGTCGAATTCCTCTGACGCCGGTCACCGTACCTGTCCGGGCCGGCTTCGCCGGCCGTCTCCTCTCGCGACGGCTTCTGATCCTGCCCCAGTGCGGGGCCCCGAAGCTTGTGGATCCGCCGCAGGCCCCGTGCCCCGAGACGTGCCCTTGCGGATGCTCGGCGGCCTAAGGCGCGACGGCCCCGACCCGACTCCCCCCGGAACCTCATGGTAAGAGGGCGGAGGCCCGTCTCGGCTCACGAGGAGACCGCGCCGGTCGCAAGGTCTCGGAACGCGAGAGCGTCCGCCCCGGGCAGGCCGGGGACAAGTCGGAGTGCAAGCGTCCGGGCGTTGTCGGTCCGTCATCTTGATCGTGAGTTCCCACCGTCCTACCTACAAAATCGGCGACCGACAGTCTTGTGAGCCTGTCGATACGGAGGTGCCCATGGAGATGTCTGGCCGGTCTCTTTCCCTCGCCGAACGTCATGCCGAGCTCGAAAGGCAGATCGAAGCCGAACTGAAGCGACCGCTCCCCGACAGCACCCGTCTCGCCGCACTCAAAAAGGAAAAGCTTCGCTTGAAGGACGAAATGCAGCGCCTGAGAGCGGCCCACACGACCGCCGCCCCGGCGGCTGCCGTCGTCCACTGATGCCTTGAACCGTTCATAGCTCGCTGTCGGTCTGCCAGCCGCCGCCTCGTTGCCGGGGCGGCGGTGCCATGTCGGGGATAGCCGATTCTGATCGGCAAGTCCTTATTATTGTTGTTGATTCCACCCGATCCGTCGTGTATGCGGGCGCCGCAATGATCGAAGGGGGAACGAAAATATGACGATCAATCCCTCGCATCTTCGTTATTTTCGTCAACTCAGGAGCGGCGCCGGCGTGGTCTGTTATGCCCAGGAGGGCAACGCCTTCATCGCGGTCAGCCTGGATTGGCAGGGGCGGGCCGACCGGATCGTCGGACGGGTGGAGTTCGACGGCTTCGGCGACATGCGGGCGGCCCGGGCACGGATCTCGGGCATGGTAGACAGCTACGCCGCGGTGAACTGAGCAGCGGCGCCAGCGATTTCGGAAAGTATCGGCACGGCGCATTTCGCGCTTGCGAAATCTGATCTTGCGATGCAATATACAGGTCCTGGCCAGCGCTGCTGGCTTGGCGTTTCCTCCCTGACTTGGGCCGCCGGGTTTCCCCCCGCGCGGCCCCTTTTTTTGGCGGCCCCGCTGCTGCTATCGTGGACCGTGCGGCGGTCGCGACCGTCGCAACGCGCCACAGCAGGCCCGGTGCCGTCGGCCGGGCGAGGGAGCCGCTGATGTCCTTCCCTTTGCAGAGTGCCGAGCCCTCGAGCCTCGGGTTCGATCCGGCCACGCTCGACCGCCTCGTCGGATCGATCCGCCGCGACGTCGAGGAGGGCCGCTATCCGGGAGCACAGATTGCGCTCGCGCGGCACGGCAAGCTCGTCCTCGAGCGTAGCTTCGGCGATGCCCGTCTGGAGCCGGCCCGGGTGCCGGCCAGTGCCGATACGCTCTGGCTGCTCTACTCCAACACCAAAGTCGTGACCGCCGCCGCGATCTGGGTCCTGGCCGAGCAGGGAGCGCTCTGCTACGACGATCGGATCGCCGATCATGTTCCGGAATTCGCCCGCAACGGCAAGGGCGACATTACGATCCTGCAGCTTCTTACCCATCAGGGCGGCTTTCCGGGCGCAACCGTCCCCGAGGAGGCCTGGGACGATCATGCCCTGCTCCGCCGCACGGTCTGCGACTTCACGCTGGAATGGGCACCCGGCTCCCGCGTCGTCTATCACCCGCAGGCGGCCCATTGGACCGCTGCCGTGCTCATCGAGGCCGTGACCGGCAAGGACTTTCGCGACTTCATCCGGGCGGCGGTGATCGAGCCGATCGGGCTCGGCCGCGAGCTCCATGTCGGGCTGGCCGTCTCCGAGCACGAGCGCGCGGTGGACATGCACGAGCCGGACGCCGAGGGCCGTCAGGTGAAGCGGCCGGCGGAGAACCGGCCCGAATTCCGGCTCGCCGGCTCTCCGGGGGGCGGCGGCTACGCGACGGCCCGGGCGATGGCCGCCTTCTACCAGATGATGCTGAGCGGCGGCCGCCTGAACGGCGTCCGGCTCGTCTCTCCGCGGACAATCGAGTTCGTCACCCGCAACTTCACCGGCGACCGCATCGACGAGTATATGGGCATGCCGATGCACCGCGGGCTCGGACCGCATTTACGGGGGTTCACCGAGAGGATCCGGGGCCTCGGTACGATCGCCTCGCCCCGCACCTTCGGCCACGGCGGGGTCGGTTCCTCCTATTGCTGGGCCGATCCGGATTCCGGCGTCTCCTTCGCTTATCTCAGCAACAGCCGCATCCCCGACCCTTGGCACAGCCGCCGGCTCGACCGCATCTGCAGCATGGTGCACGCTGCGATCGACCCGCTTTGAACGAGATGCGTATTGTCCGCTGTTCCGCGCCCCGGTGCGTCGTCGGGCGCAGGGAGTGGCCGCGAGCGGAGATGACCGTTCCCGTGCGGGGCGTGGCCGCACGGGCTTGTGTCGCCGGGACCAGGGGCCGGGGCCCGGTGCGATGAGTACTGCCACTGCGCCGGTCGGGCGTGACGTCCGCGTGATGGGACTGATCGGCCTCGCCCATGCCGGCAGCCATTTCTACCAGCTCGTGCTGCCGCCATTGTTCCCGGCGCTGAAGCAGGCGTTCGGGGTCAGCTATGCCGAGCTCGGCCTGCTGATGACCCTGTTCTACGTCTGCTCCGGCCTGGGACAGGCGGGGGCCGGCTTCCTGGTCGACCGCTTCGGGGCGCGGCCGATGCTGTTCCTCGGTTTCGGCCTGCTCAGCCTGTCCACACTCGGATTCGGCCTGGCCCCCGGGTTCTGGGTCCTGGTCCCACTCGTGGTGCTGGCCGGCCTGGGCAACTCGGTCTTCCATCCGGCCGACTATTCGATCCTGACCGCCTCGGTGGACGAGCGGCGGATGGGGCGCGCCTATGGCGTCCATACGTTGGGCGGCAATCTCGGCTGGGCAGCGGCACCGGTAACGGTGCTGGCCTTGGCCGCCTTGTTCGACTGGCGCACGGCGCTGATCCTCGTCGGAGCCGCCGGCCTGCCGGTGCTCGCGCTGCTGGTTCACTTCCGCGGCAGCCTGCACGATGACCGTAGCGCCGCGTCCGCGCGCCCGACGGACGAGAGCTGCGGACTATTGCCGCTGCTGACGCGCCCGGTGGTCATGTGTTTCGTCTACTTCCTGCTGCTCAGCATGGCGCTGATCGGGGTTCAGTCCTTCCTGCCGACGACCCTGCTTGCGCTCTACGGGACGCCGGAAGTCACGGGGGGCGCCGCGCTGACCGCCTTCCTGATCGGCGGTGCGGCGGGAGTCATGGTCGGAGCCGTGCTCGCCGACCGCAGCCGGCGGCACGCCGCCACGGTCGCGGTCGGGCTGACCCTGGCGGCGGCCTTCCTGATCCTGGTCGGCACCGTCGCGCTGGCACCGCCGGTGCTGATCGCGGTCGTAGCACTCGCGGGGTTCTGCTCGGGAATCACGACGCCGTCCCGGGACATGCTGGTACGCGCCGCCTCGCCGAAGGGCGCGACCGGGCGGGTGTTCGGCTTCGTCTATTCGGGTCTCGATGCGGGTTCGGCGATCGCGCCCACCGTGATCGGGCTGATGCTTGACGGCGGCCGCGCTGCGTTGGTGCTCTGGTTCGTCGCGGCGACGCTGCTGGCGGCGGTCTTCTCGGCGCTGTCGCTTCGGCCCCGGCCCGAACCGCTCCCGCATCCCGCCGAGTAGGCGACCGGGCTTTCGCAAGAATCCCTGTAGTATGCTGAAGTGCCGAAACGTTGCTCGCTTGACGGCGGAGGCGGTGCGTCGCCGCGTCGGGATCTGCGCCACCGGTGTCTCGACGGCGACAGGACGTCGCTAAGATGACGGAGATAACAGAAACGAAACCCGCTGGCGCGGCACTGGTGCAGGAGACCCGGCCGGAAGTCTCCCAATTTCCGGTGCGGCACGGACCGAGCGGCCTACCGGCCGGTGCGATCGCAGCGCGGCTCGGCGTTCCGGCCTCGACGCTTCCGTTCCACTTGGCACAAGTCGAGCGGGCCGGCCTGCTGCGCGCGTGGCGTGCGCAGCGGCAGAGCCTCCATGCGGTGGACGCCGACGGCGCCCGGCGGCTACTGACCTTCCCGACCGAGGATTGCCGCCAGGGGCACCCGGACCTGTGTGTGCCTCAGCGCGCCGACGCAGCGCCGGCCGCCCCTTCGGACGTCGGGCTTGAATATCGACACATCGGAGTGAGGCACCCGTGACGATCACGATCTATCATAACCCTGCTTGCGGCACCTCGCGCAACGTGCTCGCCCTCATCCGCAAGTCCGGTGAGGAGCCGCGGGTGATCGAGTATCTGAAGACGCCGCCGTCGCGCGACGAGCTGGTCGATCTGATCCGTCGTATGGGATTCTCGCCGCGTGATCTGTTGCGCCGTAAGGGTACGCCCTATGACGAGCTTGGCCTCGACGATCCGAAATGGACGGACGAGGAGCTGATCGACCTGATGCTCCGGCACCCGATCTTGATCAATCGCCCGATCGTCGTGACACCGCGCGGTGTACGGCTGTGTCGTCCCGCGGAGACCGTGCTCGACCTCCTGCCGAACCCGCGGCAGAGCCGAGCGTCGCAGCAGCAGAAGAGGAGCAGC
>CAZVAR010000162.1:0-7480 GCA_964625225.1 uncultured Alphaproteobacteria bacterium | reverse complement strand
AGGTTCACCAAAAGGTCAAGACGACGACGATCTACGTCACCCACGACCAAGTCGAGGCGATGACTCTGGCCGATCGCGTGGTGGTCATGAACGGCGGCATCATCGAGCAGATCGGCACGCCGTACGAGCTCTACCATCATCCGCAGACCCGCTTCGTCGCCGGCTTCATCGGCTCGCCGGCGATGAACTTCATACCCTGCCGACTGGTCGGCGACGGTCGGCTCTGGATCGAGCTGGACGAGAGCCGGCGATTGCCGGTTCCGGAAGACCGGGCCGCGCGATATCGGAAGTATCTGGGCCAGGAGCTGCTGTTCGGGATCCGCCCGGAGCATGTCCGCGAGGTCCGCGGGCACGAGCCGGAAATGGCGACGATCGAGCCGGTGCTCGACGTGGTCGAGCCGATGGGGATGGAGACGATCGTCTATTTCACCGTCAACGGCGCCGAGGTCTGCGGGCGCGTGGCACCGGAGGCGGCATCCGGCCCCGGTCAGCCGATGCGGCTCACGGTCGACATGAACCAGATGCACCTGATCGACCCGCGCAGCGACGCGGTGCTGTAAGGTACGATCACGGCCCCGGACGCGCGGCCGGACGACGGGAGCGCGTGACCGGTCCGGTCAGCCGGGCCGTTGCGACGGCGATCAGCACGGCACCACCTTGCCCGGGTTCATCAGGTTCTGCGGGTCGAGCGCCTGCTTGATGGCGCGCATCACGGAGAGGCTGTCGCCATGTTCGGCCTCGAGGAACTTGATCTTGCCGTAGCCGACGCCGTGCTCTCCGGTGCAGGTGCCGCCCATCGCGAGGGCGCGCATCACGAGGCGGTCGTTGATCCGGGTGGCGGCCTCGATCTCGGCCGGATCGGCCGGGTCAATCACATACACCAAGTGAAAATTGCCGTCACCCGCGTGACCGACGATGGGGACTGGGAAGGGCGCCGACTTGAGGTCCTCCTGGGTCTCGGCGATGCATTCGGCGAGGCGCGAGATCGGCACGCAGACGTCGGTGGGCCAGCCCTGCGCACCGGGACGCATCGCCAGCGCCGCATAGAAGGCGTCGTGCCGAGCCTGCCATAGACGGTTGCGCTCCTCGGGCGAGGCCGACCAGCGGAAGTTGCCGCCACCGTGCTCGGCCGCGATGGCCTTCACCATCTCGGCCTGCTCCTCGACCCCGCGCGGCGTGCCGTGGAACTCGAAGAAGAGCGTCGGCGCGACCGTGTAGTCGAGCTTCGAGTACCGGTTGATCGCCCCCATCTGCACCTCGTCGAGCAGCTCCATCCGGGCGACCGGGATTCCGGACTGGATCGTCTCGATCACGGTGCGCGTGGCATCGACCAGGGTCGGGAACGGGCAAACCGCGGAGGAGATCGCCTCGGGAATGCCGTAGAGCCGCACCGTGACCTCGGTGATGACGCCCAACGTTCCCTCGGAGCCGACGAACAGGCGGGTCAGATCGTAGCCGGCCGACGACTTGCGGGCGCGGCCGCCGGTCCGGATAACCCGGCCGTCGGCCAGCACCACCGTCAGCCCCAGCACGTTCTCGCGCATGGTGCCGTAGCGCACCGCGTTGGTGCCGGAGGCCCGGGTCGCCGTCATGCCGCCGATGCTGGCGTCCGCGCCCGGGTCGATCGGAAAGAAGAGGCCGGTGTCGCGCAGATGCTCGTTGAGCCGTTTGCGCGTGACGCCGGCCTGGACGGTCGCGTCCATGTCCTCCGGGCTGACCCGCAGCACCGTGTCCATTCCCGAAAGGTCGATGCAGACGCCGCCGCGCAGCGCCGCCACATGGCCCTCGAGCGAGGTCCCGGTGCCGTACGGGATGACCGGCACTCCGTGGCGCGCGCAGACGCGGACGATCTCGGCAACCTCCTCGGTGCTGGCGGCGAAGGCGACGGCGTCCGGGGCATGCGCCTCGTGGAAGGACTCGTCCTTGCCGTGCCGGGCGCGCACGCTGGCATTGGTCGAGAGGCGCTCGCCGAGGAGTCGGCGAAGCTCGCAGATCGCCGCCGGCTCGGGTGTTTCGCCGTGCGGCACGGCTTGCAAGGTCATGGTCTGCTCCGGGCCCGAGATTGCCTGCCGTCCTAATGTAGCCTCGATCGGGCGGCTCCGGGAGAAGGACGCGAAGCCGTCGATCGCGGCCGGGCGATCGCCCGGATCTCCCTCCCTCGTGACGGCCGCGGAACCGGCCCGACCGGCACAGTGTTGTGCCGCTACCGGCGCGGTGATGTGCCGCTGGCCGACATCGGCATCGGCACCGCAACCCTGCATCGCGCGAGAGGAGGCTTCTCCCATGGCAGACTACGAACATCGTTGGCGGGACGATCAGGATCGCTGGCGTCGCGATGACGAGTGGCACCAGCAGACGGCGCACGGCCGGCACCGCCCGGACTATGGCAGCACCGGCTATGGCGCGTACGGCGATTATGGCGGCGGCCGCCGCGGCGAGGAACACGGGCCGAACTACGAGACCGGCTACACGGAGCCGCGTGGCGGCTGGTACGGCGGTGGCGGGCGCGGCCAGGGCGGCTATGGCCAGGGCGGCCACGGTTACCGCGGCGGCCGGTCCGATCGGGGCGGCTACGGCGCGTCGGGCGGCTACGAGGGTCAGGGCCGGTTGGGCTGGGCCGGGGACTATTACCGCGGCGAGATCGGCCGCGGTTACCGGTCGCCCGACCGCGACTACAGCTACGGCTACGGCCCCGAGGGCTGGAGCCGTCGCGGTCACGAGGAGGGCCGGTACGGCCGGTACGGTCACGGCGAAGAGGATCGCGGCTTCTTCGCGCGGGCCGGCGACGAGGTCGCCTCCTGGTTCGGCGACGAGGATGCCGAGCGCCGCCGCCGGATGGACGCGCTGCGCGGCGACGAGAGCGCCGCGCATCATCGCGGCCGCGGCCCGCGCGGCTATACCCGGTCGGACGACCGCATCCGCGAGGATGTCAGCGACCGGTTGACCGACGATCCCTATCTCGACGCGTCCGACATCGAGGTCTCGGTCAAAGGTTGCGAGGTGACGCTGAGCGGAACCGTCAACGTCCGGGCCGACAAGCGCCGCGCCGAGGACCTGGCCGACGACGTCTCCGGCGTGCGTCACGTCCAGAACAATCTGCGCGTGCAGGGCGCGGCCATGACGACCGAATCGGCCGAGAGCGCGAGCACCAGGGCTACGACCCGGGGGACAACCGGCTCGACCGGCGCGCTCTGAGGCCCGGAGCGCGGCGGGACCCTGTCGGCTACGGCGCCTTGGCTGCGATCGCCTCGATCTCGGCCAGATAGTCGGGGTTCGCGAGGCCGGCCACGACCATCAGGGTCGAGGCCGGCTCCGCGCCCTGCAGCATTCGCTGCCGGACCTGCCGCGACAGCGGGATGTCCTCCTTGCGCGTCAGCAGCACCGTCACCTTGACCAGATCGTGCGGGCCCATGCCGGCCGACTCGAGAATCGCCAGAATGTTCCGCCAGATCTGCTCGAGCTGCGCTTCCGCACCGTCCAACACCCTGCCGGACGGGTCGACGCCGACCTGCCCCGAGATGTGCAGCCAGCGCAGGCCCGGCGCCGCCTCGACCGCCTGACTGTAGGGCGAGGTCGGCTTCGGCACGGTGCTCGGGTTCAGCCGCTTCAGCATTCGTTCCTCCCTCACGTCGCCATGTTCGCGGCCGTCGCCATGCGCGGCGTCGGCCGGTCGTTCATCAGAAGCTGCGCGACGCCCGCGATCAAGCCGATCGCCACCGCCGCCTTCCAGGCGAGGTCGTAGGAACCGAGCCCGTCATAGATCAGTCCGCCGCCCCAGGCGCCGAGGAACGAGCCGACCTGGTGGCTGAAGAAGGCGATCCCCGTCAGCATCGCCATGAAGCGGAGGCCGAAGATCTGCGCGACCAGACCGTTCACCAGCGGCACGACGCCGAGCCAGAGCATTCCCATGGCCGCACCGAACATCAGGGTCGAGGCGTAGCTGACCGGCAGCATGAAATAGGCGGTGATGATCAGGGAGCGCAGAATGTAGATGAGGCCCAACAGCAGGTGCTTGGGATAGCGGCCGCCGAGCCAGCCGAACAGATAGGAGCCGGCCACGTTGAAGATGCCGATCAGTGCCAGCGTCTGCGCGCCCAGCATCGGGTCGAGGCCGCAGTCGGCGATGTAGTTCGGCAGATGGTTGGTGATGAAGACGAGCTGCAGCCCGCAGACGAAGAAGGCCGCCGACATGATCAGATAGCCGCCGTGGCCGAATGCCTCCGCGAGCGCGCGCGACATGCTTCCCGCCTCACCGGAGAAGGTCTGCGGCGGCAGGCGGTCGGCGCCGCCGGTCAGGAAGGCCGCCGGCAGCATCACGGCCGCGAGCCCGATATAGGCCGCCAGCGCGATCTGCCAGCCGTCGCTGGCGATCAGGCTCTGCGCCAGGGGCGCGGCGACGAAGGTCCCGATCGACCCGGCGCCCGAGACGATACCGAGCACCATGCTGCGCGCCGCCGGCGAGACGGCGCGGGCACTCGCGCTCATGGCGATCCCGGATGTCGTGCAGGACAGGGCGATCCCGATCAGCAGGCCGGCGCCGACCGTCAATTCCAACGGCCCGTTCGCCGCCATCGTGAGCGCGAGCCCGGCCGCGTAGATCAGGGCGCCGGACACCGCCACCAGACGACAGCCGAACCGGTCCGCCAGGGCGCCGACGAAGGGCTGTGTCACGCCCCAGACGATGTTCTGGATCGCCAGCGCGAAGGTGAAGTCGGCGGCGCTGATCCCGAGATCCTGCGTGACCGGGTTTAGGAACAGCCCCAGGCTCTGGCGCATGCCCATGCTGAGGCTCATCATGAGCGAGGCGCCGATCAGGATGGACAGGGTGTGGACCCGAACCGGGTCGCCGCCCGCCGAAGGTGCTGCTGCGGTCATGGCACGCTATTTCGGAGATGAAGCCGTACGAACCCTACGGTGCCGTATGGGACGGCGACAATTGCGCGCATTGCATGGGTGGCATGCGTCGCCGGAACAGGGACGGAACCGGTCTTGCGCCGGGACCGTGCCGTCCGGGAAGGCGGAGGGCACGGGACGGTTGCCTGCAGCGGGCGTGCCTGCCTTCTCTCATCTTCGCTCCGTTCCTGTCGATGCCGGGCTCGACCCCACGGTCGGGGGCGATCGGCACTGGGTCTGCCGCCACCGGATGCCCGTTTCAAGCCCGGGTATGGCCGAATAGGCGGCGCGACGAACATCTGGCTCGGTTCGCGCTCAATCGGGCCGTAACGGCTGCCCGTATCCGCCGCCGCCCGGCGTTTCGATCACGAAGACGTCGCCGGGTGCCACGGCTGCTTTTCCCGCGCCGCCCAGCTCGACGATCTCCCCGGTCGTGCGCAGGATGTAGTTGCGGCCCGGCCGGCCCGGGGCGCCGCCGGCGAGGCCGAAGGGCGGGATGCGGCGGCGGTTGGAGAGAATGGCGGCGGTCATCGGCTCCAGGAAGCGCACCTTGCGGACGATGCCGTCGCCGCCGCGACGGCGGCCGCCGCCGCCGCTGCCGCGGCGGATCGAGAATTCCTCCAGGATCACCGGAAAGCGCCATTCCAGCACTTCCGGGTCGGTGATGCGGGTGTTGGTCATATGCGTGTGGACCGCGTCGACGCCGTCGAAGTCCGGTCCGGCACCGCCGCCGCCGCAGATGGTCTCGATATATTGGTGGCGGTCGTTGCCGAAGGTGAAATTGTTCATGGTGCCCTGCGCTGCCGCCATCACGCCGAGGGCGCCGAGCAGGCTGTCCACGATCATCTGCGAGGTCTCGACATTGCCGGCGATCACGGCCGCCGGGTACCGGGGCGCCAGCATCGAGCCCTCGGGCACGATGATCCGCAGCGGCTTCAGGCAGCCGTCATTGAGCGGGATGTCGTCCTCGACCAGCATCCGGAACACGTAGAGTACCGCGGCACGGCAGATGGCCGTGGGCGCGTTGAAATTGTTGGTCGCCTGCTGCGGGCTGGTACCAGTGAAGTCGATCACCGCGGAGCGTTCGGCCCGGTTCACCCGCAGCGCCACCTCGATCCTGGCGCCATTGTCGGCTTCGTAGGCGAAGGCACCGTCGGGCAGCCGCTCCAGCACGCGGCGCACGCAGGCTTCGGCATTGTCCTGGACGTGGCCCATATAGGCGTGGACCACGTCGAGGCCGAACTGGTCGACGATGCGGCGCAGCTCCTGCACGCCCTTCTCGCAGGCGGCGATCTGGGCCCGAAGGTCGGCCAGATTCTGATGGACGTTGCGCGACGGCCACGGGCCGGAGCGGAGCTGCGCGATGACCTCCGCCTCGCGGAACCGGCCCTGCTCGACCAGCAGGAAATCGTCGAACAGCACGCCCTCCTCGTCGATATGCGTCGAGTCCGGCGGCATTGAGCCGGGCGTGGTGCCGCCGATATCGGCATGATGGCCGCGGCTGCCGACGAAGAAGATGATGCGTCGGCCGGCGCCGTCGAACACCGGCGCCACCAGCGTCACGTCGGGCAGATGGGTGCCGCCGTTGTAGGGCGTGTTGACGCAATAGACGTCGCCCGGGCGCATGGCGGCGCTGCGCAGGCGGATCAGCGTCCGCACCGTCTCGCCCATGGAGCCGAGATGGATCGGGATGTGCGGCGCGTTGGCGACGAGGCTGCCGTCGGGGCCGAAAACGGCGCAGGAGAAGTCGAGCCGCTCCTTGATGTTGACCGAGTATGCCGTGTTCTCCAGGACGACGCCCATCTGCTCGGCGATCGACATGAAGAGATTGTTGAACACCTCCAGCATGACCGGATCGACCGCCGTCCCGATCGCCGCCTGCCGCCGCAGCGGCACGGTCCGGGTCAGCACGAGATGGTTGCGCCGGGTGACCGCGGCCCGCCAGCCGTGCTCGACGAGATCGGTGCCGGTCCGCTCCAGCAGGATCGCCGGGCCGTCGATCGCGTCCCCCGGCAGCAGGGCCTCGCGGTCGTAGATCGGGACCTCCGCCCAGCCGCCGCGTCCGTCCGCGCCGGCGAGCCAGACCGCGCGACGCGCCAGCGGCTCCGGCGGGACGCCGCCCCCGGCGAGCGGCAGTTCGGGTTCCGCGGCCGTTTCGGTCTCTCCCACCGCCTCCACGGCGACGGCCTCGACCACGTGACGCTTGCCCTCCATGACGAAGCCGTAGCGCTGCCTGTGGGCGGCGTCGAAGCCGGCGATCAGCCCGGCGACGACGGCCTCGGGGGCGTCGGCAGCCGGCCAGGAGACGGTCAGCGGCGCGTCGGTCCCCTCATAGCGGAGATGGACGCGGCGCTCGATCCGGATGCGGCCGTCGGGAATGCCCTGTCGCCGCATCTCGTCGCGTCCCTCGGCGGCGAGCCCGTCCAGCCGGCCGACAAGATCGGGAATCGCGGCCGCCGACAGCGGCGTCTCGACCGCCGCCTCTCGCAGCGAGCGCAGGTCGGCGAGCCCCATGCCGTAGGCCGAGAGCACGCCGGCGAGCGGATGCAGGAAGATCCGGGTCATGCCGAGGGTGTCGGCGATGGCG
>CAZVAR010000161.1:0-7527 GCA_964625225.1 uncultured Alphaproteobacteria bacterium | reverse complement strand
GGCCAGACGACATGCGGCGCGATGCGCAGCAACGTCTCGCGCTCGGCCAGTGCCTCGCGGCCGAGGCGGAAGGCGCCCTGCTCGAGGTAGCGCAGTCCGCCGTGCACGAGCTTGGAGCTCGCCGAGGAGGTGGCCTGCGCGAGGTCGCCCTGCTCGCACAACAGCACCGAAAGGCCGCGCCCTGCCGCGTCCCGGGCGATGCCGGCGCCGTTTACCCCGCCACCGATCACCAGCAGATCGTAGCGGTCGCGCATGGCTCCCTCTCCCCGGGCCGGCGGCCACCGGCCGCTCAGGCGGGCTCGACGTTGCGGCTCAAATCCTGCTGCCGCAGCCAGCGGATGAAGGGCAGCGCCAGCAGCACCATCCAGGCCTTGCCGATCACCTGGCCCGGCAAATAGCCGAGATCGCCGAAGGCGAGCCAGAGAAACACGAAGCTGTCCACGACCAGACCGACCACGCTGCTGGCCAAGACCGCGAGGACGAGGCGCCGGCGCTGCAGCGGGGTGTAGACGGCGAAATCGGCGAGTTCCGAAAGCAGGAATGCCGCGGCCGAGGCGACCACCAGCGCCGGCGGCGCCAGCACGGCGGACAGCGCGGTGCCGCCCAGAATCGCCGCGAGCGCCCACAGCGGCCCGAGCCGGCGCTGCACCAGGTCGCGCAGCACCAGCGCGAGACCGATCATCAGCACCCCGCTCGGCGCCATGACCCCCGGCGCCACCGGGATCAGGCACGGCCCCTGCGACACGCAGACGGTACCGACGTGCCCGATCAGCCAGTTTGCGGCGGGAATGCAGGCCGCGAACGCGGCGAGATAGAGAAACCCCTCGAACCTTTGACGATCCACGACCCCGAGATCCTGTCGCGATACAGCACGGAAGTGCGGCCAGCCTCGCCGCGGCCGCCGCCGGCCGACCGCACGAAATCTGTTTACCGCACGGCCCGACTGCGTGTCAGATGCGCATCGTTCGAGCAAGGACAAGCAATGATGGATGTCCGATCGCAGATCCAGTCACCTGAACTGCGCCGCCTCTACGATTACTGGGACGCGCAGAAGGCGGGCCGCGACTACCCCACGCGCGCCGATCTGGACCCGCGGGAGCTGCGCTACGTGCTGGGCGACATGCTGTTGCTGGACGTCCTGCGCGACCCTCTGCGCTTCCGGTTCCGGCTCCATGGCACCAATCTGGTCACGCGCGCCGGCTACGACATGACCGGCCGGCTCGTCGACGACATGCCCGGCGAGTCGAACCGCACGCTTCTGCTGGAACGGTGCCGGACGATCGTCGAGACCGGGCAGCCCATCCGCGACCGGCATTACCGCGTGCTTCAGGGCCTGCGATACCATTACGAGGTCTTGTGGTTGCCGCTGGCCGGCGAGGACGGCCAGATCAACATGCTGCTCGGCGCGCTTCGCTACGACGAGACTCCGCTGACCGCCCGGCCCGAATCGGACTGAGACCCGGCCGGACCGTCCTCCGGCTGGTTCGCGGCCGCATCGCCGGGCTCAAGACGCCGGGCCGGCGCGGCTCCCTTCAGCCCGTCCGCGACCGCCACCGACGGCCTCGGCGAGCGCTCCCGGCGGTTCCGGTCAAGGACCCGGCTGGCCGTCGGCAGTGCCGGTCAGGTCGCCGATCCAGGTCAGGGCACGGACCGCCTGCGGAAAGCCGAGCGTGCCGATCGCCAGCAGGGCGACATGGCACAACGCCTCGGGCGCGACGCCCTCGGCCAGTGCACGCCGGACGTGGGAGTGGGTCGCGCCCTCCGACTGCGCGCCAATGGCAAGGGCCAGCTTCACCAGATGGCGCGTGCGAGGGTCGAGCGGCCCCGCTTGGGCACAGCGCTCGCCGAGCGTAGCATAGGCCTGCCACACCTCCGGGTAGCGTTCCGCGAGATCGGCGGCGGCACTAGGCAATTGATCCGTCATCCTGTTCGCCTCCTCGTTCGGGTCGTTCAGCCGGCATCGGCACGATCGCCAGATTCCGCTCCACCTCGTCGATGAGCCGGTCGGGCCGGCAGAAGGCCTCGATCCGCGCACGGTCAGTGACGACGATGCGGCTGCCGGCGACCGTGATCCCGTGCTCGCGGAGCACGGCAAGGGCACGCGACAGGTTCTCGGCCGTCATGCCCAGGCGCGACGCCAGCAGGCGCTTGCCGAAGGGGAGTCTGGCGCCGCCGTCCCCGCCGGCCTCCTTGACCAGGCGCAACAGGAAACACCCGAGCCGCTGCGTGCTGTTCCGCAGCTTCAGATCCTTGATCTGTCGCACCATGGCCCGGTACTGACCGGCGAGCGACGCGATCATGGTGAGGGACAGCCGCGGGTCCTCGGCGATCTGCCGGCGCAGCCCATCGGCCGGAACCATCAGGATACGGCAGGGCTCGATCGTGCGGGCCGACATCAAATAGGGCGTCCCGGTCAGCGCCGCCGCCAGAATGAAGCTGTCGATCGGCCATACGATCTCGACGGCCATGGTGCGGTCCTGACCGCCGGTGGCGAACAGCTCGACCGAGCCTTCGAGCAGCACGTGCAGGAAGTCGGGCTCGTCCCCTTCCTCGAAAAGCACGGTGCCCTTCGGGTAGCGCTGAAGATCGGCGCTTCCGGCCAAGCGGGCGATGTCCTCCTCGGTCAGAGGCCCGAACAACGGCAGCGTGCGGAGCTGCTGCAGGCCCTCTGTCTTCATGCTGCCCCCCAGGGCCGGGGGATGCGCCGTCGAGAACACCGGGCCACCATGAGGGGTAGTATCACGGTACGGTCCCGCGAACGATCGACGCGACGCGGCCCCGGATCCGGCCTTCGCGCCTGCGAACGGGAATCCAGCACGAATTGAGCTATATCAAGGCCCCTTCTTCCCACTTGCCCGACATTCCCGGCCGATCGTGGCGAGACCGGGCCCTTCGACTTCCGGACCTCGGCCGCCGCCGATCCCATCGGCATCGGGAATCAGGCCATGCAACATGCCTTCCCCGTCGAACCGGTCCGGCAGCGCCGGGCCCTCGCCGCAAGCACCGCGGCATTCACGGTATGCTTCGCGGTCTGGACCATCTTCTCGATCATCGGCATCCAGATTAAGCAGAATCTGGGGCTTACGGAAACCCAGTTCGGCCTGCTGGTCGGCACGCCGATCCTGACCGGCTCGCTGACGCGGCTGTTCCTCGGGATCTGGACCGACCAATATGGTGGTCGTCTCGTCTTCACGCTGTTGATGCTGGCGGCCGCGGTCGCGACCTTCCTGCTCGCCAACGCGACCAGCTACGAGGCGTTCCTGCTCGCGGCCCTCGGGGTCGGCCTTGCCGGGGGCTCATTCGCCGTCGGCGTCGCCTATGTCTCGCGCTGGTATCCGAAGGACAAGCAGGGCACGGCGCTCGGCATCTTCGGGATGGGCAATGTCGGCGCGGCCGTGACCAAGTTCGCCGCGCCCTTCGTCATGGTGGCGCTCGGTTGGGAAGCGGTCGCCCAGATCTGGGCCGCCGCCCTGGCCGTGACCGCGGTCGCGTTCTGGTTCACGACCGAAAACGACCCGGTCCTGACGGACCTCAGGCGGCGCGGGCTGAAGCCGGCCTCCACCTTCATGCAGCTCTCGCCCCTGAAGAAGCTCCAGGTATGGCGCTTCGCCCTGTACTACTTCTTCGTGTTCGGCGCCTTCGTCGCGTTGGCCCTGTGGCTGCCGCGTTACCTGGTCGGCGTGTACGGGCTGGACATCACCACGGCCGGCATGATCGGCGCCGCCTACTCGATCCCGGCCAGCATCTTTCGCGCCTATGGGGGCGCCCTGTCGGACCGGATCGGCGCCCGCGCCGTCATGTACTGGACGTTCGGCGTCTCGGCCGTCGTCACCTTCGTGCTGTCCTATCCGGCGACCGACTATGTCGTACACGGCATCGACGGGCCGATCGCGTTCAGCTTCGCCATCGGCGTAGCCCCCTTCACGGTCCTGGTATTCGTGCTCGGCTTCTTCATGTCGCTGGGCAAGGCCGCGGTGTTCAAGCACATCCCGGTCTACTATCCCGAGCATGTCGGCTCGGTGGGCGGCCTGGTCGGCATGATCGGCGGCCTGGGCGGCTTCGTGCTGCCGATCGTCTTCGGCCTCATGAACGACCTGACCGGCGTCTGGACGAGCTGCTTCATGCTGCTCTTCGTCCTGGTCGCGGTCGCCTTCATATGGATGCACCTCGCGATCCTGCGGATGGAACGCAAGCGCGTGCCGGAGCTGAAGGGCCTCCCCGAGCTGCCGGAGATGGAGGGGATGAGTCCGGACGAAGGCGCGCGGCCCGTCACGGTCGAGCCCGGCGATCCCGCCGCGCCCGGGCCCCTGCCCTACCGCCTCCCGACCCACTGACCCGCCGAGGATCCCGCCATGGCTACCGCCAACGTCGCCCTGCCCGGTCAAGTCCTGACCGATTGGAAGCCCGAGGACACGGCGTTCTGGAAGGCCGGCGGGCGTCGCGTCGCGGCCCGCAACCTCTGGATCTCGGTCCCGGCGCTGCTGCTCGCCTTCGCCGTCTGGATGGTCTGGAGCGTCGTCGTCGTCAATCTGCCGGCCATCGGGTTCGCCCTCTCGGCCGACCAGCTGTTCTGGCTGGCGGCGCTGCCGGGGCTCTCGGGCGCCACCCTACGGATCTTCTACGCGTTCATGGTGCCGATCTTCGGCGGCCGGCGCTGGACGGCGATCAGTACGGCTTCCCTGCTCGTCCCGGCGCTCGGCATCGGCTTCGCGGTTCAGGATCCGGCCACGCCCTACTGGGTGCTGTTGCTGCTGTCCGCGCTGTGCGGTCTCGGCGGGGGCAATTTCGCATCCAGCATGGCCAATATCAGCTTCTTTTTCCCGAAGCACCGCAAGGGCAGCGCCCTGGGAATCAATGCCGGGCTCGGCAATCTCGGGGTCAGCGTGGTCCAGTTCGTCGTGCCGCTGGTCGTCACCATGGGCGTATTCGACGCGCTGGGCGGCGAGCCGCAGGTCTGGGCCAGGGACGGCGTCACCAAGGCGGTCTGGCTGCAGAACGCCGGCTTCATCTGGGTGCCGTTCGTGGTCCTTTCCGCGCTCGCGGCCTGGTTCGGCATGAACGACATCGCCAGCGCCCGCGCCTCCTTTGCCGAGCAAGCGGTCATCTTCAAGCGCAAGCACAACTGGATCATGTGCTGGCTCTACACCGGCACCTTCGGCTCGTTCATCGGCTTCTCGGCCGGGTTCCCGCTGCTGGCCAAGCTGATGTTTCCGCAGGTCGAGGTACTGCAATACGCCTTCCTCGCGCCGCTGGTGGGTGCGCTCTCCCGCGCCGGCAGCGGCTGGATTTCGGACCGCTTCGGCGGCGCCCGGGTGACGCTCTGCGTGTTCATCGTCATGATCGCGGCGGTCGCGGGTGTCCTGTTCTTCCTGGGCATTCGTGAGCAGCCCGGCGCGTTCTGGGGCTTCTTCGCCATGTTCCTGCTGCTGTTCGCGGCGACAGGCGTCGGCAACGCCTCGACCTTCCAGATGGTACCCGCCATCTTCCGCCAGGAGCGCGCGCGCATCGACCGCGAGGAGGGCACGCGACTGTCGGATGCCCAGGTCCTCCGCGAAGCCGAGAAGGAGTCGGCCGCCGTCATCGGCTTCACGTCGGCGATCGCGGCCTACGGGGCCTTCTTCATCCCCAAGAGCTACGGCAGCTCGATCGCTTTGACGGGCGGTCCCGAGACGGCCCTGCTCTTCTTCATCGCCTTCTACGCAAGCTGCGTATCGATGACTTGGTGGTACTACGTCCGCCCGGGTGCGGAGATACGCTGCTGAGGCCGGTACGGTCTGCGCCGACTTCGGGCCGCTCGACCCCAAAGCGAGCGCCTCCCTCACCCTCCGGCGCACGCCTTTCCGGGGCGCGGCGCTGCGACAACAGGACGCAGGACGACCTCATGCCGATGACGTCCCGAAGGGAGGCGATCCCGGTCGGACACGAGCGAGCGTCGAAGGGGCGGGCTCAACTCAAGCCCATTCCTGCGCGAACCGGCGCGGCGCACGGGCGTGTTCGCCCGCGGTCGAAGCCGGGCGACGAGCGCGACCGCGCAGGCCGCGAGCGGCCGTTCCCGATCAGCGCGGCGAGGGCTCCCGCCCCGGCTGTTCGACGGGCGGGCTGGGGTCTTCACGGCGGGCGAGGCGGTCATCGTAGCCGCGATTGTGTGAGAAAAAGAGCAGACCCATCAGCCCTATGCCCACCACGAGGCTGAAAACGATGCCCAGCACCATCGCGAAGGTTCCCTGACCGCTCATACTCGCGTCACCGATGTCCGGTGCAAAATATCCGAGATAAAGCCAGGCGAGAAAGATCACCCCTCCGACTACCCCGAGCAGAATCAGGGCCGACTTGAGCGGCGGCATTTCAGTGTCACTCCTTATATTTACGGGCCTCTCGCAAATCGAACTGACCCCACAGCAGCCGGTTCCCGGAAATGCGGCGCCCCTGCCCGGCCCGGCGCGCGAATCCCGCCCTTCCCGCCGACGTCCCTTACGACCCCGGAGGAGCGACCGTTGGCCGGACCGCAACGGTGCGCCACCGGGGTCCCGGCCGCCCTGTCCGTGTGCCGCGGGCGTAGACGCACCCTCAGGCACGATGCGATGCCGTGCGCTCTCCGGGTTCCGCTTTCGCGATCCGGGCCCGGCACGCCGCTACTGGCGTATACTTGATAAATATCAAGAATACGCATCGTAGAACGCACGCACCGTCCTTTCAGAAGCGGCTGTACCGGAATTCTTGGCAAATACGGTCGCGCCTTTGACTCAGATCAAACCATCCTGATCCGAGCACGTCTACATAAAATCCCGAAGCGCAGCGCAGCGATCACGCGCCTCGGACGGGAGCTCGGAATGAGCCATTTTCTCGATCGTCTGACCTTCCTGCGGAAGAACGTCGATACCTTCTCCAACGGCCACGGCCAGGTGACGGTCGAGGACCGCAGGTGGGAGGACGGCTACCGGAAGCGCTGGCAGCACGACAAGATCGTGCGGTCCACCCACGGGGTGAACTGCACCGGCTCCTGCAGCTGGAAGATCTACGTCAAGGGCGGGATCGTCACCTGGGAGACGCAGCAGACCGACTATCCGCGCACGCGCCCCGGCCTGCCCGACCACGAGCCGCGCGGCTGCGCTCGCGGCGCCAGCTACTCCTGGTATCTCTACAGCGCCAACCGGTTGAAATACCCGATGGTGCGGTCGAAGCTGCTGAAGCTCTACCGCGAGGCGCGCCGCAACAAGGATCCGGTCGAGGCCTGGGCCTCGATCGTCGAGAACCCGGATAAGGCGAAGCTCTACAAGAAGAGCCGCGGCATGGGCGGCTTCGTCCGCGCCGACTGGCGCGAGGCCGAAGAGATGATTGCGGCCGCCAACGTCTATACGATCAAGGCCTACGGCCCGGACCGCATTGCGGGCTTTTCGCCGATCCCGGCGATGTCGATGATCTCCTATGCCGCCGGCGCCCGTTACCTGTCGCTGATCGGCGGCGTCTGCCTCAGCTTCTACGACTGGTACTGCGACCTGCCGCCCTCCAGCCCGCAGACCTGGGGCG
>CAZVAR010000160.1:0-7556 GCA_964625225.1 uncultured Alphaproteobacteria bacterium | reverse complement strand
GGGGGACAGGCTTGAGCCTATACCACCGTGTCCGTTTCTGGAAGAGATCGCCGAGGAATTCTGGAGCGACTTCGTCGAGATTTGCCCGAGATGCCGAGGCGAGGGAAATGTCTGTCTCGCACAACGTGCCCGTACCGTAGTGCGCCGGTTCGGTTCGCCTCAGGATTGAGAATTGTCTCCCCGCGACGTCGTTCCGTTGCCGCTGCCGGCCTCCGGATCGGGATAAGCACTCAGTATCCGCAGCACATCGCGAACCGCAGGACGCGCCTCTCTGGGCGCAATGCCGAGCCGCTGAGCTATCTCCCGGGCCGTGTAACCTGCCGTGAGCATGCGGATCAATTCCAGCTGCCGATCGGTGAGCATCCTCTTGCCCATTGACGAGGCGGACGTTGCACAGATGGGACGGCGCGCGGGCCTCCGTCCGCTCTCCGGTGGAGCCGCGCCGGCGGAACGACAACCTCCTCGCGCATTAGCGTAATAGGGGGCAGATCTTAAGGGATCGTGAATGGCGGCAATGCGGGGCCCGGGGTCGGAATTCCCCCGCCACCCGCATCTCGATCGGGAGGGGTCGTTCCGGGATGCATCGCCGCTGACGCTCAGCCGCCTTCGAAAAGGCGAGTCTCCGACGGCCGGGCCTGGAATGCCGCCGCGCCCTTGAAACCAAACACCACGAAGCCGCCGGGCGGAATCTCCTGATTATGGGTCTTCGGCGTAACGAGCCACCGCGTTGCACCCACCTGTCGGTATTCGGCCTCCCACATCTGCTCGATGCTGTTATCGAGCGTCATTTCCAGTCGCCAGGGCGCGATCGTACGGTCGGAGTCGTTGATGACGACCATCTCGGCGACGAATCCATTGTTCCAGCTGTTCTTGACCTGGAACGCCGTGGTGTGCGGCAGGCCGTCTTCCTGGATCGCATCGGCGCCCCGGTTAGTGGCTTTCGCCTCCGCCGGCTGCGGAGGGGAGGCGGCGGAGCGGTCCGGTACGGTCCGGGCCTGCGGAGCCGGCGCACCCGCATCGGCAACGGCGGCCGCCGCGTAGATTACGTCCAGGTCGACCTGCTGCGGCCCGGACTTCAGGTTGCCCGGCTTTCCCACGAACGTGAACTTGGCTTGCCCCCCGGGGGCAATCTCCTTCGTCCACTCGGTCGGGCTGAAGCGATAGCGGTCGGCAGCCAGCTGCGTGAACTCTGCGCCGAAGGCCTGCAAGACCTCGCGGTCGAAGGTGAACTCCAGACTCCAATCGGCGACCTTGCGGTCGCTGGGATTGTCGATCGTCACCACCGCGCGGTAGGTGTCGCCACGGTCGGAGGTTATCTGGAAATCCATCTCCGCCGCACCGACGGCGGCAGACAAGGTGAGCGAAAGCAAAGCGAACTGGAGGGCGGGCCAGCGCATTCCCTTCTCCCGGACGGCTCGACTAGCCTGCGGTGGGCAGCCTATAGTCCGCAAAGTCTTCGCGAAGTTTGGTTTTGAGCAACTTGCCCGTTGCGGTGTGCGGCAGTTCGTCGACGAAGACCACGTCATCGGGCATCCACCATTTCGCGATCTTCCCTTCGAAGAAGGCGAGCAGCGCTTCCTTGGTGGGGTGACTGCCCTTTCGCGGCACGACCAGCAGCAGCGGGCGCTCGTCCCATTTCGGGTGCGGCACGCCGATCACCGCCGCCTCGGCCACGTCGGGGTGGCCGACGGCAATATTTTCGAGATCGATCGAGCTGATCCACTCGCCGCCCGACTTGATCACGTCCTTGCTGCGATCGGTGATCCGCATGTAGCCGTCGGCATCGAGCGTCGCCACGTCGCCGGTGGAAAACCACCCGTCCTCGAACGCACTGGTCTTACCGATCTTGAAGTATCCGGCAGCAACCCAGGGACCGCGGACCTTCAGGTCGCCGAAGGCCTTGCCGTCGCGCGGAAGTTCCTTACCGCTGTCATCGACGATCTTCATCTCGACGCCGAAGATCGGTCGGCCCTGCTTCTCGGCCAGATCGTAATATTCCGACTTCGACAGGCCGGCATGTTTGGCGAGCGGCACGTTGACGGTGCCGAGCGGCGACATCTCGGTCATGCCCCAGGCGTGCCGAACTGTCGCGCCATATTCCTCGCGGAACGCCTCCATCATTGAACGCGGGCAGGCGGAGCCGCCGATCACGACGCTCTTCAAGGTGGTGAGCCGCTTGCCGGTCTCGCGCAGATAGTCCAGCAACATGAGCCACACCGTGGGCACTGCGGCGGTGAAGCTGACGCCTTCGCCCTCCAGAAGCTCGTGGAGGCTGGCACCGTCCATTTTCGCGCCGGGCATGACCAGCTTCGAGCCGGTCATGGTAGCGGCGTAGGGAATGCCCCAGGCGTTGGCGTGAAACATCGGGACCACCGGCATCACCGTGTCGCGGGCGGACAGGCTGAATACGTCCGGCAGCGCAGAAGCGTAGGAATGAAGCACATTGGCCCGATGGCTGTAGAGAACGCCCTTCGGGTTGCCTGTGGTGCCGGAGGTGTAGCAGAGCGAAGAGGCGGTGTTCTCGTCGAACACCGGCCACTCGAACTCGTCCGAGTGGGCGTTGACGAGATCCTCGTAGCAGAGCAGGCGATCGATCATCGCGCTCGCCGGCATGCTGGCGCGGTCGGTCATCACCACGACGCCCTCGACCGTGGACTTCACCTGGTCCCAGAGCTTCTCGACCAGCGGCACGAAGGTGAGATCCACGAAGAGATAGCGATCTTCCGCGTGGTTGATGATGTAGACGAGTTGATCCTGGAACAGCCGCGGGTTGATGGTGTGGCAGACCGCCCCCATCCCCGACACACCGTAATAAATCTCGTAGTGCCGGTGGGTGTTCCAGGCAAGCGTGCCGATGCGGTCGCCGAGCCGGATGCCGAGACCGGTCAGCGCGTTGGCGAGCTGCTTCGCGCGGCGGTGCGCATCGGCGTATGTATAGCGATGGATCGGTCCCTCGATGGTGCGCGTCACGATCTCCGTACCGCCATGATACTGATCCGCGAACTTGATCAATGACGAGATCAAGAGCGGCGCATCCATCATCAAACCACGCATCGGGCCTCTTCCTCCGATCCTTGCGGGCGGCATCCCGGCCGCCCTGCATACGCACCAAGAATGGTTCGTCGCCGCGCGGCCTGCAAGCGGCGGCAAGGGACTGGTCCGGCTGCTCACCGTTCGGTAATGTTTACACGATCCGATCGGGGCCGGTCTGCCGCGGGCCGGTGCGTGACGTGAACAGAAGACAACAGCGGGAGAGGCTAAAGATGATCCTGAGGAGCCTGTTGAGCGGCGTCGCGCTCGCCGCCACCCTCGCGTTTGCCGCCCCGGCCGATGCGAAGAACACTCTGCGCTGGGCGAGTCAGGGCGACGCGCTGACCCTCGATCCGCACGCACAGAACGAAGGGCCCACCAACACGCTCAACGTATACAACGTCATGGAGCCGCTCGTCCGCAGCGATGCCGAGCTGAAGCTCGAGCCGGCGCTGGCCGAGAGCTGGCGGATCGTCGAGCCGACGGTGTGGGAGTTCAAGCTCCGTCAGGGCGTGAAATTTCACGACGGCGACACCTTCGACGCCGACGACGTGATCTTCAGCATCGGGCGCGCGAAGTCGGCCAACTCCGACTTCAAGAATCAGATCAGCAGCATCAAGGAAGTGAAGAAGGTGGACGATCATACCGTCCACATCGTCACCAACGGCCCCAATCCCATCCTGCCGAATCAGCTCGTGACAATCGCGATTATGAGCAAGGAGTGGGCCGAGAAGCACAACGTCACCGAGGTCCAGGACTACAAGAACAAGCAGGAGACCTATGCGGTCCGCAACGCCAACGGGACGGGTCCCTTCAAGGTGCAGCTCCGCGAACCGGACGTGCGGACCATCCTCGTCAAGAACGAGGACTGGTGGGGCCTGAAGCAGTGGCCGACCAATGTCGACGAGATCGTCTACACGCCGATCGCCAATCAGGCGACGCGGGTCGCGGCACTGCTTTCGGGCGAGCTCGACTTCGTGCTCGACCCGCCGGTGCAGGACATCGGCCGCATCAAGGCGGCGCCGGGCCTGAAGACGCTCAACACGCCGCAGAACCGCACGATCTTCCTCGGCATGGACGTCGCCTCGCCGGAGCTGCGCAGCTCCGACGTGAAGGGCAAGAATCCCTTCTCCGACCCGAAGGTGCGCCAAGCCGTCTACCAAGCGATCGACATCAAGGCGATTCAGCAGAAGGTGATGCGCGGAGACTCCGCGCCGGCCGGCATCATCACGCCATCCTTTGTCAACGGTTGGACGGAGGAGCTCGATCAGCGGCTGCCCTTCGATCCCGAAGCGTCGAAGAAGCTGCTCGCCGAGGCGGGCTATCCGAACGGCTTCGAGGTCAGGCTTGATTGCCCGAACGATCGCTACATCAACGATGAGGCGATCTGCCAGGCGGTAGTCGGAATGCTCGGCAAGGTCGGTATCAAGGTGGCGCTGGATGCGCAGACGAAGAGCCTACACTTCCCGAAGCTGCAGAGGCGGGAAAGCGACTTCTACATGCTGGGCTGGGGCGTGCCGACGCAGGATTCCCATTACGTGTTCAACTTCCTCTATCACACCAAGGGAACCTGGAATGCGACCGGCTACAGCAACCCGGAGCTCGACGAGCTGATCCAGGCGATGGATAGCGAGATCGACATCGAGAAGCGCAATCAGATCATCGCCAAGGCCTGGGAGATCGCGAAGAACGATATGGTCTACGTACCCCTGCATCACCAAGTCATCACCTGGGCGATGAAGGATCGTGTCGACATGCCGATCATCGCGAACGATTCGCCGCAATTCCGGTACGCGACGGTGAAGTAGAACCGGGTTCTCGCGGGCCGGATCGGCGGAGTGTAGCGGGCGGGCCGGGACCCGCCCCTGCGCGCTTTCCGGACCCGATGGCATGCGTTGCCGCCGATGATCGCCTTCCTCATCCAGCGTGCCCTGCAGGCCGTCGCCGTGGTGCTGGCGGTGGCGCTGGTCTCCTTCCTGCTGTTCAACTATGTCGGCGACCCGGTCAACAACATGGTCGGTCAGGAGGCGAGCCTCGCCGACCGCGAGGCCATCCGCGAGGCGCTTGGTCTTAACGACCCGTTTCTCGTCCAGTTCGCGCGGTTCGTCGGCAATGCGATCCAGGGTGAGTTCGGGATCTCGCTGCGCCTGCAGCGGCCCGTAGCTGACCTCATCGCCGAGCGGATGCCGGCGACGCTCGAGCTGGTGTTCGCCTCGGCGGTCATTGCGCTGACGCTCGGGATCGGCCTCGGCGTCTATACCGGCATCAAGCGCTACAGTTGGGTCAGCCGGGCCATTCTCACCGTCTCGCTGATCGGCGTGTCGCTGCCGACCTTCGTGATCGGCATCGCGCTCATCTATGTGTTCGCCGTCATCCTGGGCTGGCTGCCGTCCTACGGTCGCGGAGAGACGGTCCGGCTCGGTGGTTGGACTACCGGCTTCCTGACCGCGAGCGGCTGGCAGGCGATCATCATGCCGGCGGTCACTCTGAGCCTCTTCCAGATGACCCTCATTCTCCGTCTCGTCCGGACCGAGATGCTGGAGGTGATGCGCACCGACTACATCAAGTTCGCCCGCGCCCGCGGCCTGTCCGACAGGTCGATCAATTTCGGGCACGCGCTGAAGAACACGCTGGTGCCGGTCATCACGATCACCGGGCTCAACATCGGTTCGCTGATCCCCTTCTAGATCATCACCGAAACCGTGTTCCAGGGGCCGGGTATGGGATTCCTATTCATCCAGGCCGTGCAGTTTGCCGACATCCCGCTGATGGCCGCGTATCTGACCCTGGTCGCCGTCGTCTTCGTCACGATCAATCTCGTGGTCGATCTCCTCTACTATGCCGTCGATCCGCGCATCCGTGCGGTTGCCGGCCGCCGGAGCTGAACCTTGGATCGCGTGACGCCCGAAGCCGTGGTCGAGGAGGTGGAGAAGGAGGCGCTCGGCGTGCGCCTGCGCGGCGCATGGGCGCGGGTAGCCGGTTCCGACCTGTTCTACAGCTTCACGCGCTCGCCGCTGACGGTCGTCGCCACGGTCATCACGCTCGTCTACTTCATTGCCGCGGGCTTCGCGCACTGGCTTGCGCCGCACAATCCCTTCGACCCGGCGACGCTCGACCTCATGGACGCGTTCACGCCGCCGGCCTGGTCGGCAGACGGGAACGCTGCCTTCCTGCTCGGGACCGACGACCAGGGACGCGACATCCTGTCGACCATCATGTACGGGACGCGGATCTCGCTGGTGGTCGGCTTCGCCGCGATCCTGTTCGCGGTGATCCTCGGCTGCGCGCTCGGCGTCATCAGCGGCTATGTCGGCGGTTGGTTCGATGCCGCGATCATGCGCCTCGCTGACATCCAGCTCACCCTGCCGGGCATTCTGGTCGCCCTGATGGTCAACGGCGTCGCCCGGACCGCGCTGCCGCGCGAATTCCAGCAGGATCTCGCGATCTACGTCCTGATCTTCGCGATCGGCATCTCCGACTGGCCGCAGTTCGCGCGGGTCACGCGCGGCTCGACCCTGGTCGAGAAGAACAAGGAGTACGTCGCCGCGGCGCAGGTGATCGGCATTCACCCGCTCAAGATCATGCTGCGGCACGTCCTGCCTAACGTGATGGGGCCGGTGCTGGTGCTGGCGACGATCGGTCTCGCGCTCGCCATCATCGCCGAGGCGACGCTCAGCTTCCTAGGCGTCGGGGTTCCGCCGACGACGCCGTCGCTCGGGACGCTGATCCGCATCGGCAACGACTTCCTGTTCTCGGGTGAGTGGTGGATCACCCTGTTCCCGTCGCTCGCTCTAGTGATCCTCGTGCTGGCGGTCAACCTGCTGGGGGACTGGTTGCGCGACGCGCTAAATCCGAAATTGCGGTAAGCCGCGATGTCGACCCTCGTCTCCGTCGCAGCCGGCCGGCCCGAGCCCGGGTCCACGCATATGCTCCGCCGCGATAGGCCTGCCTGATGCCCCTGCTCGAGGTCGAACGTCTCCGCATCGAGTTCCCGACCCGGCGCGGCCTCCTGGTCGCGGTCGACGACATATCGTTCTCGATCGGCGAGGGCGAGGTGCTCGGCGTCGTCGGCGAGTCCGGCGCCGGCAAGTCGCTGACCGGGACCGCCGTGATCGGGCTCCTGGAGCCGCCGGGCCGCATCGCCGCGGGGGAGATCCGGCTCGACGGCCGGCGTATCGACCATCTGCCTTACGAGGAGATGCGGCGCATCCGCGGCCGCCAGATCGGCGCCATCTTCCAGGATCCGCTGACGAGCCTGAATCCCCTCTATACGATCGGCGAGCAACTTGTCGAGACCATCCAGACCCACACCGACCTGAGCGCAGCCGCCGCGCGCGCCCGCGCGATCGACCTCCTGCGCGAGGTCGGGATCCCCGCGCCGGAGCAGCGGATCGACTCCTATCCGCACGCCTTCTCCGGCGGGATGCGGCAGCGCGTCGTGATCGCATTGGCGCTTTGCGCCAATCCCCGCCTCGTGATCGCCGACGAGCCGACGACCGCGCTCGACGTCTCGATCCAGGCCCAGA
>CAZVAR010000159.1:0-7658 GCA_964625225.1 uncultured Alphaproteobacteria bacterium | reverse complement strand
TTTTTTCCATAGGCTTAGAACTACCTTCTTTCGAACCCGTGGGATCACGGCCTTCAAAGCGCCCATATGTCAGGTAGTGTTCTTTCGCGGATCTGAACCGACCAGCCTCAATTGCCTCGGCCACGTCTGGGTATACGGATAGGTACCATGCCTCATCAATCTCGATCTCTTTCTCGTTCGGATCCATCCCGTCTTGCGGGTTCAGTAGGGGGCCAAGAACTGCATCCTGAAAAACGTCCATTACGTATCATCCCTTCACGAAGATCCGCCGGCTTCTACAGGTACGGCTTGCCCCACTGTCTGATACTTTAAAGGCATCCTGATCGGCGACATGAACACTGAGAGACACCGGGCACTGTTCGGGTCGTCTGGTTAGGATGTCTCCAGAAGCCCAATCAAATACTCCCCGTACCCGCTGTTGCGCAGCGGCCGGGCGAGCCGGCGCACATCCTCCGCGTCGATGAAGCCGCGGGCGTAGGCGATCTCCTCGGGGCAGGCGACCTTGAGCCCCTGGCGCTGCTCGATGGTGCGGATGAAGGCGCCGGCCTCGCTCAGCGCCTCGTGCGTGCCGGTGTCGAGCCAGGCATAGCCGCGCCCCAGCCGCTCCACCCGCAGGTCGCCGCGCTCCAGATAGCGCCGGTTGACGTCGGTGCTCTCCAGCTCGCCGCGCGGCGAGGGCCGCGGCGCGGCGGCGATCTCGACCACGTCGTTGTCGTAGAAGTACAACCCCGTCACCGCCCAGTTCGAGCGCGGCCGCGCCGGCTTCTCCTCGATCCCGACCGCCCGGCCGGCCTCGTCGAACTCGACCACGCCGTAGCGCTCGGGATCGCGCACCCAGTAGGCGAACACCACCGCGCCGCTCTCCAGGCGCGCGGCGCGCTCGAGGATCCCGGTCAGGCCGAGCCCGAAGAAGATGTTGTCGCCGAGGATCAGGCAGACCGGGTCGCGGCCGATGAAGTCGCGCCCGATCACGAACGCCTGGGCGAGCCCCTCCGGCGCCGGCTGCACGGCATAGGACAGAGCGATGCCCCACTGCCGGCCGTCGCCGAGCAGGGCGCGGAACAGCGCCTGCTCGTGCGGCGTGGTGATGATCAGGATCTCGCGGATGCCGGCCAGCATCAGCACCGACAGCGGGTAGTAGATCATCGGCTTGTCGTAGACCGGCAGGAGCTGCTTGCTCACCGGCAGGGTGAGCGGGTAGAGCCGCGTGCCGCTGCCGCCGGCCAGGATGATGCCCTTCATGCGCCCCCCTCCGCCGCCGGCGCGGCGGCGAAGATCGCGTCGATGCAGCGCGCAAGGCTCGCCCGCCAGTCGGGGCGCCGGATGCCGTAGATCCGCTCGATCCGGCTGCAGTCCAGCGCCGAGTTGGCCGGCCGCGCGGCCGCGGTCGGATAGTCCCTGGTCGCGATCGGCAGCAGCCGCGGCGGCCGGTAGCCGTGCCGCACGGCCTGCGCGAACACCGCCTCGGCGAAGCCGAACCAGCTGGTGGTGCCGGCGCTGCAGTAATGGAAGGTGCCGAACCCGTCGGCTGTGCCGGCATCCAGCCGCCGCGCGACCGCGACCACCGCGGCGGCGATGTCGGTGGCGCTGGTCGGCGAGCCGGTCTGGTCGTCGACCACGCGCAGTTCCGCGCGCTCGCGGCCCAGGCGCAGCATGGTGCGCACGAAATTATGCCCGTGCGGCGCATAGACCCAGGAGGTGCGCAGGATGACGTGGCGCGGCCCGGCCGCACGCACCGCGGCCTCGCCCGCCGCCTTGGTGGCGCCGTAGACGCCGAGCGGCGCGACCGGGTCCGCCTCGACATAGGCCCCGGCCTTGCGGCCATCGAACACATAGTCGGTGGACAGGTGGATCAGCGGCACGCCGCGCTCGGCGCAGGCGCGGGCGAGATGGCCGACCCCGTCCCGATTGACCGCCGCCGCGGCCTCCGGCTCCGCCTCCGCCCGGTCGACGGCGGTGTAGGCGGCGGCATTGACGACGGCGACCGGGTCCGGGCCGGACAGGGCGCGCGCCACCTCCTCCGGCCGGGTGATGTCGGCCCGGCTGCGCTCAAGCCGCAGCACCCGCCAGCCCTCCGGCAGCGCCGCGCGGCCGAGCTCGGTCCCGACCTGGCCGGCGGCGCCGAATACGAGGAGCGTCTTCATCACGGAACCGGCCGGGGTTCAGCCGGCCAGCGCCGCCGCCGGCGCGGCCGCGCGGTCCAGCCCCAGCCGCTGGCCGGCATAGACGCCCTCGCGCAGCGGCCGCCACCAGTCGGGACGATCGAGATACCAGGCCACGGTCTTGTGCAGACCGGTCTCGAAGCTCTCGCGCGGCGCCCAGCCGAGCTCGCGGCACAGCTTCGACGCATCGATCGCATAGCGCAAATCGTGGCCGGGCCGGTCGGGCACGAAGGTGATCAGCCCGGCATGCGGGCGCCCCTCCGGCAGCGGCCGCAATACGTCGAGAATGGCGCAGATCCGCTGCACCACCTCGAGATTGGTGCGCTCGTTGCCGCCGCCGACATTGTAGCTCTCGCCGGGCCTGCCGGCGCGCAGGATCATCCACAGCGCCCGCGCATGATCCTCGACATGGAGCCAGTCGCGGACGTTGCTGCCGCTGCCGTAGACGGGCAGCGGCTTTCCCTCGGCCGCGTTGAGGATCGTGAGCGGGATCAGCTTCTCCGGAAACTGGTACGGGCCGTAGTTGTTCGAGCAGTTGCTGATCAGCGCCGGCAGGCCGAAGGTGTGGTGCCAGGCCCGGACCAGATGGTCCGACCCCGCCTTGCTCGCGGCGTAGGGCGAATTGGGCGCATAGGGCGTGGTCTCGACGAAGCGGCCGCTCGGCCCGAGCGACCCGTAGACCTCGTCGGTCGAGACGTGGAGGAAGCGGAACGCGGCGCGGCGCGCCCCCTCCAGCTCCATCCAGTAGCGCCGCGCCACATCGAGCAGGACGTAGGTGCCGACCAGATTGGTCCGCACGAATGCGGCAGCGTCGTCGATCGAGCGGTCGACATGGGACTCGGCCGCCAGATGCAGCACCGCGTCCGGCTGCCCGTCCCGGAAGATCCGCTCCATGGCCGCGCGATCGGCGACGTCGGCGCGCTCGAAGCAGTAGCGCCGGCTCCGCGCGATATCCGCCAGCGACGCGAGATTGGCAGCATAGGTGAGCTTATCGACATTGACGACGTGACACGCCGTCTCCCGGATCAGCCAGCGGCAGACCGCCGAGCCGATGAAGCCGGCGCCGCCCGTGACGATGACCTTCAAGATCCCCCCTGACCCCCGGCAGACTACCCCGCTCCGGGAAAAATCCTGGCCGCCTCCCTGGCTGCCTCTTCGGTGAAATACGCGGGAAGGTCGCACAGCCTCGGATGCGACCTGTCCTTGTCGGACACCACCGCGTCATCCGATCCGACCGGCCAGTCGATGCCGAGCGACGCATCGTCCCAGCGCAGCCCGAGATCGTGCTCGGGCGAATAATACTGATCGACCTTGTAGGCGACCTCGACGTCCGGCTCGAGCGTGCAGAAGCCGTGCGCGAACCCGATCGGGATGAACAGCTGGCTCCCTTCCGCCGCCGTCAGGATCGCCGTCACATGCTGTCCGAAGGTCGGTGAACCGCGGCGGATGTCGACCGCAACGTCGAAGATGCTGCCGCGCAGCACACGCACCAGCTTCGCCTGCGCGAACGGCGGCGCCTGGAAGTGAAGGCCGCGGACGGTGCCGCGCTGTGCCGAGTAGGAATGATTGTCCTGCACGAAGGCCGACGCGATCCCCGCCTCGGCGAACCGCCGCGCATTGTAGGTCTCGGAAAACCAGCCGCGACCGTCCCCGAACCGGCGCGGGACCAGAAGCTTCACCTCCGGAAGAGGGAGACGTCGAACTTCCAGCATCGAACACAAAGACCTACACCCATCGGCGGCACACACCGCCGTCCCCCCGGCTGCGCCGCTCATACCAGCCGAGTTCCCTGTACCAACGGTGGCGGCACAGTGTCAACCGGCAATGGCTGAGGGGATATTAACGATGTGTGGTTGAGATCAGTCATCGACGGCCCGCCGATCTTCGGCTAAAGCGCGCAGCATTGACCCGGGCACGGAGTCCCTTTGCCACCGAGTGTGCCGCCAACGATGACCGCATCTTCCCTATCGATCCGGAAGCACAAGGAGTTTTTCAGCCAACACATATCGAGCCGGCACCCGCTACTCGCGAATGTTGCCGTTCTCCTGTATAGTGGCCGCGATCTGCCCACAGGGTCGCGGGACGCTTCGGGCAACCGCATCGCTATCGGGACGCAGGGGCCTGTATGCCGACATATGTTCTTGTGACCGGCGGCGCCGGCTATATCGGCAGCCACACCTGCAAGGCCCTCCATCGGGCCGGCTATGTCCCCGTGACCTACGACGATTTTTCGACCGGCCACCGGCACGCGGTCCGCTGGGGGCCGGTGATCGAAGGTGATATCGCGGATACGCGACGCCTGTGCGATGTCTTCCGGCGGTTCCCGATCGCGGGGGTGATCCACCTTGCCGGGCGCAGCGTCGTCGCCGATTCGATCACCGACCCGGCCGAGTATTTCGGGATCAATGTTGGTGGCACGCTCGCGCTCCTCGAGGCGATGCGCCGGGCCGGCGTCCACCGGATCGTCTTTTCGTCGACCTGCGCCGTCTATGGCGAGCCGCTCTGTCTGCCGATCCCTGAAACCCATCCGAGGCGGCCTGCAAGTCCGTACGCCGAGTCGAAGCGGACGGTCGAGCAGGTCCTGCACTGGTACGGTCTGTCATACGGATTGCAGCGTGCAGTGCTGCGCTATGCGAACGCCGCCGGCGCCGATCCGGAAGGCGAGCTCGGGGAGCAGCATGTTCCGGAAACGCATCTGATCCCCCTGCTGATCGAGGCCGTGATGGGCAAGCGCGGACCGGTCACCGTATTCGGGACGGATCACCCGACGCGCGACGGCACCGCGATCCGCGATTATGTGCATGTGCAGGACCTGGCACGGGCTCACCTTCTCGCGCTTGAGCGGTTGATGTCGGGATGCGACGAGTTGGTCGTCAATCTCGGCACAGGCGAGGGGCACACCGTCCGTGAAGTGATCCGGACGGTCGAACAGGTAACAGGACGAGCGCTAATACAAATCGAAGCAGGACGGCGCGATGGCGATCCGTCCATCTTAGTCGCCGATCCGACGCGTGCGCGTCAGATTCTCTCCTGGGCTCCGGCGTTATCCGACCTCGAGACGATCGTCCGAAGTGCCTGGGACTTCGCCTGTACAGCGGCTGGACGCCAGCATCCACAACCTGCGCGTGGCCTGGCACAACCGAACCTTATCAGTGTCGCCTGATCGGCCGTTCCGACCCTTTCGTTTCGGAGTCTCAGAACCCTATGCGAGCATTTCATCACCGACGGCAAGAGGGGCTGTCCGCCGCGATCAGAGGGTGCTGGGGTCATTTCACGCTGGCAGGGCTGTTCAGCATCGGCATCAACCTGCTTTGGCTGACGCCGTTCCTGTTCATGTACCAGATCATGGATCGGGTGCTGACCAGCCGAAGTATTGAGACTTTGGTCTACCTCTTGATCGCCGCCGGTCTGGCCTATCTGACCCTGTCATGCCTGACGGTGGCGCGGTCGCAGGTCCTGACGCGCGCCAGCGTCCGGCTCGACAATGCCTTATCCGCCCGGCTCGTCCATGCCAGCGTCGTATCGGATCGCGGCAGCGCCGGGTCGCCCCAATACAGCCAGTCGATCCGGGACCTTGCCAGTCTGCGTGATTTCCTCACCAGCGTCGGCATCGTCGCTCTCTTCGACGCACCCTGGTTCCTCGTATTCTCCGCAGTCCTTGCACTGGCGCATCCCTGGCTCGGCGTGATGACGTTCGGCGGCGGCTTCGTCCTGCTGCTCCTGGCGATCGTCACCGATCTCGTAACGCGCGCTTCGATGCGCGCCTCGAACGGTGCCGCCTCGCAGAGCTACGGAATGCTGGACGAGATGGGCCGGAACGCCGAGGCAATCCGGGCGATGGGCATGCTCTCCAGCCTGCGGGCGCGATGGGCGGAACGGCACCTGCAGGCGCTGGCTGCCCAGATTCTGGCGAGCGATCGCGCCGGCACACTCCAGAGCATCAGCAAGCTCGTCCGAATCTCCCTACAGTCCGGCATCCTCGCGCTCGGCGCCTGGCTCGTCCTGAGGGGCGAAGTTACGCCGGGCATCATGTTCGGTGCAGCGTTCCTGCTGGGCCGGGCCCTGGTGCCGATGGAGCAGGTGGTCGGCGCGTGGCGCAGCCTGCACATCGCGCGGAGTGCGTATCGTCGCCTGAAAGTGCTGCTCGACACGGTACCCGTCCCGGATCCTGCGATGCCACTCCCCAAGCCGGAGGGCTATCTCTCGGTGGAGGGCGTGACCTATATTCCTCCCGGAGCAATCAAGCCGACGCTGACCAACATCCGGTTCCATCTCGACACCGGAGAGATGCTCGGTCTGATCGGCCCGTCGGGTTCCGGCAAGTCGACGCTGCTCCGCGTCATCGTCGGCTACCTGAAAGCCCGGCAGGGTGTCGTGCGGCTCGATGGCGCCGACCTCGCAGCCTGGGACTTGGACGATATCGGCAACCATATCGGCTATCTGCCGCAGGACAGCCAGCTGTTTGCCGGCACGGTTCGCGACAATATCGCGCGATTCGCCGAGCATGACAGCGCGACGGTGATCGAGGCGGCGAAGCGCGCCGGCGTCCACGAGATGATCCTGCGGCTGCCGGACGGCTACGACACGGAGATCGGGGACGGCGGCAATCGGCTCTCGGGAGGCCAGCGGCAGCGGATCGCGCTGGCGCGCGCTCTCTTCGGCGCGCCGAGCCTAGTGCTGCTGGACGAGCCGAATTCGAACCTGGATACCGAAGGCGAACTGGCACTGATCCAAGCGCTGGCGGACCTTAAGGCCCGGAAGGTCACGACCATCATCGTCTCGCACAAGCCATCGCTCCTGGTCAACGTCGACAAGGTGCTGGTCCTCGCCAACGGAACCATCGACCAGTTCGGTCCGCGTTCCGAGATCTTCCGGATCAAGCCGGGGGGCAAAGGGGTGCGGGTCGCCTAAAGGCTGAGCCGACAAAGACGCATTTTGAATGGCCTTTGCGTCGCAATGTCTGCTCGATCCGGAAATCGTATCAGCCATGGTCCGACGAGATGCGCTGACGGCAGACGCCATGCGGTGCCCGCGGCGCGATATGCCGGCAGTACCGCTTCGGCGCGCTTCCAGGGTTCGCGACTACTGTGCCGAGCCTGATCACGCCGGCTGCATCAGCCCGCGTGAATCATGGTCACACGGATCACCCTCCGCTCCGCCGATAGGGCCACCGCTCAAACCCGATACAATGCCTCAAGAGGACAACTCCGATGATCCCTCGTGGATCAAATTTGAAGCGGCTCGAGGACCAGAGCATCTTCATCCTTCGCGAAGTCGCGGCCGAGTGCCGCAATCCGGTCATGCTCTATTCGATCGGGAAAGACTCGTCAGTCTTGCTGCATCTCGCGCTAAAGGCGTTCTACCCATCCAAGCCACCTTTCCCGCTCCTGCACGTCGATACGGGCTGGAAGTTCCGAGACATGATCGCGTTTCGGGACAGAACCACGCGCCGGCTCGGCCTGGAGCTGCTCGTCCATACCAATGAAGAGGGCGTCC
>CAZVAR010000158.1:0-7692 GCA_964625225.1 uncultured Alphaproteobacteria bacterium | reverse complement strand
CGCCACCGACCCCACCAGCGGTCAGGCCATCATCGCCTACGCCATCGTGCGCGGCGACATCGACGCCACCGCCGAGCTGGGCGAAGAGCTGCGCCGCCACGTGGCCACCCAGATCGGGGCCATCGCCCGGCCGAGGATGATCGACGCTGCGACCATGCCGCCGCCGGTCAGCTCGTTCTGCGTAACCAGCCAGGCGCCGAAGCCGAGCACCCCGATCTGCAGCATGAGGCGCACAAACTTGGCCGAGGAGGAAATGGCATTGGCTCGCTCGCTTGCGGACGCCTGCAGGTCGAGCCCGACATCGTTCATGCTGCCCCAGCGTCGCACCAGGTCCGGCATCATGCCCATCGCGGCCACTACGTCGGCGTTCCGGACGACAGCATCGGCCCGGTAGAGAGAGCGTACGGCCGTCCCGTTGGCCTGCTGCAGCATCTGTCGCGTCGCGAGATCGTTGACCACCGCGAAGCCGAAGACGATGACCGCCCCGACGACGGCTAGCCAGCCGAGGAGCGGATGCAGCAGGAAGATGACGGTGACGAAGATCGGTACCCAAGGCGCCTCGAACAGCGGGAAGATGCCGGAACCCGTCATGAAGTTGCGCACGCTGCTGAGGTCGCGGAGGCCCTGCGCGCCTCGCAGCCCGCCCGCCCGGAGCGAGTCGTTGAAGGCGCCGGCGAGGATCGGGCCGCTCAACTCACGGTCGAACCAGGTGCTCAGGCGGATCATAAGCCGCCCGCGAACCGCCTCCAGCGCGGCCATGACCCCGAGCGCGACGGTCGCCATCAACGTCAGCAACAGCAGCGTGTCGACATGGCCCGACGGCACCACGCGGTCGTACATCTGCATCATGTAGATGGGGACGGTCAGGGTCAGCAGGTTGACGCACAGGCTGAACAGGCCGACGGCGTAGAAGGCACGCCTGGTTCCCGTTACCGCCCGCTGGAGGGCTTGGCTGGGCTGCATGGTTTCCCGTCAGATACGATCTTGCTGGCCGGACGGCGGAGACGGTGTGCAGCCACCCCTCATTGCGCGCTCTTCCGCGCACGTCGCCGTACATGAAAAGACGAACCGCCTCGTCTGCCTGCGACCTGCGACAGGAGTCGGCCCGGGAGTGCGTATGCCGACTTTATGGTTAACAGTTTCTTAATGCTCAGCTTACGTCGATTCGTCCGCTCGGGCAATCGTGCGGGCCGTCGCCCGGTCGCAGCTAAGCCTCCCTCGCCGCACCCCCGACCCCGAGCCAGTCGCGCAGTTCCCGGTTGACCGCCTCGGGCTGCTCCAGGGTGGAAAGATGGCCGCACTCCTCGATCACGACCAACCGGGCGCCGGGGATGGCCGCCGCGATCGCCTCGCTTTCGGCGAGCGGCGTCAACGCGTCCTCCCGCCCACAGATCACGACGGTCGGGCAGCGGATCGTCGGAAGGTACGGGCGGAAGTCCCGTCGGCCCATGATGGCGCGCGTCTGCCGTACGAAGCCGTCACGGCCGACGCGTTTGGCCATCGCGGCCACGATGCCGGTCAGCCTCTCGTCCCGGAGCCGGCTCTCATGGATCAGCGTCGGCAGCAATCGCCGGGTCACGCCCTGGAACTGCCCCTGCTCCACCATCTCCAGGGATTGCTCGCGGGCGGCACGGCGTTCGGGTGTGTCGGGCTCGGCTCGGGTGTCGAGCAGGGCCAGCCGCTCCACCCGCTCGGGCGCCGTTGCCATGATTTCCAGCGCCACATATCCGCCCATCGACAGGCCGGCGAGAGAGAAGCGCTCGGGAGCTGCATCGAGGATGGACCGCGCCATCTCTCCGATGCTGCTCTGCGTCGTGAAATCGGGTATGAGAATGTCCGCGACGTCGGACAGGGCCCGTCGCTGCGGCTCCCAGAGGCGCTCGTCGCACAGGAGACCCGGCGCGAGCACGACCGTCGTCCGTTCAGCCATTTGGCGCACTCCCTGTGTTCCGGTATGCCGTGGACGTAAACTCCGGCCGCGGCGCTGGTAAACCGTGAAGTGCGTTTGACATGGCCCTATCCGAAGCCCATCTCTCTAGCGGATCCAGAAGTAATTCGCCGATCGGACGTGTGTCTAGAAAATGAACTTTGGTGACCTTGGACTGAGTGACCCCGTCCTGCGCGCGATCACCGATGTGGGCTACAGCCAGCCTACCCCGATTCAGGAGCAGGCCATCCCGGTGGTCCTGACCGGGCGCGACGTGCTCGGCTGCGCCCAGACGGGTACCGGCAAGACCGCATCTTTCACCCTGCCGATGATCGAGATTCTCTCGGTGGGCCGGGCGCGGGCACGGATGCCGCGATCGTTGATTCTCGAGCCGACCCGGGAACTTGCGGCCCAGGTTGCCGACAATTTCCAGCTTTACGGCAAGAATAGCAAGCTTTCGATGGCGCTCCTGATCGGCGGCGAGTCTTTTGCGGACCAGGAGCGGGCGCTGGATCGCGGTGTCGACGTGCTGATCGCGACGCCGGGACGCCTGCTGGATCTTTACGAACGCGGGAAGATCCTGCTGAACGACGTGAAGATCTTCGTCATCGACGAGTCCGACCGAATGCTCGACATGGGCTTCATTCCGGATGTCGAGCGTATCGCCAAGCTGCTGCCGCCGATTCGTCAGACGCTGCTGTTCTCGGCGACGATGCCGCCGGAGATCCGGGCGCTGGTCGATTCCTTCATGATCAACCCGAAGGAGATCAGCGTCGCGCCGCCGGCCTCTCCGGCGGAGACGGTCGAGCAGCATCTCGTCGTGGTGCGTCCTTCCGACAAGCGCCGCGCCCTGCGGGCGCTGATCCGCAGCGAGCAGGTGACCAACGCGATCCTCTTCTGCAACCGCAAGCGCGACGTGGATATTCTGCTGCGTTCGCTGATCCGGCACGGCTTCGACGCCGCCGCCCTGCATGGCGACATGCCGCAGTTCAAGCGGATGGAAACGCTCGACCGCTTCCGTAAGGGTGAGGTCCGCCTTCTGGTCGCGAGCGACGTGGCGGCGCGCGGTCTCGATATCGTCAACGTCTCGCATGTCTTCAATTTCGACGTGCCGATGCATGCGGAGGACTATATCCACCGCATCGGCCGCACCGGTCGGGCCGGGCGGTCCGGCCGCGCGTTCACGATTGCCGCTCCGGGCGACGCCCGCTACGTGACCGGGATCGAGACCCTGATCGGCCGTCCGATCCCGCGTGTCGAGATTCCCGACCTGGAGCCGGCCGACCTCTCCGAGGAGGACGCGGAAGCGGAGAACGGCCGCCGCCGCAGCAGCGGCAAGCGGCGCTCGGGCGGACGCAAGGCGGCGGAACGGCCGGCGCGGCGCGGCGCCGCAGCGCAGCCCGAAGAGGTTCAGGCTGCTGCGGAGGCGAACGGCGCGGCGGCTCCGGGACGGCATCCGCGGTCTCGGGACGCCGACGGCCCGGACGGGGAAGCCCGCGCGGAGGTCGGCTCCCGCCGGGATCGCGGTTCCCGTGGCGACGGCCGCGGTCGGGAGTCCGATCACGATCACGGCGAAGCGGCGCCGCTCGGCTTCGGGGAGCACATTCCGGCGTTCATGCTCCGCAGTGTCCCGGTACGGCGGCGCCCGGCAGCGGTCGCCGAGGACGATATCGCGCTAGCCGACGAGGCCGCGTGATGCGGCCCGTCTTCGTCATGGTGAAGTGCGAGCTCGGCAAGGCGTACCAGGTCGCCGACGCCGTGGTGCAGCAGGTCGAGCAGGCCTCCGAGGTCTATTCCACCTCGGGCAGCTACGATCTGCTGGTGAAATGCTATCTGGACGACGATGCGGACGTCGGCCGGTTCGTCACCGAGCGTCTCCAGACCCTCCCCGGTGTCAAGGACACGTTCACCCTCATCACCTTCAAAGCCTTCTCCTGAGCCGCCCCTTTGCGTCGCGGCGTTGGCGTCGGTAGGATGCCGCCCGGTCGGAAACCGGAAGACGAGGCGGGGACGCGCCGATGTCAACGAAGGGGATTGTTGCCGCTGCGGCGGCGGCGTGTCTGCTTGCCGCACCGGCAATGGCGGCCAGTAAGGTCAAGGTCGGATTCATCGCCACCATGTCCGGGCCCGCGGCGGCACTCGGGCAGGATCTCCTGGACGGCTTCAAGCTCGGTCTGAAGCACCGCGATGGCAAGCTGGGGGGCCTGCCCGTCGAGCTCGTCGAAGGCGACGATCAGCTCAAGCCCGACGTCGGGCGCCAGCTCGCGGAGCGGATGGTCGAGCGCGACCGGGTCGACGTCATCACCGGCGTGGTCTTCTCCAATGTCATGATGGCGATGGTGAAGCCGGTCACGCGGGCCAAGGTGTTCCTGGTCAGCGCCAATGCCGGGCCGTCCGCACTCGCCGGCAAGGAATGCAACCCCTACTTCTTCAACACCGCGTGGCAGAACGACAACACGCACGAGGCGATGGGCCGGCATCTCACCGCGAGCGGGGTGAAGCGGGTCTATCTGATGGCACCCAACTATCCCGCGGGCACCGATGCGCTGGCCGGATTCAAGCGACTGTATGAAGGCGAGATCGTCGGTGAAGCGCTTACCAAACTGAACCAGCCCGACTATGCCGCCGAGCTGGCGCAGCTCCGGGCGGCGGCCCCCGATGCGGTGTTCGCCTTCTATCCCGGCGGCATGGCGGTGAATTTCGTCAAGCAATATGCGCAGGCCGGTCTGAAGGAGCAGATCCCGTTGTTCGGGCCGTCCTTCCTCCTCGACCAGACCGTGCTGCCGGCCCAGGGGGATGCGGCCCTCGGCCTGTTCAACACCTCGTTCTGGAGTCTGCAGCTCGACAACCCGGCGAACCGGCGCTTCGTCGAGGATTTCGAAGGCACCTATGGCCGTCTGCCGTCGCCCTATGCCGCGCAGGCCTACGATGCGGCCCAGCTCCTGGACTCCGCCGTACGCGCCGTCGACGGCCGGATCGAGGACGACGAGGCGTTCCGCGCGGCCCTGCGCAAGGCCGACTTCCAGTCGGTGCGCGGTCCGTTCCGCTTCAACAATAACCACTTCCCGATCCAGAACTTCTACCTCGAGAAGGTGGTGAAGGACGAGAAGGGCCGCTTGGTCAACGCGCTCCAGGGGACCGTGCTGACCGACCACGGCGATGCTTACGCGGCCGAATGCCCGATGACCTGGTAGGCATTTCCGCCGAGCCGGCGTAGGGTTCCCGCCCCATGTCGCTTGCACTCGCGGTCGAGCAGCTTCTCAACGGGCTGCAGCTCGGCGTGATGCTGTTTCTGATGGCCGCCGGGCTGACGCTCGTGTTCGGCATCATGAATCTGATCAATCTGGCGCACGGCTCGCTCTACATGCTGGGCGCCTATTTCGCGGCGACGGTGCAGCAGGCGACCGGCTCGTTTCTGCTTGCCGTCCTGCTGGCTCTGCCGCTGACCGCCCTTGTCGGCATGGCGATCGAGTTGGTGGTGCTGCGAAGCCTCTATGCCCGCGACCATCTCGACCAGGTGCTCGCCACCTTCGGCCTGATCCTGTTCCTGAACGAACTGGTTCGGATCATCTGGGGCCCGGCCGCCTATTTCATCGGCGTGCCGGCGGCACTCCAGGGCGCGGTAGAGCTGATCCCCGGCGTTCCCTACCCTGCCTACCGGTTCGCGATACTCGTCGCCGGGCTCGTCGTGGCGGTATTCCTGTTCTGGCTGATCGGGCGGACCCGTACCGGGATGCTGATCCGGGCCGGCGCGGCCAACCGGGAGATGCTGGGGGCGCTCGGGGTCAACGTCCGAGCCGTGTTCACCTTGGTTTTCGGCCTGGGGGCGGCCCTGGCCGGGCTGGCCGGCGCGATGGCGGGACCGATCCTCGCGGTTCAGGTCGGCATGGGCGAGAGCATCCTGATCCTGACCTTCGTCGTCATCGTGATCGGCGGCATCGGCTCGGTCCACGGCGCGCTGATAGCGGCGCTGCTGGTCGGCGTGATCGATACCTTCGGTCGCGTCCTGCTCCCGCCCGCGGTGGCGGAGATGGCGATCTATCTGCTGATGGCGGGCGTCCTGTTCTGGCGACCGCGCGGGCTCTTCCCGGCCCATGGTTGAGCCCGGCCCCGGCGCTCCCGGCCGGTTCCTGCGCGGGCTCGGCATCCTGCTCGCGCTGGCCGCGCTGCTCGCCGTGCCGCCGGCGGCCCAGGCGGCCGACGCGCCCTTCTGGATCGATGTCGTGAGCCGTATCCTGATCTTTGCGCTGGCCGCCATCAGCCTCGACCTCGTCCTGGGCTATGGCGGCATGGTCAGCTTCGGCCATGCCGCGTTCGTCGGCGTCGGCGCCTATGTGGTCGCGATTCTGGCGCATCATGCGGCAGCCGGCACGCCGGTCACGAGCTGGCCGATCGCCGTACCCGGCACCCGCTCGGCCCTTATCGCCTGGCCGGCCGCGGCGCTGGCGTCGGCGGCGGTCGCGTTCCTGGTCGGGCTGGTCTCGCTGCGCACGACCGGCGTCTACTTCATCATGATCACCCTGGCCTTCGCCCAGATGATCTACTTCTTCTTCGTCTCGCTGGAGTCCTATGGCGGCGACGACGGGATCGGGCTCGACGCGCGCTCCGGCACCGCCGGCCTGCTCGACCTTCACGACGAGACTGTCTTCTATTATCTCGTCGCCGGAATCCTGGTGATCGTACTCGCGCTCTGCCGACGGCTGGTCCGGTCCCGGTTCGGGATGGTGGTGCAGGGTTCTCGCGAGAACGACCGGCGCATGCAGGCGCTCGGCTTTCCGACCTACCGTTACCGCCTCGTCTGCTTCACCATCTCGGGTGCGATCGCGGGCCTGGCCGGGGCTCTGCTCGCCAATCAGACCGAGTTCGTCAGCCCCGCCTTCCTGCATTGGAGCCGCTCGGGCGAGTTGATCGTGATGGTCGTTCTGGGTGGTGTGGGGACCCTGTTCGGCCCCGTTCTCGGGGCCGCGGCCTTTCTCCTGCTGGAGGATGTGCTGAGCGGCTATACCCAGCATTGGATGATTCTGTTCGGCCCGGCGTTGATCCTGATCGTGCTGTTCGCCCGCCGCGGCCTGCTCGGCGCGATCACGCCCGCAGGCCGGGAGCGGGTGCGGTGATTCGGACTGGAGCGGAACCCCGCCTGCCCGTTCTGGAGGTGCGGGGCCTGTCGAAGCGGTTCGGCGGGGTCGTCGCATGCCAGGCCGTCGACCTCGACCTCTATGAGGGGGAGGTGCACGCGGTGATCGGCCCCAACGGCGCCGGCAAGACTACGCTGATCGGCCAGCTCGCCGGCGAGCTGCGCCCCGATGCCGGCCGGGTCCTGCTGATGGGCGAGGATGTGACCCGCCTTCCGCCGTATGCCCGCGCGCGTCGTGGCCTGGCCCGCTCCTTTCAGATCACGAGCGTGTTCCGCCGCCTGACGGCGCTGCAGAACGTCGCGCTCGCGGTTCAGGCCGGGGAGCCGCACAGCTTCCGCTTTCTCCGTCCGGCGGCCGGAGATCCGGCCCTTCTGGGGCCGGCCCGACGCGCCCTGGAGCGGGCCGGCCTCGCCGCTCGCGCCGACGTACCGGCCGGCTTGTTGAGCCACGGCGAGCAGCGCCAGCTCGAACTGGCGATGGCCCTCGCCCGCGATCCGATCGTCTTGCTATTGGACGAGCCGGCCGCCGGGCTCGGCCCCGAGGAGACACAGCGGATGGTCGCGTTGCTGCGCGGCCTCAAGGACCGGCACGGTATCCTTCTGGTCGAGCACGATATGGACGCGGTGTTCG
>CAZVAR010000157.1:0-7701 GCA_964625225.1 uncultured Alphaproteobacteria bacterium | reverse complement strand
ACTTCGCGGGTGATCGGCTCGCCGCCGTCCTTCGGCTGGTAGGTGATGGTCAGCTTGCCGGGCCCCGGTACGACGAAGTCGGTGGCGCGGTACTGGTCGCCATAGGCGTGGCGGCCGATCACGATCGGCTGCGTCCAGTTCGGCACCAGGCGCGGCACGTTGCGGCAGATGATCGGTTCGCGGAAGATCGTGCCGCCGATGATGTTGCGCAGCGTGCCGTTCGGCGACTTCCACATCTCCTTGAGGCCGAACTCCTTGACGCGTGCCTCGTCCGGCGTAATCGTCGCGCACTTGACGCCAACCCCGTACTTCTTGATGGCGTAGGCGGCGTCGATCGTGATCTGGTCGTTGGTCTCGTCGCGCTTCTGGATGCTGAGATCGTAATATTTAAGGTCGATATCGAGATAGGGCAGGATCAGCTTATCTTTGATGAACTTCCAGATGATACGCGTCATCTCATCGCCGTCGAGCTCAACGACGGGGTTCTTGACTTTGATCTTAGCCATTGTTCTGTCTCCCAGGGAACGGCAAGATACGGGACGCGGCGGGTGCGACGGGCCCGCGGCCCGGCCGGCAATTCGGCCGGCACGATAGCATTGCCGCCGCCGAGCGCAAGCGCGGCACCTTGCTGAGGGCTTGGTCGCCGAATCCCGCGCTGGCATACTGGCTGCATTCAGCGGATTGGGGGGAAGACCGATGCAGAGGTGGGGCGTGCCTGTGATCGTCGCCGCTGCCGCCTTGTGGGCGGGGTTGTCGCCGGCAATCGCGGATCCCGCCGGGACGCCGGCAGTCGCGGAACCGGAGCCACGGATTGCGATCGAACTCAATAAGATCGAACCGCAAGATAAGGCGTGCCGCACCTATTTCGTCATCCGCAACGGCGCCGACCAGGCCGTATCCGACCTCAGGCTGGACATTTTCATCTTCGATGATGCGGGCGTCATCGTCCGCCGGTTCGCCATGAGCACCGGGCGCCTGCGTCCCGGCAAGACGGTGGTGCGGCTGTTCGACGTGCCGGATCTCGATTGCGGAGAGGCTGCGCGGTTCCTCGTTAGCGAAGTGCTCTCCTGCGAGACCGAGGGGGACGCGGCTTCATGCGCCGACCGGATCACCGTCTCGGGACGAGGGGCAGTGGAGCTGGAATTCTGAGCGGACGCGGGGCGGATCGGCACATTTTCCGGTTTGCGCGACCTGGCGCCGTGATCGCCGTCACCGGCTGCGCTATTACCCCTTCGGACTCCGGTCCGGATGGCGTATACAAGAAGATGTCGTTGCGCGCCTCGACCGAAGGCGGAAGCCGGACGGCAAGAAGGCGTCGGCTCGGGCCGGCAGGACGGCCCGGGCGGGTCGAGATCGAGGGAGGTGGCGATGTCTGAGCGGTTCGGTCGTCCCGGCGCACTTGCTGCCGTATTGGCTCTGGGGCTTGGCCTCGCGAGCACGGCAGGCGCCCAATCCTACCTGTCCAATCCGAACCGGGACGATTTCATCAACGCGTTCGGCCGCAGTGCGGACGCGCCGCCGGCGACCGATGAGCAGGGGGTGCGGCGCAAAGGCACGACTCGAGGATTGCAGATCAACGTACCGGCCGCGACGGCGACGCGGCCGAGCGCTGAGGCGATGCCTGCGCCGAATCGGCTGCCCTCGCTCAATTTTCCGGTCCACTTCGAGTTCAACTCGGCCGAGTTGACGGTGCAGGCCCGCTCGGTGCTGGACGAACTCGGCCTGGCGCTGAGCTCCGACGAATTGAGGCCCTACCGCTTCCGCATCGTCGGCCACAGCGACGCGGTCGGACCGGACGACTACAATCTCCACCTATCCGAGCGACGGGCGCGCGCGGTCGAGCGCTATCTGAAGGAGAAGTTCGGGATCGAGCCGCACCGCCTCCACTCGATCGGCATGGGCGAGAGCCAGCCTTACGACGCGCGGAACCCGAATGCCGCGGTCAACCGCCGGGTCGAGATCGTCCGGGAGGGGCGGATCGGCGGCTGACGGCAGGCGTGGCGGCGTGGCCCGGAAACTGGGTACGGGAGGTGCGATGCTCGAGGCTCCGAGCGGCACTGCAGGAGCGTGCCTCCGGGTGGCCGGTATGGGGGCAAGCCGTCTCCTCATACCGGATATGCCGTTCGATGGCGCCGACCGGCGCGTCGAGATGGTCGACGATGGCCCGATCCCCGGCAGGTAGGATCCCGGTCCCCGACCGGCCGCGAGTCAGCTGATGGCATCACCGGATTCCCTAGACTTCGATCGTCTCCTGGCACCGATCCCGGGCGAGCAGCCCGCGGGCATTGATCTCCGCGCGGATTCGTCTCCGAGCTCGGTGTATTACCAGCTCAAGGATGCCCGTTCCTCGGCGCGGACCGCCGAGCGGCGCCAGGCGGAGGAGATGCTGGAGATCGAGGCCGGTGAAGAGCCGCCGGGCGTGCCGCCGATGGCGACAGAGTGGCGGGTGGTGCTGGATCTGGCGCCGGAAGTTCTCGCCACGCAGACCAAGGATCTCGAGGTCGCGGCCTGGCTGACTGAAGCGCTGACGAGGTCGGACGGGGCCGCTGGGCTGCGGGACGGGTTCAGGCTGATGGCCGGGCTCGTTCGGGACTTCTGGGACGGGCTCTATCCATTGCCCGACGAGGACGGCATCGAGACCCGGGTCGCGCCCGTCACCGGCCTCAACGGGGCCGGAGGCGAGGGCGCCCTGGTGCAGCCGATCCGGAATATCCCGCTGACCGACGGAACCTTCCGATTCGCCGCGTGGCACCACCAGATCGCGCACCGCGGCGGCGGCGTGATCACGGTCGAGCAGTGGGAGACCAGCGTCCGGGAGACGTCACCCCAGTTCTTCGCGACCCTGTTGGAGGATGTCGAGGGGGCGCTTCTGGCCCTGGACGAATTGGACGAAGCCCTCCGCGAGCGGTGCGGCCATGACGCACCGCCAATCTCGGCGCTGCGCGGCGCGCTCGCGGACGTTCGCGATATCGTGCGTTCGGCCGCGCCCGAGACGGCCGTGGCGCCCGCCGCTGAGCCGGCGGAACTGGCGGAGGCGGATGCCGCCGCCGCGGTTGTGTCCGCCGCACCGGGCGCACCCGCTCCGGGGCCGTCGGGGGAGCTGCGAACGCGCGAAGATGCTTTCGCTATGCTTGAGAAGGTGGCAGAATTTTTCCGGCGGATGGAGCCGCATTCGCCGCTGTCCTATACCCTCGATGAGCTGGTCCGCCGCGGCCGTATGTCGTTGCCGGAGTTGCTTCAACACCTGCTACCGGACGACGAGGCGCGACATACCTTTCTGGTGCGGGCAGGGATCACCCCGCCCGAACCCGAGGGCTGAATGCCTAGTCCGTTCGTGATGTCGATCTTTTGGGTTGCGGGCGGACCGTCCGACCGTAATCATGCCGGGGGCGAGGCGAGGACCGTTCGGGCGGTCGCCGCGGGGGTGATTTGATTCAATTGGGGAGGGCCGCATGGAGAGCGTGCACGAGAAGCTGCAGCGCGTCCGGAAGCCGCGCGTTCATATCAAATACGAGGTCGAAACCGAAGGGGCGGTGCTCGAAAAGGAGCTTCCGTTTGTCGTCGGCGTGTTGGGCGATTTCTCCGGCGATCCGACGGAACCGCTGCGTCCGCTCGGTGACCGCAAGTTCATTCAGATCGACCGCGACAATTTCAACGACGTGATGGCGCGGATGACGCCGGGGTTGAATCTGCGCGTCGAGAACACGCTGAAGGGCGACGGCAGCGAGCTCGCCGTCAATCTCCGGTTCCGCTCGATGGACGATTTCGAGCCCGAGAACATCGTCAAGCAGGTGGAGCCGCTGAAGCACCTGCTCGAGACCCGCGACAAGCTGCGCGACCTCATGTCCAAGGTCGACCGATCCGAAGAGCTGGAGGCGGTGCTCGAGCGCGTGCTCCAGAACAGCGAGGATTTGCAGACGCTCTCCGGGGCTCTCGGTGTGGACGGCAAGGGCGAGGCTAGCGAGGAAGGGGCAGACAAATGAACGAGGTTCTGACCCAGACCGAAGGTGCCGCGCAGGCGACCGAAGTCGAGGCCGGCCCGAGCCTGCTCGAGCAGGCGATCGGGGCGACCAAGCAGACCGAGCCGGACCGGGCGCAGGAATTGCTGCGCACCCTGACCGAGGAGGCGCTGAAGGGCACCGTCACTTACGACAAGAACCTGACGGTCACCTTCAATAAGGCGATCGCAGCGATCGATCAGCAGATCTCGAAGCAGCTCGCGGCGATCATGCATCATGAAAAGTTCCAGAAGCTGGAAGGGAGTTGGCGCGGGCTCCACTATCTGGTGATGAACAGCGAGACGAGTTCGCAGCTCAAGCTGAAGGTCCTGAACATCTCGAAGCGGGATCTGCTTCGGGACCTCTCGAGGGCGGCGGAGTTCGATCAGAGTCAACTGTTCAAGAAGATTTACGAAAACGAGTTCGGGACCCCGGGCGGCGAGCCGTACGGCGCCCTGATCGGCGATTACGAGTTCTCCAATCACCCGGAGGACATCGAGCTGCTGCAGAAGGTTTCGAACGTGGCTGCGGCCGCCTTCGCGCCCTTCATTTCGGCGGCGAGCCCGCAGATGTTCGGCTTCGACAGCTTTACCGATCTGCCGCGGGTGCGCGACATGGAGCGCATCTTCGAGTCGGTGGAGTACGCGAAGTGGCGCAGCTTCCGCGACAGCGAAGATTCGCGCTTCGTCACGCTCACCATGCCGCGCGTGCTGGCCCGCCTGCCCTATGGGGCGGCGACCAAGCCGGTCGAAGCCTTCAGTTACGAGGAGGCGCCGATCGACGCCGACGGGCGCACGATGCCGATGCCGCACAATGAGTTCTGCTGGATGAATGCGGCTTATGTGTTGGGCGGCCGCCTCACCGACGCCTTTGCCAAATATGGGTTCTGCACCGCAATCCGCGGTGCCGAGGGCGGCGGCAAGGTGGATAATCTGCCCAGCTACACCTTCGTCAGCGACGACGGCGACCCGGACCAGCAATGCCCGACCGAGGTCGGCATCACCGACCGGCGCGAGGCCGAGCTGTCGAAGCTGGGCTTCCTGCCGCTGCTTCATTACAAGAATACGGATTATGCCGTGTTCTTCGGCGCCCAGACCACGCAGAAGCCGAAGAAGTACGACCGGCCGGAAGCGACTGCGAATGCGGCCATCTCGGCGCGGCTGCCCTACATCATGGCCACCTCCCGCTTTGCGCATTACCTGAAGGTCATGGCCCGCGACAAGATCGGCTCCTTCATGGAGGCCGAAAACTGCGAAGCCTGGCTGAACCGTTGGATCACCAACTACGTCAACGCCAACGAGAGTGCCGGTCAGGAGACCAAGGCGCGCTATCCGCTGCGTGAGGCGCGAGTCATGGTGCGGGAGGTCCCGGGTGCGCCCGGCTCCTACAATGCCGTCGCCTACCTGCGGCCCTGGCTGCAGATGGAGGAACTCACCACCTCGTTGCGCATGGTGGCGCGCATTCCGAAGGCGGCCTGAGGTCGGGAAAGGGCGGCAGGTTCGTGCCGACGCCCGACCTCCTGCGGGACATTGCGGAGCGCGGGGGCGCCGGCGCCGATGCGGCGCCGGCGCCCGTCGCCGACGTACCGCACACTTGGGCGGACGACGGGACGCGCGTTCAGGCGTTCCTGCGTGCGGCGTCGCCCGACGAGGCGCTCGCCGTGTGGCTCGGCGGCCGGCTGCCGCAGCGCGGCACCGGCAGTCGTCGGCGCCTGCTCGCCGCCCTCGACCGCGACATCGCGGAGATCGACCGCCTGCTGGCCGAACAGCTCAACGCGATCCTCCATCATCCGAAGTTCCAGATGCTCGAGGCCAGCTGGCGGGGGCTTCTCTATTTGGTCGGGGTCGCCGAGGCGGTAGAGGGCGCCAAGGTCCGCGTCCTCAATGCCGGGTGGGGCGAGATTTGCCGGGATCTCGACCGTGCCGTCGAGTTCGACCAGAGCGCGCTGTTCGAAAAGATCTACAGCGAGGAGTTCGGGACGCCCGGCGGCGAGCCGTTCGGGCTGATTGTGGCCGACTACTATATGCAGCACGCCCGCGGACCCGGGCACCCGACCGACGATGTCGCCGCGCTGCGGGCACTGTCACAGATCGCCGCGGCCGCGTTCGCGCCGGTGGTGACCGGGTGTACGCCCGTCCTGTTCGGGCTCGACAGCTTCAGAGAGCTGCACGTCGCGCTCGATCTGGAGTCCGTGTTCGGCCAGCCGCAATATGCGCGATGGCGCAGCCTGCAGGAGAGCGAGGATGCCCGGTTCGTCGGCATCGTGCTCCCGCGTATCCTGATGCGCCGGCCCTATGCGCATGACGGCAGCCGCTGCGACGGGTTCCGGTTCCGCGAGACCGCCGCCGAGGTCGGCCATGACGGCTACCTTTGGGGCAATGCCGCCTACGCGTTCGCCTCGGTAGTCGTCCGGGCGTTCGGAGTGTCGGGCTGGTTCGCCGAGATTCGTGGCGCCGCGCAGGACTCGCTGAGCGGCGGGCTGGTCGTGGATCTGGTAGTCGACGAGTTTGCGACCGACAGCCCGGGCATAGCGTCCAAATTCTCGACCGAGGTGTCGATCTCGGAACGGCAGGAGAAGGAACTCGCGGATCTCGGCTTCATCCCGCTGATGAGGAGCCACAATACCGATTTCTCGGTGTTCTACAGCAACCAGTCGATCCAGCGCCCGCGGCACTACGACCGAGCGGCCGCGACCGCGAACGCGCGGCTTTCGGCGATGCTGCAATACGTTCTCTGCGTGTCGCGCTTCGCGCATTACGTGAAAGTGATCGGCCGCGACCGCATCGGCGCCTTCGCGACCCCAGAGGAGTGCGAGGCTTACCTGCAGCGCTGGCTGCTGAACTATTGTATGGGCAATGACGATGCCTCGCCGGAGCTGCGGGCCCGCTACCCGCTGCACGAGGCGCGGGTACAGGTTCGAGAGTTGCCTGGCCGTCCCGGCGCGTTCGCCTGTACCGTACACCTCCGGCCGCATTTTCAGCTCGACCAGGTCGTGTCGACGTTCCGGCTGGTGACCGAGCTCGCGCCGGCGCGGGCCGGCTGAGGGGGCAGGAGAGGGCGACGATGGCAGATGGGGCGAAGGAGCATTTCTCGGCCGGGCGGCTCGGCGAGGCCCTGGCAGCGGCCACGGCGCAGGTGCGTTCGCGTCCGACGGATGTCGCGGCGCGGGTCTTTCTCGCGGAGCTGCTGTGCTTTGCCGGCGAGCTGGAGCGCGCGGACAAGCAGCTCGATCTGGTCGCTGACCAGGACACGACGCTGGCCGTAGGCGTCGCCCTTTTCCGGCAGCTCATCCGGGGCGAGCAGGCGAGGCAGCAATTCTTTGCCGAGGGCCGGGTCCCGGAGTTCCTGGCACCGCCGCCGGAGCGGCTGCAGCGCAGCCTGCAGGCGTCGATCGCCCTGCGCGAGGGCGACGCGGCGGAGGCGTCGAGGCTGCTCGCCGAAGCCGAGTCCGGGCGCCGGCCCACGGCTGGAACCTGCGACGGCATCGCCTTCGACGATTTTCGTGACCTGGACGATTTGACGGCCGGTCTGTTCGAGGTCGTGACCTCGACCGGCAAATATTACTGGGTGCCGGTGGAGCAGGTGGAAGCGGTCGAGTTCCGCCCGCCGCGGCGGGTGCGCGACCTGATCTGGCGGCCGGCGGCGATGACGGTGCGCGACGGCCCCGACGGAGAGGTGTGTCTGCCGACCCGCTACGGCGAGC
>CAZVAR010000156.1:608-7726 GCA_964625225.1 uncultured Alphaproteobacteria bacterium | reverse complement strand
TCTCGCCGCAGCAATAGAGGCCGGGGATCGGCTGCCAGTCGGTGCCGATCACGCGCGCCTGCCCGTCGATCTTCAGGCCGCCAAAGCTGAAGGTGATGCCGCCGGTCGCGGGGTAGGCGACGAACGGCGGCTGATCCAGCTTCTGCGCCCAGTTCGACTTGGGCGGATCGAGCCCCTCGGTGTGCATTCCGTCGAGAATGCCCGGGTTGAACTCGCCGTGGCCGGCGGCCGCATTGTAGGCCTCCAGCGTCTCCATCGCGGTCGCGAGGGGCATGTCGAGCTGCCGAACCAGCCCCTCCAGCGTGTCGGAGCGGTAGGGCTCGCTGGTGGAATAGCGGCCCTCCAGCAGGTGCAGCACCTTGGCATCGAAGATCTGGTAAACGAAGCCCTTGGGCTGGCGCAGGATCAGCCCGCCGTAACGGGCATAGGTGAAGAACTGGAAGTCCGGCGCCTCGTCGATCCAGCGCCGCCCCTCGGTGTTCAGCATGACGCCGTAGGGATAGGACAGGCGGTTGGTCTTGTCGGTCAGCGCGCGCACGCCGAAGGGCGGCGCCCCGGCATCGATCGGCGTCGCGTGGCAGCCGCTCCACTGTCCCCATTGCAGGGCGCCGGCCTCGATCGCCATGCGCAGCCCGTCGCCCTGGTTGAAGCGGCTGCCGCGCACCTTGGCATGGTCCCAGGGCTGCCCGAGATATTGCGCGCGCCAGGCCTGGTTCGCCTCGAAGCCGCCGCAACCGAGCACGACCGCGCGCGCCGAGATCTCCTCGAACCCTTCCGGCCCCTTGGCGACGACACCGGTGACGCGGCCGCGCCGGTCCTGCAGCAACCGCACCGCGCCGGTTTCGTAGCGGATCTCGACGCCGCGGCTCTCCGCCGTCGCGAACCAGGTCTGCGACAGGCCGACGCCCTCGTGCTCGGCGCGGATGATGGCGCCCTTCGGCCATTTGATCACATTGCCGACGCGTACCCCGCCGAGGCTGAGCGCCGGCTCCATCGCCACCCCGCCGGTCTCATGGACCCAGCAGACCGTGTCGTAGGAGTTCTTGATCAGGATCTCGGAAAGCTCGGGGTCGGTCCGTCCGCCGGTGACACGGTGCAGGTCGGCACGGAAGGCGGCGGCCGGATAGGGCTCGACCCCCGCAGTGAAGCCGGGATAGTCGCGCTCGGCGTGCGGGACGACGCGGAACAGATCGTCCACCTCGTCGAAGGCGAAGCGCAGCAGACCGCCGCTGAAATGGGTGTTGCCGCCGCGCTCAGCCTCCGGCGCCTTCTCCAGCACGAGGACGCGATTGGCGCCGGTCTCCCGCGCAGACACGCTGGCGGCGAGCGCGGCATTGCCTGCACCCACGACGATGACGTCGTAATCCGGCATGGGGTCTCCTCCGGGATTTTCTTTGCGTTGCGGCGATTGGGCAACGAACCGGCGCCGGGCGCAAGAGGTTGCGGAGTCGATGTCCGGGTCTGCGGATGCACTTCGTCCGCCAGCGAGCATCGCATCCGGCCGGAGTTGGTGACGAACCGGCAAAACAATGCTTCACTGCTGGGCAATTTTCCGGCCAATCGAACGACGGCGATGACCTGGCTCACCCGAGACTTCTGGCAGTCCGACCCGCCCGGCGAGCGCTTCGCCGCCCTGCTGGCGCGCCCCGGCATCCTGCGCATTCCCGGCGCGCACAATGCGCTGGCCGGGCTGCTGGCGAAGCGGGCGGGGTTCGAATGCCTCTACGTGTCCGGCGGTGCGGTCACCGCCAGCATGGGGCTGCCGGACCTGGGCGTGATGACGCTGGAGGAGCTGTGCTTCTTCACGCGCAGCCTCTATCGCGCCACCGGCCTGCCGCTGGTCGTCGATGCCGATACGGGCTATGGCGAGGCGTTGAACGTCATGCGCGCGGTGCGCGAGCTCGAGGCGGCCGGCGCCGCGGCGGTGCAGATCGAGGACCAGATCCTGCCCAAGAAATGCGGCCACCTGAACGACAAGCGCCTCGCCGCGCCGGAGGAGGCGGCGGCCAAGATCGCGGCGGCGCGGCGGGCGCGGACGCATCTGCGCATCATCGCCCGCACCGACGCGATCGCCTCCGAGGGGCTGGAGGGCGGCATCAGGCGCGCGAAGCTCTATCTGGAGGCTGGCGCCGATGCGATCTTCCCCGATGCCGTCACCAGCGAGGAAGCCTATCGCGCCTTCACCGCTGCCGTGCCCGCGCCGGTGCTGGCCAACATGACCGAGTTCGGCCGCACGCCCTATTTCACCGCCGAGCAGTTCGAGAGCTTCGGCTGCAAGATGGTGATCTGGCCTGTCTCCTCGCTGCGGATCGCGGCCAAGGCGGTGGAGGAGCTCTACGCGACGCTGGCGCGCGAGGGCACGGCCGCGGGGTTGCTTGACCGCATGCAGACGCGCGCGGAGCTTTATGCGACGCTGGGCTATCACGATTATGAAGCGCTCGACGCGTCGGTGGCGCGCAGCGTGGTGCCGGAGGACATCCGGCCGGACCGGAGCAGGCAGGAGTAGACGGCGTGACGGAGAGCAAACCCACGATCGCGGTGCTGGGCGGCACCGGCGACCTCGGCACCGGCCTCGCCCGGCGCTGGGCGCGCGCCGGATGGCCGCTGGTGATCGGCTCGCGCACCGCCGAGAAGGGGGAGGCCGCGGCCGCCGACCTGAACCGGCGCTCCGGCCGCTCCGACATCCGCGGCATGGAGAATGCGGCCGCGGCCGCCGCGGCGGACATCGTCGTGATGACCGTACCCTGGGCCAGCCATCGCAGTACGATCGAGAGCGTGCGCGAGGCCGTGCAGGGCAAGATCTTCGTCGATACGACCGTGCCGCTGGTGCCGCCCAAGGTCGGCACGGTCCAGCTCCCGCCGGAAGGCAGCGCCGCGGTGATCGCGCAGAAGCTGCTGGGCGACGAGGTCACGGTCGTTTCCGCCTTCCAGAACGTCGCGGCGCACAAGCTCCAGGACGAGGACCTGGTGATCGAGTTCGACGTGCTGGTCTGCGGCGACAAGGCGGCGGCACGCGACGCGGTGATGGCGCTGGTCGAGGCGGCCGGGCTGCGCGGCTGGCATGCCGGGCCGCTCGCCAATTCGGCGGCGGCGGAGGCGATCACCTCGGTGCTTATCACGCTCAACCGTCGCTACAAGATCGACGGCGCCGGCATCCGCATCACCGGCACGCCGGGCAGCAAAGAACCGTGATGCCGGCCCGGCCCCGGCCCTCTTTCGGGAAGGGCAGGGCGAGGGCCGTTCCGCCCGACAGGACCGTGTCTTGCGCTCCCTGACCCTCACCGCCCTTCCGGGCATCCCGCTGGTGCAGCCGGGCGACGACCTGGCCGCGCTGATCCTTGCCGCCCTCGAAGCCGCGGGCGAGCGGTTGCGGTCCGGCGACGTGCTGGTGCTGGCGCAGAAGATCGTCTCGAAGGCGGAGGGCCGCTACCTCGATCTGCGCGAGGTGACACCGTCGGAGCGGGCGCTGGCGCTGGCGGCGGCGGTCGGCAAGGACCCGCGCCTGATCGAGGCGATCCTGGCGGAGTCGCAGGAGGTGGTGCGGTACCGGCCCGGGGTGCTGGTGGTGCAGCACCGGCTCGGTTTCGTTATGGCCAATGCCGGGGTCGACCATTCCAACGTCGAGCAGGTCGGCGCGGACGAGCGGATCCTGCTGCTGCCGGCGGATCCGGATGGTTCGGCGCGGGCGCTCGCGCTGGCGCTGCAGGAGCGGGCCGGTATCGCCCCGGCGATCGTCATCAACGACAGCCACGGCCGCGCCTGGCGCAACGGCACCTGCGGCGTGGCAATCGGCTGCTGGGGGATCGAGCCGCTGACGGACCTGCGCGGCGAGCCGGACCTGTTCGGCCGGCCGCTGATGGTGACCACCGTCGGCCAGGCCGACGAGATCGCGGCGGCCGCCTCGTTGCTGATGGGGCAGGCCGGGGAGGGGACGCCGGTCGTGCTGGTCCGTGGGCTCGCGCCGCGGCGGTCCGAAACCGGCGCGGCGGCGCTGGTGCGCCCGAAGGACCAGGACCTGTTCCGGTGAGCGTCGTCGCGTTGTCGGGCGGCATCGGCGGGGCCAAGCTGGCGCTGGGCCTATCCAAGGTGCTGCCGCCCGGCGAGCTGACCGTCATCGCCAATGTCGGCGACGATTTCGAGCATCTCGGCCTGCACGTCGCGCCGGATCTCGACACGCTGACCTACACGCTGGCCGGAGTGAACAACCCCGACACGGGCTGGGGCCGTGCCGACGAGACCTGGAATTTCCTGGCCGCGCTCGAGACGCTGGGCGGCGAGACCTGGTTCCGCCTCGGTGACCGGGACCTCGCCACCCATGTCGAGCGCACGCGACGGCTGCGCGCCGGCGCGCCGCTGTCGCGGATTACCGAGACGTTCTGCGCCCGCCTGGGCGTCGCCGCCCGCGTGCTGCCGGCCAGCGACGATCCGGTGCGGACCGTCGTCCAGACCGCCGACGGCCCGCTCGCGTTTCAGCACTATTTCGTGCGCGAGCGCTGCCGGCCGGCCGTGACCGGCTTCGAGTTCGAAGGCGCGCGCGCAGCCCGGCCGGCGCCGGGTGTGCTCGAGGCGCTGGCCGATCCGGCGCTGGAGGCGGTGGTGATCTGCCCGTCCAATCCCTTCATCAGCATCGACCCGATCCTGGCGGTGCCGGGGCTGCGCGCCGCGGTCGCGGGCGCGAACGCGCCGGTGATCGCGGTCTCGCCGATCGTCGGCGGAGCGGCGCTCAAGGGCCCGACCGCGAAGATGATGGAGGAGCTCGGCCTGCCGACCAGCGCGACCGCGGTGGCGCGTCACTATGGCGGCCTGCTCGCCGGGTTCGTGCTCGACAGCGCGGACGCGGCTCTCGCCGGCGAGGTCGAGGCGCTGGGGATGGAGGTGCTCGTCACCGACACGGTGATGCACACGCTGGAGGATCGCATCGCGCTGGCGCGGGCGGCGCTCGGCTTCGCCCGCCGGCTCGGTTGAAAAGGCCGGGCCGGTGCCCGGCAGGGTGCCCTTGCGGCGGCGATGGGAACGGTCGACAATGCCGCGCGAAGGGGAACCGCGATGAAATTCGGCATCTACGTCGCCTCGCAATGGCCGCCCGGGACCGATCTCGGGCCGCAGGTCGGCAATCTGCTGGAGCAGGTGCGGGTCGCGCGCGCCAACGGGTTCGACTCGCTGTGGGCGGCGCAGCATTTCCTGACGGCGCCCATGCAGATGTTCCAGACGGGGCCGCTGCTCGCCCGGCTGACGGCCGAGGCCGAGGGCATGGAGGTCGGGCCGGCGATCCTGCTTCTGTCGATGCTGAACCCGGTGGTGGTGGCCGAGGAGGCTGCGACGCTCGACTGGCTCTGCGGCGGCCGCTACGTCCTGGCGGTCGGCATGGGCTATCGCCGCGAGGAGTTCGAATCGCTCGGGGTGCCGTTCCGGCAGCGGCTCGGCCGGTTCACGGAGGCGATCGACCTGATCCGGCGCCTCTGGACCGAAGACCGCGTCAGCTTCGAGGGGAAATATTGGCGGCTGCGCGATGTCGGCCTGAGCCTGAAGCCGCAGCGCCCGGGCGGTCCGCCGATCTGGGTCGGCGGTGGCGTCCCGGCCGCGATCGAGCGCGCGGCGCAGATCGGCGACGCCTGGATCACCAGCTTCAGCCCGACCCTCACGGATCTGGCGGAGCAGATGCGGATCTACCGCGCGGCGCGGCAGGCGGCCGGGCTGCCGGAGCCCGCCACCTATCCGGTCTGCCGCGAATGCTATGTTGGCGCGGACGACGGCAGCGCGCTCGCCGAAGTGCGGGGGCCGCTGCTGTACAAGTACGAGGCCTATGCCTCCTGGGGCAACGAGCGGGTCGGAGCGTCGCGCGACGCATTCGCACGTGAATTCGACACCTTCTGCCGCGACCGCTTCCTCATCGGCGACGCAGCGCGGGTGAAGGACGAGCTGGCCCGGTATCGCGACACCCTGGGCGTGAACCATTTCATCCTGCGCATGCAGTGGCCGGGGCTCGACCAGGGCACCGTGCTGAAGAGCATCGAGCGAATGGGCCGCGTGATCGCGGACCTGCGCTGAGGCGCTGGCGATGTGGGCCGTCCTGCCGGTCAAGGACATGGGCGAGGCGAAACAGCGCCTCGCCCCAGCGCTGGCGCCGCCGGAGCGCCGCGCCCTGTTCGCGGCGATGGTCGAGGACGTGCTCGCCGCGCTCGCTGCGGTGCCGGCCTTCGACGGCATCCTCGTCGTCACCCGCGACCCGGTGGCGGCGGCGCTCGCCCGCCGCTACGACGCACGGGTGCTGACGGAGCCGGAGAATCGCGGCCAGAGCAGCGCCGTGACGCTGGCCGCCAGAGTGCTCGCGGCCGAGCGGGCGGACGGGATGCTGGCGGTGCCGGGCGACATCCCCCTCGTCACGCGGGCGGAGCTGGAGACGGTGTTGGACGCTCACGGGCCGGCGCCGGCGGTGACGATCGTGCCGGCCTGGGATGCGCGCGGCTCGAACTGCATCGTCTGCTCGCCGCCCGGCCTGATCCCGTTCAGCTTCGGCAACGACAGCTTCGGGCCGCATCGTGCCGCGGCGCAGGCGGCCGGGGTGGAGCCGCGCATTCTGCGGCTGCCGGGCATCGGGCTCGACATCGACAATCCGGCCGAACTGCGCATGCTGTCGACGCGGCCGGCCGCCTCCCGCGCGCAGGACTGGCTGGCGGCGAGCGGCGTCGCTGCCCGTCTCGCGGGCGAGCCGGAGATGGTAAAGGGCTGACCTTCATGACCGATCGGATCGCGGCGCTGCTCGACGCGGCGCGCAAGGGCCACAGGCCGACCGACGCGGACGCGGCGGCGCTGGCGGGCGCGGACGACCTGCCGGCGCTGACGGCGACGGCGGCGATGCTACGCGACCGGGGCCACGGCCGGCTCGTCTCCTACTCGCGCAAGGTCTTCATCCCGCTCACCCATCTCTGCCGCGACGTCTGCCACTACTGCACCTTCGCCCGGCCGCCGCGAAAGGGCGAGCGCGCCTACATGACGCGCGAGGAGGTCCTGGCCGTCGCGCGTGCCGGCGCCGCCGCCGGCTGCAAGGAGGCGCTGTTCACGCTCGGCGACCGGCCCGAGCGACGCTATCGCGTGGCGCGGGAGGAACTGGCCGCGCT
>CAZVAR010000156.1:0-598 GCA_964625225.1 uncultured Alphaproteobacteria bacterium | reverse complement strand
GACAGCACGCTCGCCTATCTGCGCGCGATGGCGGAGGCCGTGTTCACGGAGACAGGCCTGCTGCCGCATCTCAATCCGGGCCTGATGGGCGCGGCCGACTATGCCGCGCTGCGGCCGGTCTCGGCCTCCATGGGCATCATGCTGGAAAGCGCGTCGCCGCGGCTGTCCCAGAAGGGCGGCCCCCATTGGGGCTCACCGGACAAGGAGCCGGCGCGACGGCTGGAAACCATCCGCCTCGCCGGGGAAGCGGCGGTACCTTTCACCTCCGGCATCCTGATCGGCATCGGCGAGACCCGGGCCGAGCGGATCGACGCGCTGCTGGCGCTGCGCGCGCTGCACGACCGCTTCGGCCACATCCAGGAGATCATCGTCCAGAACTTCCGGGCCAAGCCCGGCACGAAGATGGCGGATGCGCCGGAGCCGGGCCTGGACGAGCTTCTCTGGACGATTGCGGTTGCGCGCATTCTGTTCGGACCGGCGATGAACATCCAGGCGCCGCCCAATCTCAGCCCCGGGGCGCTGCCGCAGATCGTCGCCGCCGGCATCAACGACTGGGGCGGCGTCTCGCCGGTGACGCCGGATTTCGTCAATCCGGAAG
>CAZVAR010000155.1:0-7735 GCA_964625225.1 uncultured Alphaproteobacteria bacterium | reverse complement strand
CGGAGTCGATCGCCACTCCGGCCTTGCCGACGTCGCCGACCACGCGCGGATGGTCGCTGTCGTAGCCGCGGTGGGTGGCGAGGTCGAAGGCGACGGACAGGCCCTTCTGGCCGCTCGCCAGCGCCTCGCGGTAGAAGGCGTTCGACTCCTCCGCGGTCGAGAAGCCGGCATATTGGCGGATGGTCCAGGGCCGGTTGGCGTACATCGTCGCCCGCGGCCCGCGCACGAAGGGCGGGAAGCCGGGCAGCGTGTTCAGATGCTCGAGCTTCTCCAGATCCTCGGCCGTGTAGAGCGGCTTGACGCGGATGCCCTCGGGCGTCTCCCAGTCGAGCGCGTCGAGCGGCCGGCCGCGCAGCTCCTTCTCCGCCAGCGTCTTCCAGTCTTCGAGCGTCCGCTTGGGAAAGTCCGTCATCACCGCACCTCTGTCGCTTTACCGCAGAGATAATATAAGCAGCGCTCGTGCGCAGCATCCATGCGTGGGAACCGCTTCGCGCGCCGGCCGGTTTCCTGGCCGGGACGAAACGGAGATCCCCATGCGTAGACTCATGCGTTGGTTGCCGGTGGCCCTGATGGCGTGGCGCTACGTACGGCGCCGCCGGCCCTCCTACCGGCGCTACTGATTGCGGGCCGGCGGCCGCCGCTGTCCGGCCGGGGCCGCCGCGACGCGCTCACGCCGCCCTGATATCGGCCAGGAAACGCTCGACCTTACGGCTCAATGCCTCGGCCTGCCGCGACAGCTCGCCCGACGCGCCCAGCACCTGCGTCGCGGACGCGCCGGTCCGGTCGGCGGTCTGCGTTACGCCGGCGACGTTGGAGGAGACCTCGGCCGTGCCCTGCGCCGCCTGCTGAACGTTGCGGGCGATCTCCTGCGTCGCGGCGTTCTGCTGTTCCATCGCCGCGGCGATCTCGGCCGCAATCTCGTTGACCTGTCCGATGATGCCGCCGATGCCCTTGATGGCGTCGGCGGCATCGCCGGTGACGGAGCGGATGGCCTGGATCTGCGAGGAGATCTCCTCGGTCGCCTTGGCGGTCTGGTTGGCGAGGCTCTTCACCTCCGCCGCGACCACGGCGAAGCCCTTGCCGGCCTCGCCGGCACGGGCCGCCTCGATCGTCGCGTTCAGCGCGAGCAGGTTGGTCTGGTTCGCGATGTCCGAGATCAGCTCCACCACGGCGCCGACCCTCTGCGCGGCTTCGACGAGACCGGCGACCGTTCCGTTCGTGCGTGCGGCTTCCGCCGCCGCGTCCTGTGCGATCCGTTGCGAGCGCATCACCTGCTGCGAGATCTCGCGGATCGACGCGGCCAGCTCCTCGGAGGCCGAGGCCACCGTCTGCACATTGCCGGACGCCTGCTCGGACGCTGCGGCGGCCGAGGTCGCCCGGCCGGCGCTCTCCTCGGCGGCAGCCGACATGGCTCGGGCGGTGCTCTCTAGCTCGGCCGAGGCGGCGGTGACGGTCTTCAGGATGCCGGCGATATCGGCATCGAAACCGTGCACCAGCCCCTCGATCCGCTGCGCCCGCTGCTCCTTGGCCTGCCGCTCGGCCGCCTGCTCGGCTTCCAGCCGGGCCCGCGCGACGGCATTGTCCCTGAACACCTGAACGGCGTCGGCCATCGCGCCGATCTCGTCCCGGCGCCCGTGCCCCGGAATCTCGACGGCGGTGTCGCCCTCGGCCAGGCGGCCCATCGCGGCGGCCATGCGTCCGAGCGGTCGGACGACGGCGCGCGAGATCAGGATGGTGATCGCCAGCGCGGCCAGCGCGCCCAGGGCGCCGGCGCCGGCCAGCAGGGTGCGGGCGAAAGCCTGCGTCTCGACGCCGCCGGCCTCGGCGCGCCGGGCGGCGGCGGAGATTTGCTCCGAGACGTCCGCCATAGCGTCTTCGAGCCGCTTGAAGCTTTCCGCGAAGGACGCAAACCGGGCGAGCGCCGCCGGCCGGTCCTCGAACGCGAGGCGCGCGACCGACTGGGCCTGTTCGATATAGGCGGCGAGCGGCGCATCGACCTCGGCGAGCGCCTGGGCGACGGCCGCCGGCAGCGGCAGCGCCGTGTTGGCGGCGAGCCGGGACCGGAACCGCTCGACATGCTCGCCGAGCTCGGCCAGCACCGCGTCGCGCGCCGCGCGCTCGCCCTGCTCGGCGGCGAGCAGCGCGGTGAGCACGTCGCCGCGCAGGGCATCGTGCATCATGTCGGCTTCGAGCTGGTTGCGCAGGGCCGTCGAGATCGCGCCGGCCTCCTTCATCGTTCCGACCAGCGACCCGGTGGACCAGAAGCCTGTGCCGGCGATCGCGAGCACCAGCCCGAACGTAAGCGCCCCCAGCGTCAGGACCTTCTGCCGGATCAGCATGCCCGCACCCATCGCGTCCTCCCGCTGCTTTTGTTCCGTCGCTCGGATACCGACGTTTCTCGTCGAAGACGCGTAGTTTCGCGGCAGGCGGCTAATGTCCGGCTAATGCGCGTCGAAGGCCCGCCCTATGCACGCGTCCGCCGTTCCGAACCGTAGCGCGAAGGCGCCGACCCGCAGCGGGCCGCACCAGACCAGGCCGAGCCACACGCCCGGCCCGATCTGCCGGATCTCGTCCCGCAGCGGGCGGGCGATCCAGGAGGTTCGCGAATAGTCGAGCGCGATGCACGGCCGGCCGTCGAGCCGGCTCGGCTCGCGGCGCACCTGCGCCGGCACGGCCTCCATCCCGAAGGGCAGCACCCGGTTGACGAGCCGGCCGGCGGCAGCGTCGACGGTCTTCCCCTTCCAGGCGAGCGCCCGGATCATCTCCGCCAGCGGTCGGGCCAGCGGCGTCCCGGACAGCAGCAGCATCACGCCGTCGGCCGGGCCGTCGGGAATGCCTTCCGCCGTCCCGGCGCGGAACAGGTCCAGCAGGCGGCTGGCCGGCAGGTCGCAGAGGCGGCGGAGGTCGGCGTCCGCTTCAGTCATCGCTGCCGCAGGTGGAACGCGGTGCCATCCCACTGGCGTAGTGGCCGCACCCCGGCGCGCAGCGGATCGAACCCGTGCGCCGCGGCGAGCGCGGCCACGTCCCGCCGGTCCGCCGCCGTGCCGCCCGCCGCCGCCAGCCGCCCGCTGTCGCAGCCGAGGCCGAGCACCCGCCGCTCGGGTCCCGGCAGCCCCCAGTCGCGCAGCAGCGCGGCGAGTTCGGCGAAGCGCGGGTCGCCGAGCGGGCGTGCCGCGGCATCGGCGCTCCCGGTCGCCGTCAGCAGGCGCAACAGCGCCAGCGGCGCCGGGAGTTCGCCGGTCGGCCGGCGCGCCGGGGACTCGGACGGCGCCGGCGGCATCGGTCTACCAGATCAGTCGCGGCGCCGCGTAGGTCGGCCGGTGCCCTTCGCGGGCGATCGCGGCGGCCAGGCGGTCGGGGTCGGCGGGCTCGCCCGGCGCAAGGGCGAACTCCTCGGCATGGATGCCGCCGCCGGTCAGCAGCAGCGAATCGGCGCCTGCCCGGTTGGCCCCGGCGATATCGGTGCGCAGGCTGTCGCCGATGCACAGGACCTGGTCCGGCCGGTCGAGGCCGAGCTCGGCGAAGCAGGTCTCGTAGACGGAGGGGTACGGCTTGCCGTGATAGAACACGTCGCCGCCCAGCTCCTCGTAGCGGGCGGCCAGCGTGCCGGCGCAGATCGAGCGCCGCTCGCCGACCATCACCACGAGGTCCGGATTGGCGCAGACCATCGGCAGGCCCCGCGCCGCCGCGGCGGCCAGCGTCGCCTCGTGGTCGGCCAGCGTCTCGTCCTCGTCGTCGATGCCGGTCGCCAGGACGAAGTCAGCGTCGGCCGGCCGGTCGACGATCTCCAGGCCGATGCCTTGGTGCACGTCGTCGTCGCGCGGCGGGCCGAGATGAAAGCAGCGCCGGCCGAGCCGGGCGTGCCACGGGTCGTCCCGGCGCGCCAGCGCCAGATGCGCCGCCTCGCCGGAGGACAGCAGGAAATCGTATGCGTCGCGCGGCACGCCCATCGCGTCGAGCCGCGCTGCGACCGACCGCACCCGCCGCGGCGCGTTCGACAGCAGGGCGACGCGCCCGCCCGCCGCCTTGAGACGCTGCAGGCAGTCCACGGCCCCCGGGATCGGCCGGATGCCGTCATGCACGGTTCCCCAGAGGTCGACGATGTATCCCCGATAGGAGTCGGCGACGGCGCGCAGCCCGGGAATGATCTGCGGCCCGGCCATGATCTTCGACATGGGCGGCCTTGTGGCACGACGCGGCCCGGATGTGAAGGCGGTCGATCCCGGTCGTCGGTCGCGGCGCGTCTGCAATCCCCGCAGCCGGTCGCCGCAATGGTGTGGCGCCATCCGGTTCAGTCCTGCCGCGGCCGGGCCGGGATGCCGGCGGAAATCTCCCGTGTGCCGAGCGCGTCGGCGAGCCGCTGCCGCGCGCTGCCCGGCCGCAGCGGCCGCTGCTGCGATTCGTGCGGCGCCCAGCCGGTCAGGTAGAGGACCTGGAAGGTCGCCGGGATGCGGCCGTCGGCGTCGGCAAACCGCTCCGCATAGCGGGCCGCGGCCAGCGCCAGCGTGTCGCGGCGGGTGAAGCCCCGCCGGCGCGCGCGCACGGCATTGGTCTCGCCCATGCCGCGCAGGTCGCGCATCAGCGCCAGCGCGTCGGGATAGGTCACCGTAATCGTGTCGCTGTCGGCGACCGGCAGCGCGAAGCCCGCGCGCTGCAGCAGCCCGGCCGCGTCGCGCAGATCGGCGAAGGGCGAGACGCGCGGGCCGGCGCCGCCGGTCGTCTCCGACTCGGCCTCGATCAGCGCGTGCCGCAGCTCGTGCAACGTTTCCCCGCCCAGCATCGCGGCGGCGAACAGGCCGTCGGGCTTCAGCGCCGTGCGGATCTGCAGCAGGGTCCCCGGAAGGTCGTTGACCCAGTGCAGGCCGAGGCAGCTCAGCACCAGATCGAACCGGCCCCCGGCGAACGGCAGGAACTCCTCGTCGGCCGCCAGGCACGGACCGCCGCTGCGCCGCGCCATCGCCGGCGACAGATCGCATCCGATCAGCGTCTCGACCCCGCCGCGGCCCCGGAGCACGCGGCGGATCGTGCCGCCGTGGCAGCCGAGGTCGAGAGCGAGCGGAAATCGCCGCCGGATCGCCTCCAGCCGGTCGACCAGTCGCTCGGCCACTTCGACGAACAGGAAATCGTGTTCGCCCAGCCGCGCCGCCGCCCGGTCCCGGTGCAGCCGCACCAGCCGGCGGTCGAACACGTCCATGGCGGAATCGGGCGGCGCGCTCATGGTCTCCGATATGGGGCGCGTACCCCCGCCCGGAAAGCACGCGCGCCACCCTGCGCCCTTTGCCTGCCGCAGGGGCCGCTCGCACGCGGGCGGCGCCGCTATCACGGGGGCGGCAATCACCAGAGGCGAGACGACGGGGCGGATCGGGGCAGGGGCACGCAGACGGTTCCGCCGCGTGACCGTCTGTGCAAATCTCCGCGCCGATCCCGGGCGTGCGCGACGGCGCCTCCCGGGCCCGGTCAGTCGAGAGGATGCCGAACGAGATGGACGACGTGTTGCTGCAATCGCTGGACGAGGGGCTGCTGACGCTGACGATGAACCGCCCGGAGAGCCGCAATGCCCTGAATCTGCCGCTCCTGGAGCAGATGCTGGACGCGGTCCGGCGGGCCGAACGCGACCCCGAGATCCGCGCGATCGTGCTGACGGGCGCAGGCAAGGCATTCTGCTCGGGTGGCGATGTGAAGGCCATGGCGACGGGGAGCGAGCGGGCCGCGAGCTTCGACCGCCGCGTCCGGGATCTGCGGATGCGCATGGAGGTCTCGCGGCTGCTGCATCAGATTCCCAAGCCGACGATCGCGGCGATCCGCGGCGCGGCGGCGGGTGCCGGGCTGTCCCTGGCGCTGGCCTGCGATCTCCGCATCGCGACGCCGGAGTCGAAGTTCACGACGGCGTTCGCGAAGGTCGGCCTGTCCGGCGATTTCGGCGGAAGCTATTTCCTGCCCAAGATCGTGGGAGCAGCCAAGGCGCGGGAACTCTACATGCTGAGCCCCGTGCTCGACGGTGAGGAGGCGCTGCGGATCGGCCTCGTCAACCGGTTGGTTCCCGATGAGCGGTTCGAGATCGAAGTGAAGACGCTGGCCCGGGGCTTGGCGAACGGTCCGACCGTCGCGCTCGGATACATCAAGGATAACCTCAACCTGGCCGAGCATGCCGATCTCGCCACCGTGTTCGACGCGGAGGCGATCCGGCACGCGCGCTGCGGCAGGACGGAGGATCACAAGGAGGCGGCCCAGGCGTTCGTGGAGAAGCGCGCCCCCGTGTTCCGGGGGCGGTGACGCCGCGCTGCCGGAGACCGCCGCCCGGCCCGGCCCTGACCGTCGGCCGCCTCACCGGGGCGGGAAGGGCCGGTCAGGCCTTCGACGGCGCCCAGCCATAGACACGGCGAAGGGTCCCGCCCATCAGAATACTCCGGTCGCTGTCGGACAGGCGATCGGTGACACGGAACGCGTCGACCCCCTGCGCATAGCTGAGCAGGGCGACCGCCCGCGTCCAGTCGGTCCCCCACATGCAGCGATCGAGACCGAAGGCGTCGAAGATGCGGCCGAGCGGTTCCCAGAGATCGTCGTAGGGAAAGGGCCGGTGCGACAGCGTGCAGGCCCCGGTGATCTTCACGACCACATTGTCGTGCGCCGCCAGCTTCAGCAGCTTCGGCAGTTCGGCGAAGGGCGCTTCCGGCGGCGGCGGCGCGAACGGCTGCGGCAGGCCGAGATGGTCGATCACCAGCATGGTCCCGGGATTCCGGGCCGCCATCGCGTCGACCTGCTCGAGGCGCCCCCAGCACAGCAGATTGACCGGCAGGCCGTGCCGTGCCGCCGCGGCCAGGACGCGGGTGATGCCGGGATCGGCGGCGTCGGTCGGCACGCCGCGGGTCATCATGAGGCGGATGGCGACCGCGCCTCGGGTCGCCGCCCAGTCGGCGATCGTCTCGGCCACGCCGGGATCCGACGGATCGACCGGCTTAACCAGCGCGAAGCGGCCGGGATGCGCCTGGTGCACCTGGAGGGCGTAGCTCGCATCGTAGCGATACATGGTGAACGGCGACACCAGGATCGCGCCGTCCACCCCGACCGCGTCCATGGCCTTCACCATGTCGTCGCCGGTGACCTCCGGCGGCCCCGGCAGGACGTCGGCCCAGGGACGGCCGGGATGGTCGCGCTCGTAGGCATGGACCTGGGCGTCGATGATCATCATGGCCGTCCCCTTGTTGGACTCGACGATACGGCTTCCGCCGGGCGGCCGGCGCGGTCGGTCCGGCACGGCGCATCCGGTCCCGCTCCGCTGGACCCTGCCGTCGCTGCGACCGCGCCGCTCACGACACGATGTTGCGCGGCACCTCCCGGAATGGGCGGTCGATGTCTGTCCGCGGCTCCTTCGGCATCTTCAGGATGTGCTCGGAGATGATGTTGCGCTGGATCTCGTCGGTGCCGCCAGCGATGGAGATGGCAGGCGTCGATACCAGGATCTCGGCGATGACGCCGCCCATCGGGCTGTCCTCGCCGGTGAGCATCGCGTCCGCGCCCGAGATGAGGGTGTGCACCTGGTTGGCCTTGCGCGCCACGACGCTGGCCGCCAGCTTGCCCAGCGAGCCTTCGGGACCCTGCGGGCGGCCATGGGCCTGGGCCGCGCGCGCGCGCAGGGCGGTCCACTCCGCCGTCTTGGCGAGGGTCAGCAGCCGGGCGATTTCCTGACGCACCACCGGATCGGCGATTTTGCCCGTGTCTCTGGCCCGCTGCATCA
>CAZVAR010000154.1:0-7735 GCA_964625225.1 uncultured Alphaproteobacteria bacterium | reverse complement strand
ATGAGCGCCATCGATCTCACCAAGCGCAATCCCGAGCCGACCGAGCAGGAGGTCCGGCACTGGCTCGAGGGGAATCTGTGCCGCTGCACCGGCTACCACAACATCGTCAAGGCGGTGATGGCCGGCGCCCGTGCCATGAAGGGATAGGACCATGCCCAGGGACGACGGGATCGGCGCCCCGGTACGCCGCAAGGAGGATTTCCGCTTCGTCACGGGCCGCGGCACCTATGTCGACGACATCAACCGCCCCGGCCAGCTCCACGCCGTCTTCCTCCGCTCGCCGCACGCCCATGCCCGGCTGCGCGGCATCGATACGGCGGACGCCCGGCGTGCGCCGGGGGTGGTCGCCGTCTTCACCGGCGCCGACATGGCGGCCGACAATGTCGGCGGCCTGCCCTGCGGCTGGCTGATCCACTCCCGCGACGGCAAGCCGATGGTGGAGCCGCCGCACCCGCCGCTGGCGGTGGACCGGGTGCGCTATGTCGGCGACCATGTCGCGGTGGTGATCGCCGAGACCCGCCGCCAGGCGCAGGACGCGGTCGAGCTGCTGAAGGTCGACTACGAGCCGCTGCCGGCGGTCGCGTCGGTGGCCGACGCCGTCGCACCCGGCGCGCCGCTGGTCTGGGACCAGGCGCCCGGCAATCTCTGCTACGACTGGGAGATCGGCGACGCCGCCGCGGTCGACGCCGCCTTTGCCAAGGCGCACAGGATCACCCGGCTGGAGCTGGTCAACAACCGGCTGGTGCCGAACGCGATCGAGCCGCGCGCCGCCGTCGGAGACTTCGACTCGGCGACCGGCGAGCACACGCTCTACACGACGACCCAGAATCCGCACGTGATCCGCCTCCTGATGGGGGCGTTCGTGCTGCACATCCCGGAGCACAAGCTGCGCGTGGTCGCGCCGGACGTGGGTGGCGGCTTCGGCTCCAAGATCTTCCATTATGCCGAGGAGGCCGTGGTCACCTGGGCCGCCGGCAAGCTGCGCCGGCCGGTGAAGTGGGTGGCCGACCGGGTCGAGGCGTTCCTCTCCGACGCGCACGGCCGCGACCATGTCAGCACGGCCGAGCTGGCCCTCGACGAGAACGGCAGGTTCCTGGCCCTGCGGGTCGAAACGCGGGCCAATATGGGGGCCTATCTCTCCACCTTCGCGCCCTGCGTGCCGACCTATCTCTATGGGACGCTGCTCGCCGGGGAGTATCTGACGCCGGCGATCCACTGCAACGTCAAGGCGGTGTTCACCAACACCGCCCCGGTCGACGCCTATCGCGGCGCCGGCCGGCCGGAGGCGACCTATCTCGTCGAGCGGCTGGTCGACGCGGCGGCCCGGGATCTCGGGATCGACCCGGCGGAGATCCGCCGCCGCAACTTCATCCCGAGCGACGCCTTCCCGTACCAGACACCGGTCGCGCTGCTTTACGACAGCGGCAATTACGCCGGCACGCTCGAGAAGGCGCTCCAGGCCATCGATCATACCGGCTTCGCCGCCCGCCGCGAGGAGTCGAAGCGGCGCGGCAAGCTACGCGGCATCGGCCTCTCGGCCTATATCGAAGCGTGCGGCCTCGCCCCCTCGGCGGTGGTCGGCTCGCTCGGCGCCCGCGCCGGCCTCTACGAGGCGGCCGGCGTCCGCGTGCACCCGACCGGCAGCGTGACCGTGTTCACCGGCACGCACAGCCACGGCCAGGGGCACGAGACGAGCTTCGCCCAGGTGGTCGCCGACCGGCTGGGCATCCCGGTCGATGACGTCGAGATCGTCCACGGCGACACCAGCAAGATCCCGTTCGGGATGGGGACCTACGGGTCGCGCTCGCTGGCCGTCGGCGGCTCGGCGCTGAGCAAGGCCCTCGACAAGGTCGAGACCAAGGCCAAGAAGATCGCGGCCCACATGCTCGAGGCCGCCGAGGCGGACATCGAGTTCCGCGACGGCAAGTTCACCGTCGCCGGAACCGACCGGTCGCTCAGCTTCGGAGAGGTCGCGCTGCAGGCCTATGTGCCGCACAATTTCCCGCACGATCAGCTCGAGCCGGGGCTGGACGAGCAGGCCTTCTACGACCCGACCAACTTCACCTTCCCGGCCGGCTGCCATGTCTGCGAGGTCGAGATCGACCCCGACACCGGCGTCGTCACCATCGAGCGGTTCGCCGCCGCCGACGATTTCGGCAATATCGTCAACCCGATGATCGTCGAGGGGCAGGTCCATGGCGGCATCGTCCAGGGGATCGGCCAAGCCCTGCTGGAGGGCTGCGTCTACAGCCCCGAGGGACAGCTCGTGACCGGCTCCTACATGGATTACGCGATGCCGCGGGCGAGCGACGTGCCCTCCTTCACCGTGGTGACGCAGACGACCCCCTGCCCGCACAATCCGCTCGGGGTCAAGGGCTGCGGCGAGGCCGGGGCAATCGCCGCGCCGGCCGCGGTGATGAACGCCGTCATCGACGCGCTGGCGCCGCTCGGCATCCGGCATCTCGACATGCCGGCGACACCGGAGAAAGTCTGGAAGGCGATCCGCGGCGCATCCGCGGCGGCCGCCTGAGCGAAGGGAGATCGACCAACGATGTATCAGTTCGAGTATCACCGCGCGTCGTCGGTCGAGGACGCGCTGGCCAAGCTCAAGGGAGCGGGGGACGGCGTCGTCATGGCGGGCGGCATGACGCTGCTGCCGACGCTGAAGCAGCGCCTAGCCAGCCCCTCCGACGTGATCGATCTCAGCGGCATCGCCGAGCTCAAGGGCATCCGCGTGGAAGGCGGCAAGGTCGTGATCGGGGCGATGACGACGCACGATGCGGTCGCCCGGTCCGCCGAGGTCCGGCAGGCGATCCCGGCCCTCGCCGCCCTTGCCGGAATGATCGGCGACCCGCAAGTGCGCAATTGCGGCACGCTGGGCGGCTCGATCTGCAATGCCGACCCGGCGGCGGACTATCCGGCGGCCCTGGTCGGCCTCGGCGCCACCGTCCACACGACCGGGCGCGCGATTGCGGCCGACGATTTCTTCACCGGCATGTTCGAGACCGCGCGTGAACCGGACGAGCTGGTCACCCGGGTCGAGTTCCCGGTGCCGGAGGCGGCCGCATACGAGAAGTTCCGCAACCCCGCCTCGCGCTATGCGATCGTCGGAGTGTTCGTGGCGCGCGTCGGCGGCGGCGTCCGCGTCGCCGTCACGGGCGCCGGCCCGAGCGTCTTCCGGGTGCGGGACATGGAGGAGGCGCTCGCCCGCGACTTCTCGGCCAAGGCAATCGAGAACGTCAAGGTCCCGGCCGATGGCCTCAATTCGGACATCCACGCCAGCGCCGAGTATCGGGCCCACCTGGTCGGCGTCATGGCCCGGCGGGCGGTCGCCGCCTGCGCCTGACCGACCCGCGGCAACCGTCCTGAAGCCGGGGCCGTCGCCCCGGCTTCTTCAGCTTCCCGACCGTTCGCGCAAGCGCCCGGATGGCGCCGTCGGCTGAGCCCTACGGGCCGCCGTCGCGCCGGCGGCCCCTGCTGTTCCTGGCGATCGTCGCAGCGGCGGTTCCGGCCCTGCTCGCGGCCATCTGGATCTGGAGGATCCCGCTCGCCGAACAGGCGATCCGGATCTGGCTCGAGCGCCAGGGGATCACGCCGGTCGCCGTCCCGGTCGAGCATATCGGGCCGGAGGGCGCGCGGCTCGGACAGGGCCGCATCGCCGGACTCACCTTCCGTTCCGTCGATGTCGCCTACGATCTCGACGACCTCGTTCGCGGCCGGGTCGGCACGGTCCGCATCGTCGGTCCGAGCGTCGCCGCCATCGTCGACCGTGACGGCATCACCGCACCGGGGTTGGAGCCGTTGACCGCCCCGGCAGGTCCGGCCGACGCCGGCGCGCCGGCGCTGCCGTTCGACACCCTGGCCCTGGAGGATGCCACGGTGGCCCTGGCGACCCCTCTGGGCCCGGTTCGCCTGGTCGGAACCGGAACGATCACGGCCGTTCCCGGCGGGTCCGTTCGGGCCGAGATGGACCTTGCCGCCTCCGGCGCCCCCGGAGACGTGGAATCCGCGCTCCGCGGCCGTGCCGTCGTCGACATGGCACCGGACGGCCGCATCGACGGCACGATCGCCCTGGCCGATGCGACGCTGGCGCACGCCACCGCCGGCGCCGAGGAGATCGCGGGCAGCCTGGCCTTTGTCGTCGCCGACCGCCAACTACAGTCGGCGGTGGGATCGCTGACGCTGCGCAACGCCCATATCGCCGATCTCGCCATCCGGTCCGCTGATGCAGGAATCGACTACGGTCCGGACGGTCTGACCGCCCGCCTCAACGCGGACTGGTCCGGCGGGGAGGCGAGCGCGCTGGTGGAATCGGACAGCGCCGATCCGGATGCCCCGGCCTCGGTCGCGGCGCGAGCCCGAATCGACGCCGCATGGTTCGCCGATCGGTTCGCGCCGAACGTGGACCTCGACGGCACCGTGCGTCTCGCACTCGTCGGCTCGGTCTACGAACCCGCCGCGCTGCTCGGGGCCTCGTTGCCGGAGGCACTGGCCGCGATCACGATCATGCGAACCGAAGCAGCGGCCGAGCTGCAGAAGGTCGCGATCCCCGGGCTCGGCCGGGCCGAGACCATCGACGGCACGGTCCGCGCGACGTTCGTGGACGGCACGCTGCGGCTGGCTCTGCCCCACCCGCTCCGGATTGCGGGCGCCGCGCCGGCACCGCACCTGATCGAATCCGTGCCGGCGGAAGTGGCGCGGCATCTGCGCCAGCCCGTCCGGCTCGAGATCGCCGCGGGCAGCACGTCGAACATGCCCGCTCCCGCTCCCCCCGGCGCGGTGGCCGAGGTGGCGATCGAGGCCACGGCCGAGGCCGGCGGGCTCCGCCTCGCGGCAACGTTCGCCGGCGATCTCGACCCGGCCGACGGATTCGCACCGCGCCGTATCGGCTCGGCCACGCTTTCGGCCCGGATTCCGACAACCTCGATCGCGGGCGTACGTCTCGGCGGCACGCTTCGACTGGAAGACGTGAAGGGCGAACCCGGCGACCTGCGCGGCCGCGCGGCGGCCGACCTGCAGTTCGCCGGCGCGCCCTCCCCGACGGTCCGCATCGACGGCGGCCGAGCGTCCCTGTCAGGTTCCGTGCGGCTCGACGGCACGCGTCTTGCGTTCTACCCGGGGCCGGCGAGCAGCGTCCTGATCGAGCAGGGCGCCGTCGGAAGCAGCGAGCTGCTGGCCCCGCTCACGCTGAACCCGGTGCCGCCGACCGCGCTCGTCTGGCAGTGGGACAGGGCCGCCGTCGATGCCCGCCTCGTCCTCGGCCCCGCAGCCGCGGTGATCGCGGTCGGGCAGCCCGGAGGCGCACCGGCCCCGCTCGAGTTCGCCGTGAGCGAAGCAACGATCCACTGGACCGGCGGCGGTCGCCTGCAATCCGAGGTGCAGGGAGGCCGACTCGGCCTGCCGACCTACAACCTGGCGGCCGACGACGTCACGGCCGATCTCGACTGGCAGAGCGGCGGGCGGCATCGGCTCCGGCTCGTTGCCGGCCGGGTGCGCCACCGCGCCGACCCGGCACCGATCGCCCCGCTGGTCCTGGAGCTGATCGCGGACGGAACCCCGGACCGGACCATCCTGCAGGGTTCGTTCTACGACCCGGGCAGGCGGCTCACGGGTCTCATCGAGGGCGAGCATTCCCTCGCGACCGGCTGGGGCCGGGCGGAGATCGCGCTGGCGCCGGTCGTGTTCCGACCGTCGGGCCTGCAGCCGGGCCAGATCTTCCCGGCCGGGGCCGGAAGCGTGGCCGAAGCCGACGGCCAGATCGGCGGAACCGCAGAACTGCGCTGGGGACCGCCCGGTCTCGAGTCGAGCGCGGTCGTGGAGGTCGATTTCCGCAGGCTGGTGGCCTACGGCGTCGAGGTCAGCGGCCTCAGGAGCACCGTCTCGCTCGACAGCCTGGCGCCGCTCTCAACGGAGTTCGATCAGGTGGTCGTGATCGACCGAATCGATGCCGGCCTGCCGTTCACCGACGCCCGGATCGCTTTCGAGCTGCACCCGGACGGGCGCGTCACCGGACAGCTTCGCGAGCTGAACCTGTTCGGCGGCCGGATCCGCACCGAGCCCTTCGCCTTCGACCCGAGCACCGGCCGGCTGTCGCTGGTCCTCGGAGTCGAGGACGTGAATCTCGAGAGATTCCTAGAATTCGCCGAGTATGGCGAGCTCTCGGCGACGGGCATCCTTCGCGGCACGATCCCGATCGTCCTGGGACCCGACGGCATCGGCATCCGCAACGCGGTCCTGACGACCGGCCCGGCCGGCGGCGAAATCCGCTACCGGCCACGCGATGCCGCCGCCGGACTCAGGGACGCCAACCCCGGTTCGGCGCTGCTGATGCAGGCGCTGGAGCATTTCGATTACGAGTCGATCCGCATCGAGATCGACGAGCGGCCCGTCGACGGCCTGACCCTCAGCCTGTCCCTGCGCGGAAGCAGCCCGAACGTCCACGACGGCTATCCCATGGTGGTCAACATCAACGTGTCCGGCGCGCTCGGAGAGGTCCTGCAACAGGGCATCCGCAGCTACCAGATCCCGGAAGAGATCCAGAGGCGGCTGCAGCGTCGCGAACCGCCGCCATGAGGCAAGCGCGATTGCAACTGGCGTTGCGGCGCCGCCCGCGCCATATTCGGGCCATGTCGAGCGAGCGTCCGGTCCTCCAATCCGCACTCGGCGCCGGCGCCCTACTCGCCGGAGCCCTGATCGTCGGCTGCACGCCGACCGTCCGCCTCGAAGCACCGCAGGAGCCGATCGTGATCAACCTGAACGTCAAGGTCGAGCAGGAGGTGCGGGTCAAGATCGACAACGAACTGGATCAGGCGTTCCAGCGCAATCCGGACCTCTTCTGAGGAGCAAAGCATGCGACCGAGTCCCGCCCGCACCGCCCTGCTGGCCGGATTGCTGATCGCCGGGATCGTAGCCCCCGCCGCCGCGCTCGACCTGGAAGAGGCGCGCGCCCGCGGCCTGGTCGGCGAGACGGCACGCGGCTATATCGCCCCGGTTCAGGCGCCGACGCCGGAGGTGACGCAGCTCGTCAACCAGGTGAATGCCGGGCGCCGTGCCGAGTATCAGCGGATCGCGCGCACCACCGGCACGTCGCTGGAGGCGGTCGAGGTGAGCGCCGCGCAGAAGATCTTCCGACAGCTTCCTCCGGGTACGTTCGTCCAGGCCACCGGCGGAAGCTGGAGCCGCAAGTAGCGGCCGCCTCCGGCCACGCACCGCAAGGACCCGATGACCATTCCCAATTCCGTCGATGCCGTGCTGCAGCTCCTGGAGCAGGGCAATTACGTCGCCGACAGCAGCCTCGCCACGGTGGTTTTCCTTGCGCTGCGCCTGAACCGGCCGCTGTTCCTCGAGGGCGAAGCCGGCGTCGGCAAGACCGAGATCGCCAAGGTTCTCTCGGAACGCCTCGGCCGCCGCCTCCTGCGCCTGCAGTGCTACGAAGGCCTCGACGTCGCGTCCGCCGTCTACGAGTGGAACTATGCCCGGCAGATGATCGAGATCCGCCTCGCCGAGGCGATGGGCGACACCGACCGCGAGCAGCTTGGCGACGACATCTTCTCCCGGCGGTTCCTGATCGCGCGCCCGCTGCTGCAGGCCCTCGAGCCCGACATCGCCGGCCCGCCGGTGCTGCTGATCGACGAGCTCGACCGTACCGACGAGCCGTTCGAGGCCTATCTGCTGGAGGTGCTGTCGGACTTCCAGATCACCATTCCCGAGATCGGCACGGTGAAGGCGGAGCAGC
>CAZVAR010000153.1:0-7790 GCA_964625225.1 uncultured Alphaproteobacteria bacterium | reverse complement strand
ACGGAAAGCTGACGGACCACAACGGCACGAAGATCGACTTCCGCAACGTGATCCTGATCATGACCACCAATGCCGGTGCGGCCGATCTGGCGAAGGCGGCGATCGGATTCGAGCGGGTGAACCGCGAGGGCGAGGATCAGGAGGCGATCAACCGTCTGTTCACGCCGGAGTTCCGTAACCGGCTGGATGCGGTGATTCCCTTCAAGAACCTGCCGCCCGAGGTGGTCCATCGCGTGGTCGACAAGTTCGTGATGCAGCTCGAGGGGCAGCTCGCCGATCGCAACGTCGTCATCGAACTGACGGACGAAGCGCGTGCATGGCTCGCCCGCAAGGGATACAGCCACGAATACGGGGCCCGGCCTCTCGCCCGCGTGATCCAGGAGCATGTCAAGAAGCCCCTTGCGGAGGAGCTTCTGTTCGGGCGCTTGGTGAAAGGCGGGGCCGTCCGGGTCACGGTCCGGGACGATAAACTCGTGTTCGACTATCCGGACGGACCGGCGAGGACGGCCGAGCCGGCCGGCGACGAGCCGCGCGAACCGGCTCTGGTCGAATAGCCGAGGCGGATCGGGCGGCGCGATCGGCACGATCCTGCGGAAGCGGCGATCGTTCCTGCCCCTCCGGGCATCGAGGCAACGCGTCCTTGTCGCGCCGCTCTCGTGGCGCCGCGACGGCGGCGCTGCCCGTCTCGTCGTCGATGCCGGGACCGCTACGGCTGCGCTGCGGTCGCCGCCGTGGAGCCGGGCAGTCATCGTCTGGCCGGCGTACGTTCCGGCAGCGCCGGCGGAACCGCCTGGACGGCGACACGGTCCGGAATGGCCGGATCGTGCTGGTGGAGACAGGTGCCGGCAGAGTCGGTCGGATACGGCGCGTCAGACCGACCGCAGTCTGGGACGAGGCCGCCGGCCTCTTCAACCCGTATGCCCGCTGGTGGCAGGCCGCCGGTTCAGTGCGGCCCGCCGTCGTCCCGGCGGAACGGCGACAGCTCCTCGGTCAGTGTCGCGATGTCGTCCGCGACCGCACTGCGCTCCTGTTCGAGGAACGCCGCAACTGCCCGGCGGAATCCCGGATCGGCGATCCAGTGGGCGCTGTAGGTCGGCACGGGCAGATAGCCACGCTGGATCTTGTGCTCGCCCTGTGCTCCGGCCTCGACGCGCTGCAGGCCGTGTTCGATCGCGTATTCGATCGCTTGATAGTAGCAGGCTTCGAAATGGAGGAACGGGTATCGCTCGCTGCAGCCCCAATTCCGTCCGAACAGGGCATTCCGGCCACGCAGATTGAGCGCGCCGGCAACGATGCGACCGTCCGCCTCGGCGATCACCAGGACGACTTTGTCGGCCATGGTGGCGCCCAGCCTGGAGAAGAAGTCCCGCGTCAGATAGGCGCTGCGGCCCCATTTGCGATCGGTGGTGTTGCGGTAGAACCGGTAGAAGGCGTCCCAGTGCCGCTCTTCGAGGTCGGCCCCGGTAAGGCAGCGAAGACGGATTCCGGCTTCGGCGACCTGCCGCCGTTCCTTGCGGATTGCCTTCCGCTTGCGTGAGCTGAGCGCAGCCAGAAAATCGTCGAAGCTCCCGTAGCCGCGGTTGTGCCAGTGATACTGCTGGCCGGTCCGCAGCAGGAACCCGGCCTCGCCGAGCCGGCGCCACTGCGCCTCGGGAAGAAAGTTGACGTGCACAGAGGAGGCGCCGAGTTGACCGGCGAGCTCGATCATCGCGGCCGTGAGCAGAGGTTCGACGCGTTCGCGCTCCGGCTCCGGTCGCGTCAGGAGCCGGGGCCCGGTCACCGGAGTGAACGGCACTGCCGACAGCAGCTTGGGGTAGTAGCGGCCGCCCGCCCGCTCGTAGGCGTGGGCCCACCCGTGGTCGAAGATATACTCCCCGTACGAATGGCTCTTCAGATAGAACGGCACCGCACCGAGCAGGCGCCCTCCGGGTCCTTCCAGCGCGAGATGCTGCGGCAGCCAGCCGGCACGGGCACCGACCGATCCGCTCTCTTCCAGGGCCAGCAGGAAGGCATGGCTGACGAAGGGATTGTCGTCGCCCGCGCAGTCGTCCCATTCCGCCGCCGGCAGATCGGCGATCCGCGGCACGACCTTGACGGTGATCGGGTCGCCTCGATCGGCGTGCGGCGGCACCATCAGCGGTGCTCCAGGCCGTCGCGCCGGGCGACGAGCGGTCTCACGCGATCGCAAATACCGCATCGACCTCGACGGCGAAGTTGAACGGCAGTCCCGGCGCGCCGACCGCGAAACGCGCATGTCGTCCGGCATCGCCGAAGACCTCGACCATCAGGTCCGAGGCGCCGTTGATCACCTTCGGCATGTCTTGAAAGTCGGGCATGCAGTTGACGAACCCACCCAGCTTCACGCAGCGCGTCACCCGGTCGAGGTCGCCGGCACAGGCCGCGCGCAGATGGGCCAGGATATTGAGGGCGCAGGCTCGGGCCGCCTCCTGCCCTTCCTCGACCGACAGATCGGTGCCGACCTTGCCGACGATCTTCCGGTCTCCGACCCATGACACCTGGCCGGAGACGAATACGAGCCCGCCGGCGACGACGTAGGGAACGTAGTTGGCAACGGGCGCTACCGGCTCCGGCAGCGAAAGGCCGAGCTCGGCGAGACGGGCATCGATTCTTCCGGGCATGATCGCTCCTTTTGCCACTGACCGGGAACAGGATAGGCGCGCGATCCGGCGCGGCAAAGCCTGATCCGGCCTATCGCACATGGGATCGCGTCACTACATGAGGAGAGGCCTTACGAGGAGAATTGGATGAATCGGATGCCGCAGACGCGAGACTGGGCATCGGTGCTGGCGGGAGCCCTGATGTTCGTCCTGCTCGGGCTGATTGGGCTCGGCCTCGCCGGGCTCGTCACCGGCGCCCTGCTGTTCCTGCTGATCTTCGCTGTCGGCCTCGCCGTCGTCGGCGCCGTCGGCTTCGCGCTCGCGTCGGTGCTTCGTTTCGCCGCCCGCAACCGGGGGCGGAACGATCGCGAGCCGCTCGACTACGGGTACCGCGTCACGATCGTGCGCGACGGTCGTCGCTGGTCGGGGCGACCGCCGATGCCGCGCCGCTAGCCGGCGTTCCGCGCTGCGTTCGGATCTTGCACCCGGCCTCGTGGTCCCGGGAGCTCGCGCCGATCGAAGCCGGGATCGGTGACGGCTGAGGGGCCCGGTCCCGATCGAAATCATCGCGGGTGTCGATGCCCGCCCCGCTCGCAAAGGAGTGCGAGATCCGCGCGTTTCGGGTCCGATCCGGCGGTCGGGCGTGAGCCGGCCGTCCTTGGGAGTGCCGCCGTCCCGGCCGCATTCGCACGGGGCGCGAAGGGAGCGATCTCAGCGCTCGCCCGCGTTCCTGCAGCGCGAGGCCGGCAGGATGCCCGCCCTCCCGGTGATGGACATAGGATGATCTTCCTGATATTGTACGCAAGTCGAGTCCGTCTGGAGCGTCGCATGCCCGTTCCCGTCCGTCACCCCGTGCGCACCCCCATTTCACCCCCATACTTCCCCATGAAACCCCACCAAACCCCATCGAACGCCATGCCGAGATCCGATGGGCGCCGCTTCGCCGGTACCGCCTTGTCCGCCGGTCGCGCGGGCGAAGGCCTGCGCTGTGCCCGAGGCACGCTCGGGACGACGGGCCGCACCTGTGCCGTCGCGCTGGGGCGCTCCGCTCCGCATCGACCCCGGATCGCGCCGGGCGCGTCCGGGACAACAGGGAAGGGAGGGCCGTGACAGAGCCGTACCGCGATCGCCATTCCCGATCCCGGTGCTCCTGCCTATGCCGCCTCCCGATCCGGAAGCCATGGTCGGCCGGCAGCCATCTCACCCGAGCCTCGACGTTTGCGGATGTCGGGTGTCGTTGACATGTCCCGGTTTCGGACGGCGCCGATCGCGGAGGGATGCATGGTGAGCGGGCCGGTTGCCGCCGGACGTCGTCGGCAACCGCGCCCGGGCCCCGCGGTTTCTCTTTCCGCCATGAAGGATGTCCGGAAAGGCACCAGGGCCGGTAAGCGGCGCAGGCTGACGCAGTTTGCCGGTCTCGTCGCGGTGTTCGGCGGCCTCTGGCTGCTCGGCCTCGATCCCCGGGCCGTCGGTGCCCTGGTCTGGGCAGCGATGCAGGCGGTCGCCGGATGGTCGCAGGAGAACGTTCTCGTCGCCGCGGGCGCCTATCTGCTCGCGACCGCGGCGACCAAGATCGTGCCCTTCACCGGCGGCGGTGCCGTTCTGATCCTGGGCGGCTTTCTGTTCGGTGCGGCGCTCGGTGGCGTACTTGCTGCAAGCGGGGCGACGCTCAGCGCCCTCATCGTCTTCCTCCTGGGCCGGCGCCTTCTGAGCGACCTGATTCTCGACCGCTGGGGCGACCGTTTCGCCCGCATCGAGGAACGCATCCTCGAATACGGGTTCAGCTATTATTTGGCGCTCCGCTTGCTGCCGATGCTGCCGGCCTGGTTCGTCAATCTGGTGCCGGTGATTGTGCCGCTCCGGCTCCGCACCGTCTTGGTGGCGACGTTTCTCGGACTGCTTCCGCTTTCCTTCATCATGGCGGGTCTCGGCGAGAGCCTGTCTGACGTCACGGCCAGGGAGGAGCGCCTGTCGGTCGCCCTGCTTCTGGACTCGGGTGTGATCCTGCCGCTCGCCGCATTATCGCTGCTGGCGTTGATCCCGCCGGCGCTGCCTTGGCTGTTCGCGCGCCGCCGCGGACGGAAGACCGGCGGCACCCCGCCGCGAACTCCGGCTAGCGGGTCGGGAGGTTGATGATGGTCGCGGCACCGGCGGCCGGTCCGGCGGAGGCCGAGGCCGTCGCAGCCGCGGACCGGACGGCGTGCAGTTGCGGTTCGGAAGGCGGGGGCGGCATTCGTGGTACCGATGCGTAAAGGACCGCGCCGACATGCCGGTCCGGCTGCCCGGGCTCCGTGGCGTTGTCCGTCGAAGCCGTATCCGGGGGGCGGGTCACGGCTTGCGGACCTCGTTGCTGCCGGCCCAGCTGGCCGCCGCGCGAGGGGGCCGCTCGACCAGGGGAACCGATGCGGAGGTCGGGGGAATGAGCCGGGTGCTGTTCGTATCGGGCGGCCCTCTCGTCGGCTCCTACGCTTTGTCCCCGGCGGCGATCGCGATGATCCCGCTTACGGACGCCGCCGGCCGGCTCACATAGCGGGCGTGCGGCCCGACGCTTCGCGTTGACGCGGCCGGCGGCCCGCGCCACCGTAACCCGGTCCTCGTTGACGGGAATGGCCGATGCACACCGCCGATCCGCGTTCCAGCCTGTGGCATGCCACTGCCGGTCCGGCGCCCGATATGCCGGTGCTGGCGGGCGACCGGACTTCGGACCTCTTGGTGATCGGCGGCGGCTACACCGGATTGTCGGCGGCGCTGCATGCGGCCGAAGGCGGGGCCGATACCGTGCTCGTCGAGGCGGAGGAGCCGGGCTTCGGCGCCGCCGGCCGGAACAACGGCCAGGTCATTCCTGCTTATGCGCGCCACAATCCGGACGATATCGTCCGGCTGCTCGGGGCCGAGCGGGGAGAGCGTCTGAACGCCTGGGTCGCCGGCTCCGCCGATCTCGTCTTCGATCTGATCCGACGCCATGCGATCGATTGCGACGCGGTGCAGGAGGGCTGGCTGCAGCCGGCGCACGCTCCGGGCCGGGTGGCCGTGGTGCGGACCAAGTTCGAGCAGTGGGCAAAGAGGGGAGCGCCGGTCGAGCTGCTCGACGGCGCGCGCTCCGCGGAAATGACGGGCAGCGTGTTCTATCGGCATGGTGCGTGGCTGCATCGCAGCGGCGGCCATATCCAGCCGCTCAGCTATGCGCGTGGCCTTGCCCGCGCCGCGATGGCGGCCGGTGCCGCAGTCTATCGCGGATCTCCGGCGCTGCGGATCGAGCGGGCCGGAGGCCGTTGGCGCGTCGCCACTCCTGCAGGCAGCGTGTCGGCCGATCAGGTCGTCATCGCGACCGACGCCTATACCGGCGCGATCTGGCCCAGCCTGCGGCGCAGCTTCGTTCCGGTCCGCTCGTTTCAGGTCGCCACGCGGCCGCTCGGACCGAACCTGGTCCGGACGGTCCTGCCGGGCGGGCAGGGACTGTCGGATACGCGCCAGGCCCTTTGGGCCTTTCGCCTGGATCGGGACGGCCGGCTCGTTACCACCGGGGCGCCGCTGCTTCCGCACGGCGCGCGTGCCGTCCTGCGGCGCACCACCCTGGAGCGCCTTCGGCGTGTCTTCCCTCAGATCGGCGACATTGAGCCCGAATATGTGTGGGAGGGACAGATCGGGATGACGGTGGACCGCCTGCCTCGCTATCACGAACTGGCGGAAGGCGTGCATGCCGGACTGGGCTATAGCGGCCGCGGCATCGCCCTCGCCACCGCCATGGGCCGGCTCCTGGCGGACCGGGCGCTCGGCCGCATCACGGTCGCGGACATGCCGGTGGCGCCGACGCCGGTCAAGCGGCTGCCCCTCCACTCGGTCCTGGTTCCCCTCAGCCGGATGGCGATCCCGTACTACCGTTGGCGCGACGCCCGCGCCTGAGAGGGCGAAGCACCGTGCCTCCGATGCTGCGCATCGCGACTTTCAATCTGGAGAACCTCGACGACCGCCCGGACCTCAACCCGCCGCTTGACGCCCGCATCGCGGTGCTTCGTCCGCAACTGGAGCGCCTCCAGGCCGACATTCTGTGTCTTCAGGAGGTCGACGGTCAGCGGCGCGGAGGGAAGCGGCTGCCGCGGCGACTCGCCGCGCTCGACCGGCTGCTGGAGTCCACCCCCTATGCCGGATTTGCACGGGCGTATACCAGGAACCTGAAGAAGGGCGGCGCGCTCGAGCGGCACAATCTGGTGATTCTCAGTCGCTATCCGATCCGAACCGAGCGGCAGATTCGGCACGAGCTCGTGCCGGCGCCGCGATACCGGATGGTGACCGCGGACCCGGCACCGGCCCGTGCGGCAGGGATCGAGTGGGACCGCCCGGCCCTGTATGCCGCGGTCGACCTCGGCGGCGGCAGGACCCTGCATGTCGTCAATTTGCATCTTCGGGCGCCGCTTGCGAGCCATGTTCCCGGCCAGAAGGAGTCCGCCTTCGCCTGGAAATCGGTGAGCGGCTGGGCGGAGGGCTTCTTCCTCGCCGCCATGAAGCGAGCGGGACAGGCGCTGGAGGTGCGTCTTTTCCTGGAAGGGCTGTTCGACCGGGAGTCCCGGCCGCTGATCGCCGTCTGCGGCGACTGCAACGCCGAGGACCGGGAGATGCCGCTGCGGATCCTTCGGGCAGAGGTGGACGACACGGGTAATGACTGTCTCGGCCCCCGGTCCCTGGTGCCGGTCGAGCGGACGACCCCGAAGCAGCGGCGCTACACGGTGCTCCATGCCGGGCGGGCGGCGATGCTCGACCATGTGCTGATCTCGCAGCCGCTGCTCGCGTGGTTCCGGGAGGTCGAGATCCACAATGAGGGGCTGGTCGACGAGGTCGTCGGCTCCGCGAGCGGCGTCCCCCCGCTGGGATCCTATCACGCTCCGGTCGTCGCCAGCTTCGAAGTCCCCGGGACCTGACCGGCCGAAGGGTGGTCGAGGTCTGCGCTGGGATCGTTCGGTCGGCGCCACGCGCGGCGCCGAACCGATCCCTTTCTCGGTCGGCCCATTCCTGGAACTGAGCGTGGCGGTCGGCTGAGCCCGCCGGTTGGACCGGGCGGCGGCTCAGGCGATCCGGAATCCGCGGTCGCGGGCATGGGGCGCGGTGAAATCGATCTCCGGCCCTTTCGGCACGATGCCCGTCGGGTTGATGGTCGGGTGGCTTCCGTAATAGTGC
>CAZVAR010000152.1:0-8115 GCA_964625225.1 uncultured Alphaproteobacteria bacterium | reverse complement strand
GAAGTGTTCGGCGGCTACCGCCACTATCGCAGCACCGCCGCGGCCTGGCGTCGGCTGCGGCGGCTGCCCCTGCCGGTGCGGCGGGCCGCCGCCGCGGCGCTGCGTCGAGCGCCGCTCGGAACCTTCGGCCGACGCGGCCGCGACGCCAAGGGCCGCGGGCTGTACGAGCGGGCGCTGAAGCTGGCCGACGGCCTCGATGCGCCGGACCGGGCAGCGTTCTACCGGCACAAGCGCTCGACCTGGCAGAACCCTGCGGATCTGATCGCCCCCGAACTGGAGGGGACGGGCGAGGGCGGCAGCGGCCCAGCGGTGCCCGACGGGCTGTGCTTCGCCGACGCGATGATGTGGGCCGATACGCTGGGCTTCCTTCCGGACGACTGCCTCGTGAAGGTCGACCGGGCCAGCATGTCGGTCGGCCTCGAAGCGCGCAGCCCCCTGCTCGACCACCGGGTCGTCGAGCTGGCCTGGCGTCTGCCGCGAACGTTCGTCATCCGCAAAGGCCAGGGCAAATGGATTCTGCGACGGCTGCTGGAACGTCACCTGCCGCCGGTCCTGTTCGAGCGGCCCAAACAGGGCTTTGCGATCCCGATCGGAGACTGGCTGCGCGGACCGCTGCGCGACTGGGCCGAGGACCTGCTGTCCGAGCCCCGCCTGGCCGATGCCCACCTCCGGCCCGGCCCGGTCCGGCGGCGCTGGGCCGAGCATCTGTCCGGGCAGCGGAGCTGGGGGAAGCAGCTCTGGACCGTGGCGATGCTCAGCGCCTGGGTGCAGGAGCAGCGCACCGCGCCGATATGTCACGCTGCACGGACCGTCGAGGCTTGCAAAGATCCCGGCAAATGCGCAATTGAGGTGACGGCTCACCCCTGCCCATAACCGAGCCATCCAGAGCAAGCGAGGCGTTCCACCGTGCAATATCTGAACCTGCGCCGCCTCGAGGCAATCGACGCTGCGGCCTTTCGCGCGACCAAGCCTTATCCTTGGCTCAATCCCGAAGGGATCCTGACCGACGCCGGGTACGAGCGGCTGCTGCAGACCTTGCCCGATCCGGCGCTGTTCCGCGCCAGCTTCGGGATGAAGCGGTTGCACGGGCAGAAGAGCCATGACCGGCTGACGCTCGACTATTCCCCGGATCTGCCGATCGACGATGCCTGGCACGCCTTCGCCCGCGAGCTCAACGGCGAGGTCTATCGCCGTTTCCTCACAAGGCTGTTCGGGCGCGGCTTCTTCAAGCTCGAGATGCACTGGCACTACACGCCGCGCGGCTGCTCGGTGTCGCCGCATTGCGACAGCCGGCGCAAGCTCGGCTCGCACATATTCTACTTCAGCGACCCGTCGACCTGGGACGCGAGCTGGGGCGGCGAGACGCTGATCCTGGACGACAATGGTCGTTTTCCGGCCAACTCGGCGCCGGAGTTCTCGGATTTCGACGCGGCGACGGTGCCCGAGGCGCTCGGCAACCGCAGCCTGATCTTCGCGCGCGCGCCGCACTCCTGGCACGGCGTGCGCGAGCTGACCTGCCCCGAGGGCGTGTACCGCAAGGTCTTCATCGTCGTTCCGGAGGACCGGGCACTCAATGCTGTCCACCGCGTCGCCAAACGCTGGCGCGGACAGCGCGCGGCCGCCTGACCCGGGCCGGCACTCGCTTCGAAGGTTCCGATGGGTTTCGTCACGCTGCGCCTTGCCGCCTCCGCGCTCGGGCGGCGTTACCGCAATACGGGCCCGGGCTTCCGCGCCGAGCCCGAAGTGGTGACGCTCGGCGTCCGGCCCGGCGTCGCGCCGAGCGACAGGCCCCCGGTGCGAATCTTCCTCGGCACCGAGCCGGCGCAGTATCGGGCCGAACGGGTGTTCGTCTGGTCGATCGAGCAGGTCCGCGATCCGTCGCGGGTCTACGAGATCCACCTGATGAAGAATTTGGAGGGATTCGATCGCCAGCTCTGGCTGACCGGGTTCACGAATTACCGGTTCGCGATTCCGCATCTTGCGGGACGCACGGGCCGGGCGATCTACAACGACGTCGACCAGATCTATCTCGCCGACCCCGCCCTGCTGTTCGACGCCGAGATGGACGGTCACGGCTATCTGTCGATCTCCGACGCCGACACCTCGGTCATGCTGATCGACTGCGAACGCATGGCTGACATCTGGCCGCTGGAGGCGACGCAGCGGGAGCGGCGCAAGGCCCTGGAGGCGCGGGCGCGGGCGGTGCCGGGCCTGTGGGGGCGGCTGGCGCCGGAATGGAATGCCCGCGATGAGGAATATGTCGCCGGGCAGACCTGCTGTTTGCATTACACGACACTGCACACCCAGCCCTGGCGCCCCTTCCCCGAGGAGTATGTCTATCGCGAGAACCCGGTCGCCGAGGTGTGGCACGCGCTCGAGCGGTCGGCCGATGCGGCGGGCTATCTGCCCTTCACCGCCGAACGGCCGACGCGCGGCTACCGTCGGCTGCTGACGAACCTCGCGGAGGCACCTGCCTATCGGCCCGCAGCCGAGACCGCGACAGGCGATGACGCCGGCTCGGTGCTCGTCTACGGATTCGGAGCGGCGCGAGGCGGTGCAGACGCGGCGGCCGGCGGGCCGACACTTCGGTTCGACCCGGTCGAGGCCGAAACGCCGGTGCCGCCGCCGGCCGATACGGTGCTCTGCCCGGCCGGCACGCTGGAGCTGCTGCCGGACGAGGACACGCTCTGGACGCTGGATCTCCTGTTCGGCGCGGCGCGGGAGCGGGTGGCGATCCGGATCGGCAGCGTTCCGGCCGCATCCGGCCTGCCCGCGGTCGAGGCGCGCAGCGCCGAGTGGTGGCGCCGTCGGGTTGCGACCATTGCCGCCTGGCATCCCGGAATCGAGTGGGAGCTCACCATCGGCACGGGGCGGCGCGAACGCGTGTTCCGCGGCGGCCGGCGACCGCAGGCGGCACCAGCCGTCTGGGTGCTCGCCTCGGAGAAGGCCGGACACACGAGCCAGGCGATCGGCCTTGCCGAGGCGCTGGGCTGGCCTTATGCCGTCAAGGAGATCCGCCTCCACCCGGCGGCGCTGTTCCGGCCGGACGCCGAACGTCGCGTCGCCGCGCGACTCGGTCTGAACCGCCGCAGCGATAGCGAGCCGCGCTGGCCCGATCTCGCCATCGCCTCCGGCTGGCTGGGCGCGCGGGTTGCGCGGCTGCTGCGCCGGATGAGCGGCGGGCGAACCCGGGTCGTCCTGATGGGTCGCAAGGCGGGACCAATCGGCGACCATGGCGAGATCGGCGTCGCCCTCGCCCATTTCGGCCTGATGCCGCACCCGCGACGGATCGAGACGATTCTGCCGCCGAGCCGCGTGACTCCGAAGCACCTGGTCGAGGCCGCGAAGCGCTGGCCCGATCTGTTCGCCGGCGAGGCGCAGCCGCGGGTGGTCCTGCTGGTCGGCGGGTCGGCCAGCTTTCACCGGCTCGATCCGCAGACGGCGGCGCGCATGGCCCGCGAGGTGTCGGACTGGACCGCCGCCGCGGGCGGATCGCTGACGGCCGTGACCAGCCGGCGGACCGGCGCCGCGGCGACGGCCGCGCTGCGGTCGGCGCTCGCCGACAAGGCCCGCCTGCACGAATGGCGCGCCGATGCCTCGGAGAATCCCTATCTCGGCTACCTGGCCGGTGCGGACGTCATCGTCGTTACCGGCGAGAGCGAGTCGATGCTGGCGGAGGCGGTCGCGACCGGCAAGCCGGTCTACATCTACCCGCTGCCGGAGGCGCCCCGCACCGCCTGGCAGCGCCTCGGAGCCTGGGTGGCGCGGCAGGCGACCACGGCGCACATCAACAAGCGCGGCACGCCGCGCCCGCAGCAGGGGCTCGAATATCTCTGTGCCCGACTGATCGAGCGGGGCTGGGTGCTGCCGCCCCGCGACATCGCAGCCATGCACGCCAATGCGGTCGGGCTCGGCGTCGCCCGGATGTTCGGCGGCGAGCCGCTCCAGCGCTGGAACCCGACCGCATTCGACCCCACCGTGGCGGCGGCGGCGCGGGTACGGGAACTCCTCGACGCGCCGGTGCCGGCGCGCGGCGGGGCCGGTCAGGCCGTGCCGGTCAGCAGCGCCAGATAGCGCGCAACGGCGCGGTCCACCGAGAACGCGGCGGCACGTGCCCGGAGTGCCTCGGCATCCGGCGGCGCATCGAGCGTCGCCGCGATTGCCGCCGCCAGGGCGTCCGCATCGCCGACGGGCACCAGAGACCCCCACCGGCCTCTTTCCAGAATCTCGGCGGGCCCACTCGGGCAGTCGGTGCTGACGACGGGGCAGCCGCAGGCGAGCGCCTGGATCAGCACACCGGGCAGCCCCTCATAGGCGGAGGACAGCACGAAAACGCCGGCCCGGGCCATGTAGGCGAAGGGATTTGGCCGGAACCCCGGCAGCGCCACATCTTCGGCGATCCCGAGGCTGCGGGCGAGCCGCTCCAGCGTGGCACGTTCCCTTCCTTCCCCCAGCACGACGAGCCGGCAGGACCGGGACCTGCGCAGCCGCGCGAAGGCGCGCAGGAGGGTCGGAAAATCCTTCTGCGGATCCAGCCGCCCGGCCGCGAGCAGGACAGGCGGCCCGCCATCGCTGAACCAGGGATGATCGGCCGGCTCCCGGGCGAGCGCGGCGAGCCGTGGGGACACGACCGGGTTGTAGACGGTCTCGATCGCCGTGCGCGGAAGGCCGGTCGCGGCGGCGAGATCGTCGGCGACGCCATCCGACACCGAGACGATCGCGTCCGCCCGCGGGTAGGCGCGCCGGATGATCGGGGCGACGTAGCGCCAGCGCCACTTGCGGCCCTTGGCGCCGGCCGTCTCCGCGGAGAGGTGGGAGCGCTCGCTGACCACGATCCGGGTGGCGACCCCGGCGATCTCGCGCGCCCAGATCGCGGTCAGATTGGTATGGGTCTTGGCGGAGAGCAGCGCGGCTGGCCGCTCCCGCCGCAGATAGGCCACCAGCCCCGGCAGGAAGCGGATCGGCGTCGCACCGGCAAGCGGCAGCAGGACGGGACGCGCGAGATCGTGCCAGCCGGCGCGATCCGCCCGCAGCGCGAGGACCCTGCCCCGGCCCGGAAAGCCGGCGCGCAGCATGACGGTACGGACCCCCTCCGGGACCGCATCGCGGAAGCCGCCGTCACCGAGGCAGAGCAGGAGATCGACGGGATGACCGCGTGCCGCGAAGCCTGCCGAGAGCTCGAGCATCGTCCGGGCAACGCCGCCGCCGGCCAGCGACGGGAGCAGTAGCGCGATCTTCGCGCCGGAACGGCCGGTCGCCATGCCCTCCGGCCGCCCGCCGGGCCGGACGAGACTCATTCCGGCGTCAACCGGCAACAGAGCGACCCGGCGCGCCCCGGGTGGCGAACAACGCCAGCTCCTGCAACTTGCGACCGAAGCTGCCCATGAGCGCACTCGACAAAGGGAGACGGCGGAAGCGCCGCAGTCCGGCCCCGTCCCCGTTCCGCCCGACCCGCCAGCAGACCTGAAGCCAGACGATGGCCAGCGCCCGCGTCAGCGCAAGGTCCGCGAAGAAGCCGCTGCGGCGGTTAGCCGCCTGAAGGCGGCGCAGCCAGTCCTCGGCCCACAGCAGATAATCGGACCCGAGCGGCTGTTCGGCCTCGCCCGTCCGCGGCAGGAGGTAGTGCCGTTCGAGGTCGTCCTGATCGAAGGCGACACCCAGGTCTTCGAGCTGGCCGCGCATGATTTCCAGCTTGATACGGCGCCCGAGGTCGCGCGTGGCGCTGGTGAACCGGCCGGGGTGGACGCGGCCGCGCACCAGGATCTGCGGCAGATTGCCGATTTTCCAGTCGCGCGCGATCCGGACGTGCATGTCGTAGTCCTGACAGCGCGCATAGTCCTCGCGATAGCCGTAGGAGCGCAGCAGCGCCGTCCGCCCCATCACCGACCGGTTCTTGATCGCGCAGCGGAACAGGAACTCGACCTTCACGTCGTCGGCGTCCACCGGACGATATTGCAGCGCGGGCAGCGGCCGCCCCTCGGCGTTCATCGCCTGACCCCAGGCGCCGATCTCGGCGAAATCCGGGCGGCGGTCGAGGAATGCGACCTGACGCGCGAGCCGCTCCGGGTGGGAGGTATCGTCGCTGTCCAGCAGCGCGATGTACTCGCCGCGTGCGAGCGCGAGCCCGCGGTTGCGCGTCGCCGGAATGCCGAGATTGCGATCGTTGCAGACCAGGCGGATGCGCGGATCGGCGAAGCCGGACACCACCTCGCGGGTCCGGTCCGTCGAGCCGTCGTCGATCACCAGAAGCTCGAAATCCTGAAAGGTCTGCGCCAGCGTGCTGCGGATCGCCGCGCCGACATAGTGCTCCCGATTGTAGACCGGGATGAAAACCGTGACCTTGGGGGCGTCGCGCCGCATTCCCCTTCCACCTGCCCGTGCCGCGCCCGGGCCGCCGGCGCGCGAGACCAGCGGCCAACATGGGCCGCCGGGGGCACCCGGACAAGCAAAAAAGCCGGTCGCGAAGGTGCGCCGCACCCGTCTGCCCGGCACGGGGCCGGCGCCGCGGCAGAACCGGTCCGCCACGCGCGGCGCGCCGCTTGCGCGGATCGAGGATGCCGACGTGATCGGGACCGGTCCGTGCCGAGCGGCATCGGACCGTCCTTCGCGGTCGGACCTGCGCGGGACTGTCTGCGACCCACATCCGATCGCGTCGCCCGACCTTAGGACGGCTTCCTACAACCAATTCGGTAGACGATTACCGAAAAATCCACCGTCCGATCGCTCCCGCAGCGTGCCACACTCGCGGCAGGTTCACGGCGATGGAGGCCCGCAGATGCCCAGCTGGAAAGCGATCCTCTTCACCGGCGCACTTTGCCTAGCTGCAGCGGCATCGCCCGTTGCCGCCCAATCGAGCGATCGCGGCGGTACACTGAGCTTCGGCACGAGCGGTGGCGTATCCGCGGTCACCATCTTCGGCGCGGCAGGCGGCGGCGGGCTCCCTGGGTTCCTGTCGGAACTCCGAAACTGGCTGGTCGAGGTCGTTCGCGGCATCGGCGGCGGCTCGGCGACCGGCCCCGACCGGGGACGTGGCGGTGCCGTGGGCGGCGGCTCGGGCAACAGCGGTGCACGCGCAGCGCCCGGCCCGGTGGCCGGCCTGGGGCTACCCTTTCTCGTGGTCGCCGGCGCCTACATCCTGGTGCGCCGCCGCCGGACCACGGCGCGGACGCCGTCCACATCGGAGAAATGACGGCGCCTCGACCCTAGACCCTACCGGCCGGGGAGAACGCCCCGGCCGGACTCCGCGCAAATCGACGATCAACTCTTCCGTCAAAGGAGCGATCGGCCCGTGCCGCCCATGACAGGCGATCGCGGGCCGGTCGAACCGTTGCCGATCCGTCGGCCTGCCGCGCGCTCGGCGGGAGAGGTCGCGCCGGTAAGCCGGGCTACCACCAATTCGGTAGCCAAGTACCAACGATGCACTCTGTCGGCCGTCCTGCAGCGTGCCAAACTCATGAAGGGCTCCCGGTGACGGAGGACCGGAGATGACCAGCTGCAGGACGATGCTGCTCACCGGTGCGCTTTGCCTCGTCGCAATGGCACCGCCCCTCGCCGCCCAACCGGCCGACCGGGGAAATCCGCCCGGTCCTGGCCAGGCATCGGGCCTCGGGCCGGACGAAACCCGCCAAACCTCCGGCATCCGCTCGGGACAGGAGGATGCGGACGGCGTTCCCGGAGTCGGGCGCAGCGACCGAGCGGCGGACCGCGTCGGGGCCGGACGCGGTGACGGCAGCACCGCAGGCGCTCGTTCGAGGAGCGGCGCGGTCGGCAACCTCGGCGACGGCAGTACGGACGGTGCCGGGCCGGGACGCGGGAGCGCCGTCGGCAGGCTCGGCGACGGGGCCACGGACGGTACCGGTCCGGCCGGCGGCGGTGCGGATGGCGGCTTCGGCGTCGGAAGCAGCGGTGCGGTGGCGGACGGCCCCGGTTCGGGACGCGGCGGCGGGCTCGGCAGCCTCGTGACGGGACGCGGCGGCGGAACCAACGGTTTCGCCTCGGGAAGCGGCGGCGGGGTGAGCAACACCGTCGGCACCGCGGTCAGCGGCACGGTCCGCGGCCTCGGATCGGGGGCCGGCGGTCTCACCGACGGCCTCGGATCGGGAGGCGGCAGCACGT
>CAZVAR010000151.1:0-8349 GCA_964625225.1 uncultured Alphaproteobacteria bacterium | reverse complement strand
AACCCCCACTAATCCCCATGAACCCCCGGAGACCCACACCCACCCCCACCGACCCGCACGAACCCCCACCGACCCGCACGAACCCCCACTGACCCGCATGAACCCCCACTGACCCGCATGAACCCCCACCGACCCCCGCAAATCCCCGTCGAGCCGCGGCGCGGCCGCTCTTGCTCCGCCGGGCGCGCTATTGCAGTCTGTGGCGCGGTTCGGATGGGCGTGCCGGCGGGGCGCGCCCGCCATCCTGCAAGCCGAAGGAAAACCCATGAGTAGACAGCCCGTCATCGTCGGCGTGGCCGACTATCCCATCGAGGGCGGGAAGGCGAAGCCGGGGACCGGCATCCTGTCGATGCAGCGCGAGCTCGCCAACGAGGCCCTCGCCCAGGCCGGCCTGAGCATGAAGGACGTCGACGGCCTCGCCGTCGCCGGCATGTGGGGAACGCCCGGGCCCGGCGTCATGATGCCGAACCTCCTGGTCGAGTATCTCGGCATCGAATGGCCGAAATATCTCGACGGCACCAATGTCGGCGGCTCCGCCTTCGTGCTGCACGCCGGCCACGCCTACGAGATGATCAAGGCCGGCGTCTGCGACACCGTCCTCATCCTCTACGGCAGCCTGCAGCGCTCGGAGGCGAGCCGGTCCCTCGGCGGCCGCCCGGCGCTCTATTCCAACCAGTTCGATATGGTGGCGGGCCTGCCGACGCCGGTCGGTGCCTATGCGATGGCGGCGCAGCGCCACTTCCACGATTACGGCAGCACGCCGGAGACGCTGGCGCAGATCGCCGTCTCGACCCGCGCCTGGGCCGCGCTCAATCCGGCCGCGACCTACCGCGACCCGATCGACGTGGACACGGTCCTGAACTCGCGGATGATCGCCGCGCCGCTCCACCTGCTCGACTGCTGCCTGGTGACGGACGGCGGCGGCGCCGTCGTCATGACCACCGAGGAGCGGGCCAGGGACCTGAAGCAGAAGCCGGTCTACGTGCTCGGCCACGGCGAGAGCGCCACGCACGCGAACATCAACTACATGCCCGAGATGTCGCGGCTCGAGGTCGCCGAGCGCTCGTCGGCGGCGGCCTATGAGATGGCGGGCCGCAAGCCGTCCGACATGGACATGGCGATGATTTACGACAGCTTCACGATCACCGTGCTGCTGACGCTGGAGGCGCTGGGCCTGTGCGGCCGCGGCGAGGGCAAGGAGTTCGTCAAGGGCGGCCGCACCGCGCCGGGCGGCGACTTCCCGCTCAACACCAATGGCGGCGGCCTGTCCTACTGCCACCCCGGCATGTACGGCATCTTCACCATGATCGAGGCGACCCGCCAGCTCCGCGGCGAGGCCGGCGAGCGGCAGGTGAAGAACAAGCAGCTCCGCAACGTCGTCTGCCACGGCACCGGCGGCGTGCTCTCCAGCGGCGCCACGCTCATTCTCTCGACCGAGAAGGACTGACCCCATGGCCTACGACAAGCCCGTCCCGGTCGTCGACCCGGACTCCGCGCCCTATTGGGAGGGTGCCAAGGCGAACAAGCTGATGATCCAGAAGGACCGCAAATCGGGGAAGTGCTTCCTCTACTCGCGGCGCCTGGTGCCGGGGGTGGACGATGCCGAGGTCGAGTGGGTGGAGGCGAGCGGGAAGGGGACGATCTACTCCTTCACCGTCGCGCACGCGCCGGCCGGCCCCGCCTTCAAGGCGGACGTGCCCTACGTCATCGCCAGCATCGAGCTCGACGAGGGCGCGCGCATCCTGACCAACATCGTGACCGACCAGCCCGACTCGCTGAAGATCGGGCAGCGCGTCGAGGTGGTCTTCGATAAGGTTACGGACGAGCTGACCATTCCGAAATTCCGGCCGGCCGGCTGACGGCGGGTTCCCTGGCGCCGGCCCGTGGCCGGCCCTCAGCCCGAGGACGCGCGAAGGGCGAGGGCGGGCCGCGGGCCGGGCCTTCTCCGGAACCCCGACCGGACATCCGGCTTTTCAGGGACGCATGCTGAGGCGGCTCCTTCATCATCTGGGAATTCTGATCGCGCTCGGAATCTTCGCCGCGGCCGTCTGGATTCTGAGCAACAAGCTGCGCCACCTCGAATGGGAGGAGGTACTGGCGCAGCTCTCGGCGATCCCGCTGTCGCACGTGCTGCTGGCGCTGCTGTCGACGGCGGGGGCCTATCTGATCCTGACCGTCTACGACACGACGGCGTTCTCCTATATCGGCCGGCCGCTCAACTTCGGGCGCGTCGCCTTCGTCTCGTTCCTCGCCTATGCCTTCAGCCACAGCATGGGCTTCGGCGGCGCCACTGGCGGGGCGCTGCGCTACCGCTTCTACACGGCCTGGGGGGTGAAGCCGGTCGACGTCGGCAAGGTCATCCTGTTCGGCGGTGCCGCCTATCTGCTCGGCGCCTTCGCGGTGGCGGGCGGCCTGATCCTGGTCAGCGGCTATGACTTCGCGGAGATCATCGAGCTGCCGGACTGGGTCGTGCACCTGGTCGGCGGCGTGCTGGTGGTCGTCGGTTGCATCTACGTGATCTGGAGCGCGGTCGGGCGGCCGGCGATCCGGTTCGGGCCCAGCGCGCTGCCGCCGCCGCGCCTGCCGATCTCCCTGGCGCAGATCGCGACCGCCTGCCTGGAATGGAGCTTCGCCAGCGCTGCGCTCTACTGGCTGCTGCCGGAGGGGGTCGGGATCGACTATTGGCATTTCATCGGCATCTACGTGCTGGCCTATGTCGCCGGGATGATCAGCCACGTGCCGCAGGGCCTCGGCGTCATCGAGGTGGTGGTGATGGGCCTGATGCCGGGCGCCCCGGAGGAGGCGATGGCGGCCGCCTTCATCACCTGGCGGGCGGTCTACTTCCTGCTGCCGCTGCTGATCGCGGCCGCGCTGTTCGCCTTCTACGAGCTGCGTCACGGCCATCTGCACGTCGGCAACATGGTCCGGCGCCTCCAGCCCGACCGGCGCCAGCCATGAGCCGCTCAGTCGGGCATCAGCGCCGTGAACAGCAGCCGCGGCGGGGAGCCGCGCTCCACCCGGACGACGGCGTTCTGACCGAACCGCGTCGCAAGCGCGATCGCGGTCGGCTCGGGCAGGTCGAGCACGAAGAAGCCGGACTCGCGCCAGTCGGACCCGTCGCCGCGCCCCTCGTGCGGCAGCCAGCGGCGGCCGGCGGCGGCCAGCGCCGCGGCCATCCGCGCCGCCGCGGCCGCGTTCTCGGCCGGCGGCCGCGGCGCGCTGCCCGGGTTCCAGGCGGTGATGAAAGTGCCGCTCGCCGCTCCGTGCGCTTCCAGCAGGGCGTCGATCGCCGGGTTCGGCACGCCGATCCGCGCCGCGATCTCCCGGTCGCCGTCGCGGACGAGGTAGTGCGTCGCCGCATAGGCGGCGACGAGCCGGTCCCGGTCGGGCCTGTCGGACGGATCGCGCATGCGTCGGTCGTGCTCCTGCTGGCCGGGGCGGGGATTACCGGCCATAATCGCCGGCCATGCGGCGCGGTTCCCGCAAGAGGAGCAAGCGAATGATCGACTGCTACACCTGGCCGACGCCGAACGGCCACAAGGTTCATATCTTCCTGGAGGAGGCCGGCCTTCCCTACAAGGCGATCCCGGTCAACATCGGCTCCGGGGAGCAGTTCAAGCCGGATTTCCTGAAGATCAGTCCCAACAACAAGATCCCGGCGATCATCGACCATGACGGGCCGGGCGGCAAGCCGTTCGCGCTGGCGGAGTCCGGGGCCATCCTGATCTATCTGGCGGAGAAGACCGGGCAGTTCCTGTCCACCGACCCGGCCACCCGCTACATCACGCTGCAATGGCTGATGACCCAGATGGGGCATGTCGGGCCGATGCTGGGCCAGGTGCATCACTTCCGGAACTACGCGCCCGAGAAGATCCCGTACGCGATCAACCGCTACGTCAACGAGGCGCGGCGGCTCTACCAGGTGCTCGACCGGCGCCTCGGCGAGTCCGAATATCTCGGCGGCCCCGACTATTCGATCGCCGACATGGCGACCTTCCCCTGGATCCGGCCGTACAAGAATCAGGGGCAGGAGCTCGACGATCATCCGAACCTGAAGCGCTGGTTCCTCGCCATCAAGGAGCGGCCGGCCGTGCGGCGCGGCGTCGCTGTGCTGGAGGACCATCGCCGCCAGGGCGAGATGTCGGACAAGGAGCGCGAGATCCTGTTCGGGGCGACGCAGTACCAGCGGCGCTGAGGCAAGACGCGGGTCCGGCGGCTCCGGACCTCGGGAGGGGGAGTGATGCGTGCGATTTTCTACCGGCGGCAGGGGCCGGCGGCGGAGGTGCTGGAGTTCGGCGAGCTGCCCGATCCGGAGCCGGGGCCGGGTGAGGTGCTGGTGCGGGTGCACGCCTCCGGCGTCAACCCGTCCGACGTGAAGACCCGGGCCGGGCTGCGCGGCGGCATCGCGCATCCGTGCATCGTACCGCACAATGACGGGGCGGGCGTCGTCGAGGCGGTCGGCGAGGGCGTCGACCGCGCCCGCATCGGCGAGCGGGTCTGGCTCTACAACGTCAACCGGGACCGCGCCACCGGCAGCGAGCAGGGGGCGGTCGGGACGGCGGCCGAGCTGACCGTGGTGCCGGCGCCGCTGGCGGTGCCGCTGCCGGACGAGACCACCTTCGTCGAGGGCGCCTGCCTCGGCGTCCCGGCGATGACGGCGCACCGCGCGGTGTTCGCCGACGGCCCGGTCGAGGGCCGCACCGTGCTGGTCACCGGCGGCGCCGGTGCCGTCGGCTACTATGCCGTGCAGCTCGCCCGGTGCGGCGGCGCCCGCGTCCTGGCGACGGTCAGCAGCGCCGAGAAGGCCGGCCACGCCCGCGCCGCCGGCGCCGAGGCGACCATCGACTATCGGCGCGAGGACGTGGCCGAGCGGGTGATGGCGCTGACCGGCGGGCAGGGGGTCGACCGTGTCGTCGATGTCGATCTCGGCGCGAATCTCGCGACCAGCGTGAAGGTGTTGCGGCCCGGCGGCGTGATCGCGGCCTACGCCTCGATGGCGGTGCCCAAGCCGGAGCTGGATTTCTACCCGCTGATGGCCAGGAACGCGACCGTGCGCCTGGTGCTCGTCTACAACATGGACGCGGCGGCGAAGGCGGCGGCGGTGCGCGAGATCACGGCGCTGCTGCGCCAGGGCCGGCTGCAGCATCTGGTTGCGGCCACCTTCGCGCTGGAAGAGACTGCGGCCGCGCACGAGGCGGTCGAGAGCGGCCGCATGGTCGGCAACGTCGTCGTCATTCCGTAGGCCGAAGGGAGGAGGGTCCGATGGCGGGCCTGTATTACGAGGATTTCGAGATCGGTCAGGTGTTCGAGCACGCCCTGACCCGGACGGTCAGCGAGATGGACAATGTCCTGTTCAGCGCGCTGACCCACAACCCGCAGCCGCTGCATCTCGACGAGGAGTTCGGCAAACAGACCGAGTTCGGTCAGCGGCTGGTCAACAGCCTGTTCACGCTCGGGCTGATGATCGGCGTCTCGGTGAGCGACACGACGCTCGGCACCACGGTCGGCAATCTCGGCATGACCGAGGTGCGCTTCCCGAAGCCGGTGTTCCACGGCGACACGCTGCGCGCGACGACGACGATCATCGACAAGCGCGAGTCCAAGTCGCGGCCCAACAACGGCATCGTCACCTTCGAGCATCGCTGCTTCAACCAGCGCGGCGAGGAGGTCGCCTATTGCAAGCGGCAGGGCCTGATGCTCAAGCGGAGCGCCGTGGCATGAGCATCCGCTCGTTCCTGTTCGTCCCCGGCGACAGCGAACGCAAGATGGCGAAGGCCGGCGCCGGGCCGGCCGACGCGCTGATCCTCGACCTCGAGGACTCGGTCGCGCAGGACCGGCTGCCGGTCGCGCGCGGTATGGTGCTGGACTATCTGAAGGCGCATCCCGACCGCAGCCGGCAGCAGCTCTGGGTGCGCTGCAACCCGCTCGAGACGCCGCTCGCCCTGCCCGATCTCGCCGCCGTGGTTGCCGGCGCGCCGGACGGCATCGTCCTGCCGAAGACTTACTCGTCGGCGGAGGCGGTGCGGCTCGACCATTATCTCTCGGCGCTGGAGGCCCGCGAGGGGCTGCCGGTCGGCTCGATTCGCATTCTGGTCGTCGCCACCGAGACCGCGCGGTCGCTGTTCACGCTGGAGAGCTTCATCGGTTGCACGCCAAGGTTGTACGGCCTGACCTGGGGGGCGGAAGACCTTTCCGCCGCGCTGGGGGCCACGACCAACCGCAAGCCGGACGGGACCTATGAAGGGCCGTATCTGCTCGCGCGCACGCTCTGCCTCGCGGCGGCGCGCGCCGCCGGGGCGGAGCCGGTCGATACGCTCTACCCGAACTTCCGCGACCCGGCCGCGCTGGAAGCGGAGGCGCTGCAGGGGCGCCGGACCGGCTTCACGGGCAAGATCGCGATCCACCCGGACCAGGTCGAGGTCATCAACCGCGCCTTCACGCCGAGCGAGGAGGAGGTGGCCTACGCCCGGCGGGTCATCGCCGCCTTCGACGAGCTCGGCGGTGCCGGCACCGTGGGTCTCGACGGCAAGATGCTGGACATGCCGCATCTGAAGCAGGCGCGGCAGGTGCTGGCGATGGCCGAGCGGTCTCGCCGTTAGCGACCGCGCTCCGGGCTAGCGGCGCTCGACGACGACGTAGCCCTCCGGGCCGCGCCGAAGCCGGAAGGTACGGGTGGCGCGGATCACGTCGTATCTGCGGTGGCGGTTGAGGAACAGGGGCTCCGCGTCGAACCTGATGCGGACATCGACCTCGTCGCCGCTCTGGCGGAGCACGTCGAAATTGCGGACGAGAAGGATCGAGCGGATCAGCCGGTTGTCCTCGTAGGCGGATTGCTCCCGGTAGAATTTCTGTACGGCCGTGACGACGGCCGCCTCGTCGATCGCAGCCGGGGCGAGGGCGGTCGACGCCGCCGCCGGTGCCGGGCTCGGCGCCGGGGCAGGTTGCGCGGGGGCAGGTTGCGCGGGGGCGGCCGGCGGGGGCGCTGACAGTGTGGAGATACGAAAGCGTGCCAGCTCGGCGAAGGCGCCCTCGGGATATTGTCGCAGATAGGCTTCGAAGGCGGCCGGGTTGCGGCTGTCCTTGATGCCTTCCCAGAAGATCGTCTCCTTGTCCACCGGCTGCGCTGCGACGGCGCCGGCGGGTGGCGTCACCGTCACCGTCGTCGGTCCGAGGAAGTAGAAATCGCCGGTCGTCTGGTCGTAGATGGCGGGGTTCTGCTGGTGGCCGATGCGGGCCGCCTGCTCCCGGACCCGCTGGCGGGCCGTCTTGACCATATCGTCGAAGCTCATGCCCGGCGCGCCGAGGACCGGGAGCAGGTTGCGGGTGAAGACGCTGTTCGGGTTGGTGTCGTCGGGGCCCAGGCCGTCCAGCGCCTCCTCATTGGCTCCGGCCGAGTAGGCGATGTAGACGCCGTTGGGCGCGGCCGGCACCGCGAGGCCGCGCGCCCCGCCGATGCTGCGCGTGCCTTGCTTCGGGAAGGGGTTGTTCCGGCAGGCGTCGATGATGAGTGCGCTGAACCGGACCCGGGTCTCGGAGATCCGTTCGAGAATGCGCCCGAGGGCGATGCCCTCGTCGATCAGCGAGGCCTCGGACCGCGGCAGCGGAATGTCGACCGGGAGTAGGATGTTGCGGCCCTCGAACTGAACGCCATGGCCGGCGAAGAAGAAGAGGCCGGCCTCGGCCCCGGACAGCCGTGCCGTGAACTCGTCGAGCGCCTGGTTCATGCCCCGCCGGTCCACGTTCTCGCGTGCGATCACCTCGAATCCGAGCGACCGCAAGCGGTCGGCGATCGCCCGCGCGTCGTTGATCGCCTTCTGTAGGGGTGGAATCGTCGAGTAGGCATCGTTGCCGATAACGAGCGCCACCCGCCGCTCCGCGGCGGCGGGCGCGACGAAGGCGACGGCAAGAAGAGCGGCCAGCAGCAGCCCGGCCGATCGTCTGGCAGGCATAAGCCCTCCCGACGGTTGGTCAGCTTTGCGGCGAATCACCGCAGTCCCATCCTAATGGCGCCGCGAATTTGCGAAAGAGGCAACCCGCCGTCGCCACTACGGCCTGCTCCCGACGGTGGTCGGATCAGAACCTGGCCGCACGGCTTTCGAGGAAATGCCATGTCAGCATCGGCACGATGCACAACATATAGAATCTTATAAAAATACGGTCGAAAAGTACGGATTTCATAATTAGAGAAAAGGATGAATTTAAGGTGACTCCTCGATTTTACCGTTAACAAACGGTTAACCAATTAACGAAGAGTTTACCCTCCGGTCTACGAATGCTTGAGTGGCGGGGGGACGTATGCGTCTTGGAGTTCAGACACATTTTGCGCATGGCTGGGACGTGGGGTATCTG
>CAZVAR010000150.1:0-8366 GCA_964625225.1 uncultured Alphaproteobacteria bacterium | reverse complement strand
GCCCGCCTTGTCGCGCGCCAGCGCCAGCGCGCGCGCATAGACTTGGCGTCGCGGCAGCCCGGTTGCGGCGGCAACCTCGGCGGCCGCCTCGCGTACCGAGGCGCCGATCAGGGCACTTCGCAGGCGTTCGTCCAGATCATCCGCTGCCGTCACCCGGGCCGGCGGCGGGCCGATCACCACCACGATCTCACCCTTGGGCGGGCCGGCAGCCGCGTAATGTGCCGCAAGCCGGTCGAGCGACGCGCGGCGGACCTCTTCGTGGAGCTTGGTCAGCTCGCGCGCGACCACAGCGGGCCGGTCGCCCAGCACCGCCGCCATATCGGCCAGAGAGTCAGGCAGCCGTTGCGGTGACTCGTAGAAAATCAGCGTCGCGGGAGTGGCCGCCAACTCCTGCAGAGTGCGGCGGCGCGCGGCGGTGCGCGGCGGCAGGAAACCCGCGAAGAGAAAGCGGTTTGGCGGCAGGCCCGAGAGCTGGAGGGCGGTCAGTACCGCCGACGGACCGGGAATCGCGGTAACCGGAAGGCCTTCATCGAGCGCGGCGCATACCAGCTTGTAGCCAGGGTCGGAGACAAGCGGCGTGCCGGCGTCCGAGACGAGCGCCACGCAGCCGCCGGCGCGCAGCCGGGCCAGCAGTCCCGGCCGGGCACGCTCGGCATTGTGCTCATGATAGGCCGCAAGGCGCGCCGTGATACCGTGTCGCCGGAGCAGCCGTCCGGTCAGCCGGGTGTCCTCGCAGGCCACCAGATCGACGGTCCGCAGCACATCGAGCGCCCGCAGCGTGATGTCGGACGCGTTGCCGATCGGCGTGGCGACCAGATAAAGGCCCGGTGCCAGGGGAGAGGGCGGATCCCTTGCTGCTGCCAAACCCGTTTACCCGTCCGGGTGCCTTGATTACGCTCTTGATTAGCCTATGAGAATTGCTGCCCATTCGAAAGAGGAGGAATGGCCGTGCGGACCCACTCCGGTTCAGCCTTGTTCGGCGTGCGGATCCTCCCGACCCGCGATGGCATGCGCTGGCCGTGCTGGTTGGTCCTCGGCCTGATCGCCCTGGCCTTGTTGCTGCTTTCCGGCTGCGCGTCGCGTGGCGGTCCCGAGCAGGTTCCTCCGGCCGCCCAGTCCGGTAGCAGGTTCCCGACCGATGGGGTACCGCCCTACCGGCCGCCCCCGGGACCCGACAGCGCACCACTGCCGACCGCACCTGCCGGAACCGATGCGGGCCGGACGACCGTCGCCCTGCTGCTGCCCTTGTCTGGCCAGCATGCGGCGATCGGCGAGGCCATGCTGAACGCGGCCAACATGGCGTTGTTCGATCTGGGAGGCGACTCCTTCACGCTGCTGCCACGCGATACCCAGGGCACGCCGGAGGGTGCGGCCGAGGCCGCCAGAGACGCGCTCAGCCAGGGGGCAAAGCTGATCCTCGGCCCGTTGCTGGCGAGTTCGATCGTCGCGGCACGTGACGCCACAAGCGGATCGGGAATCCCGATCATCGGCTTTTCGAACGACCGATCCGTTGCGGGCAACGGCGTGCTGATCATGGGCTTCCTGCCCGAGGCCGAGGTACGCCGCGTCGTCACCCATGCCGCGAAGCAAGGCATGCGCCGATTCGGCATGTTCGCGCGCGACACGCGTTATGCACGGCTCGTCGGGCGAGCGTTGGACGAAACGGCCCAGCGCACCGGCGGGGCGGTGCTGCGCGTCGTTTCGGTGCCGCGGGATGCCGGCGGCATGGAGCTCGGGCGCGCCGCCGAGGCTTTCGCCGTCAGCGGACCCTACGATGCGGTGATGCTGCCGATGGGGGGCGAGGCCCTTAACGAGGCCGCGGCCGCGCTCGCCGCAGCCGGCTTCGACCCCGCACGGACCCGATTTCTCGGGACGAGCCAGTGGGATCAGCAAGCGCTGCTCCACGAGCCGGCGCTGGTCGGCGGCCGCTTCGCCGCGCCGCCTCCGCAGGCCCGCGAGGAGTTCACCCGGCGCTTTACCGAAGTCTACGGGCAGCCTCCGCCGCGGTTCGCGACGATGGCCTATGACGCGACCGCGCTCGCCGCGCTGCTGGCCGCGCAGCCGGGCGGGCCGAACTACGATTTCGCCACTCTGACCGCGCCACGCGGGTTTAGCGGTGCAGATGGTTTCTTCCGGTTTGCGGCGGACGGTACCGCGGAACGGGGGCTCGCGATTCTGGAGATCATTCCCGGCGGCGTGCGGGTCGTCGACCCGGCGCCGATGCGGGCGGAAGACCTGATCTTCTGATGATCAGGCGAGCAGCCGCGCCAGGACGGCGTCGAGCCGCTGCCGGCCGGCGGCCGTCGCGCGAAGACCCGCCGAGTCCGCCTCGATGAAGCCGCCCTCGGCCAACTCCCTAATGCGGCCCGGGGCGCAGAACGCTTCGGGCTCGGTGCCGGTCGCCCGTCGGAACGCCGTGCGATCGATGCCTCGGGTCAGGCGCAGTCCCATCATCAGCAACTCGCCGGCCACCTCGTCGGGGGGAATCGCTGCCTGCTCCTCGCCGCCATGCCCGTCGGCCTCGACCGCGGCGAGCCACGTCTCCGGGGCCCGGCGCTGCCGCAATGCGACCCGCTCGGGCGGTCCCTCGGCGCGCGGCCGGCTCACCCGACCATGGGCACCGGGACCGACGCCGATCCAATCGCCGCCGGCCCAATAGAGCAGATTGTGCCGGCATTCGCCCCCCGGCCGGGCGTGATTGGAGATCTCGTAGGCAGGGAGCCCGGCTGCGCCGAGCAGCTCCTGCGTGGCTTCGTAGAGTGCACCCCCCTCCTCGTCGTCGGGCAGCGTCAGGCCGCCGCGTCGGTGCAGCGTTGCGAAGGCCGTCCCCGGCTCGATCGTGAGCTGGTAGACGGAGAGATGATCTCCCGCGAGCGCGAGAGCGCGGGTCAGCTCGGCCCGCCAGGCGGCGACGCTCTGTCCTGGGCGGGCATAGATCAGATCGAAGGACCAGCGCGGAAACCAGCGTCGCGCCAGCTCGACCGCGGCGATCGCCTCGGTCACATCGTGCTCCCGACCGAGCTGCCGGAGTGCCGCATCCTCAAGCGCCTGGACGCCGAGCGAGACGCGGTTGACACCGGCCTCGCGAAAGGCTGCGAACCGACCGGCCTCGACCGAGGTGGGGTTCGCTTCCATCGTGATCTCGACCTCGGGCGGCAGGTGCCAGTCCGCGCCGATCCGCTCGATCACGGCAGCGACCGTATCGGGCTCCATCAGCGACGGCGTGCCGCCGCCGAAGAAGATACTGGTGACGGTGCGTCCCCCCGTTTCGGCCGCGAAATGCCCAAGCTCGGTGAGCAGGGCCGCGCGCCAGCGAGCATGGTCGATCCGGTCGCGGACATGGCTGTTGAAGTCGCAGTACGGGCACTTGGCCTTGCAGAACGGCCAGTGGACGTAGATCCCGAAGGGCGGTGCCTCGCTCAACGCGTCGCCTCGAAGCAGCCTGCGATAAGCTTGCGAAAGGCATCCGCCCGGTGGCTGATTGCATGCTTCTGCGCCGGCTCCATCTCGCCGAAGGTCAGCGCGTGCCCCTCGGGCCGGAACATCGGATCGTAACCGAAGCCCTTTTTGCCGCGGGGCGGCCAGACGAGGTCGCCGTCCACTCTGCCCTGGAAGATTTCGCAATGCCCGTCAGGCCAGGCCAGTGCCAGCGCGGCCACGAAATGCGCGCGCCGGTCCCGGTGCGCGCCCAGCTCGCGTTCGACCCGCGCCATGGCGGCATCGAAGTCGCGGGGCACGCCGGCCCAGCGGGCGGAAAGGATTCCCGGGGCGCCACCCAGCGCCGGCACCACCAGGCCCGAATCGTCGGCGAGGGCCGGCAGGCCGGAGCCTTCGGCGGCGGCGCGGGCTTTCAACGCGGCATTCTCGGCGAAGCTCGTGCCCGTTTCCGCCGGCTCCGGCAGGCCAAGCTCGGCTGCCGATACCACCCTGGCGACCCAAGGGCCCAGCAGGGCCCGGATCTCGGCGACTTTGCCCGAATTGTGGCTGGCGACGACGAGGTCGCTCCCGGTGAAGCGGCGCGGCATGGCTCAGACGTCGGACAGGCCGAGGGCACGCCGCTGATGGCCGATCAACTCGGCGATGCCCGCCTGGGCGAGTCCGAGCAGCGCCAGCAACTCGTCCGGCGCGAACGGTGCCTGCTCGGCGGTTGCCTGAACCTCGACGAGCCCGCCGCTGCCGGTGATCACAAAATTCGCGTCTGCCTGTGCGGTGCTGTCTTCGGCATAATCCAGGTCGAGCACCGGCTGCCCGCCGACAAGCCCGCAGGAAACCGCCGCCACGGCGTCGCGCAGCGGCATCGCCTTGACGGCACCGATCCGAAGCAGGTGCTGGAAGGCAAAGTGCAGGGCCACGTAACCACCGGTGATCGCCGCCGTGCGCGTACCGCCGTCGGCTTGCAGGACGTCGCAGTCGATACGGACCTGGATCTCGCCCATGAGCGCCATGTCGGTCACCGCGCGCAGGCTGCGCCCGATCAGGCGTTGGATCTCTTGCGTGCGTCCGGTCTGGCCACCCCGGGTGGCCTCGCGGTCGGTGCGGGTGTGGGTGGAGCGCGGCAACATCCCGTATTCGGCCGTGACCCAGCCGCGTCCGCTGTTGCGCAGAAAAGGCGGCACCCGGTCCTCGACCGTGGCCGTGCACAGGACGCGCGTCTCCCCGAAGCTCGACAGGCAGGAGCCCTCGGCGTAGCGGCTGACGCCGGGCTCGAGCGTAATCGGGCGCAACTGGTCGGGGGCTCGTCCGGACGGGCGCATGGCGGGACTCAATATGGGAGGTCGGGGGGCGGCAACCTACCCCCGCCGGAAGAAGGCGTCCACCGTCGTGTGGCGCGGCCCGCCGCGTTGACGCTGTAGAGACCCGTCCTTACATTCCAAGCCCGTCGAGCGGACGGGAAATTTCGCACGCCGACATGAGCTTGACCAAGTCGCCTAGCATTTCTGATCTCAACGAACGATCGCGCGAAATCTTTCGCATGATCGTCGATGCCTATGTGGATACCGGCGAGCCGGTGGGGTCACGCACGCTTGCACGCAAACTGGGGACGCATCTCTCGCCGGCGACCATCCGCAACGTCATGGCCGACCTGCAGGATCTGGGGCTGCTCTACGCGCCGCATACCTCTGCCGGGCGGCTGCCGACCGAGGCGGGCCTGCGCCTGTTCGTGAACGGACTTCTGGAAATCGGCGGGCTGGCGGAGGACGAGCGGCGCGACATCGAAGCGCGCTGTGCCGCGGCCGGCCGCAGCTTGAACCAGGCGCTGGAACAGGCGAGCGAAGTGCTGGCCGGGCTCTCGCGCTATGCCGGGCTGGTGGTCGCGCCGAAGGCCGAGGCCTCGCTCAGCCATATCGAGTTCGTCAGCATCGGGAACGGCCGGGCGCTCGTTATCCTGGTGGATCGCCACGGTACCGTCGAGAACCGGGTGATCGATCTACCGCCCGGGCTGCCGCCATCGGCGCTGGTGCAGGCGTCCAACTATCTCCAGGCGCGGCTGATCGGGCGAACGCTGGCGGAGGCTCGCGCCGATATCCACCGCGAGCTGGAGGAGCATCGGGCCGCGCTCGACGAGCTGACCCGGAGCGTGGTCGAGAGCGGATTGGCCGTCTGGTCCGGCGACGGCGGCGGGACACTGATCGTCCGCGGCCAAGCGCGGCTGTTGGACGACGTGACCGCGATCGAGGACCTGGAGCGGATCCGCGCGCTGTTCGACGCACTGGAAACGAAGGGAAATCTGCTGCGGCTGGTCGATGCAGCCGAGCAGGGTGAGGGTGTCCAGATCTTCATCGGTGCCGAGAACGAGCTGTTCGGCCATACCGGCTGGTCGATGATCATAGCGCCCTACCGCAGCGAGACGGAGCAGGTGATCGGGGCGATCGGCGTGATCGGCCCCACCCGACTCAACTATGCGCGCATCATTCCGATGGTCGACTACACCGCAAAGGTGATCGGCCGAATGCTCGGTGTTCGACAAGGATGAGAGAATGGCTGACGATAAGCCCAACGAGTTCATGAAGGACACAGGAGTCCCCGAGCAGTCGGGCGATGCGAGCGAGGCGTCGCAGCCGGCGTCCGACGGCTGGCAGCGGCCCGAAGCGGCCATGGCGGCGGACGCGGAACGCATCGCCGCACTGGAGGCGGAGGTCGCCGAACTGAAGGACCGGCACCTGCGCGACCTGGCGGAGATGGAGAACGTCCGGAAGCGCGCGCAGCGGGATCGTGAGGATGCCGCGAAGTTCGGCGCGTCAAGCTTTGCCCGCGACCTCCTATCGGTTGCCGACAATCTGCGCCGAGCCTTGGAAAGCGTGCCGGCGGAGGTCCGGAACGAGGAGGGGCCTGTGGCGATGCTGCTCTCCGGGGTGGAGTTGGTCGAGCGCGAGCTGTTGCACGCTTTCGAGAAGCACGGCATCCGCAAGGTCGAGCCGCAGCCCGGGGACCGCTTCGACCACAATGTGCATCAAGCAATGTTCGAGGTCGAGAACAGCGGCCAGCCTGCCGGGGCGGTGGTACAGGTGATGCAGCCCGGCTACGTCATGCACGGTCGCCTGCTGCGCCCGGCCATGGTCGGCGTCGCCAAGGGCGAGCCGGAAGAAGTGCAGCGCGTGGACACGACGGCCTGAGGTCGGTGGATCGCCGGCGCCTCCTTCGGCGGACCTGGCGCCGCGCTATTGCCGGACCGGGAAGAGGGCCGGCGCTCGCGTCGGTGAAGGCCACAGCCGTTCGGAATCTCCGGGGAGCTTCCGTCTTTAGGTCGGCCGGGGGCGCGTGCGCAGCGGCGTCGCGTTTGCGTCTTCGGGCGGAACGAGGACCTCGTGATTCGCTCGATGCGTCTTGAAACGCCGCTTCGCGAGGGCCGGGCTCCGCACCGCGTAGCAGTAGGTGCAGCCGTGCGGGCAGCTGTCATAGTCGCCGATATCCCGGCTGGCGGCGCAGCGGCAGCCGGGACGGTTACCTCTCTCGGCGGCCGCGATCGGGCGGCCGGCGAGATCGGACAGGCGCGCAGCGTCGATGCAGGCCGCGCCCGGAATGCCGTCACTCTCATATTGCGGTTGACTGCAGATCGTTAGGCGCAGGCGGTGCTGGGCGGCAATGGCCGCGAGGTCGGCGGCCAGCGCTCGCTTCTCCTCGTCGGCCGGGTCGTTCCAGGTGAAGCCGCTCCGGCGCGCTGCCAGATCCAGGTTACGCCGGGTCTTGAGATACATGTGGGCGAAGGAGACCACCACCTCGTCCGAACTCCCCCGGATCGCGCGTGCGAGGGAGGCGAAGTTCGCCCGGTGCCAGGCCGGCGGGGTCAATGAGGTAAGGAGGATCGGGTCGTAGCGCCAAACGACCGCTCGCGATCCGTGGCGAGCGGCGAGCGCCCGCATGTGCGCGATGCCGCGCTCGGGCGGCGGCACGGATGTCTCGATCTCACGGGGATAGTCGGTGAGCGTGTATTGCACGTAGAACGGGAAGCCCAGCCGACAGGTCTCGGCGAGTGCCGGCAGAAACGGAGCTAGGTTGCGGGTCCAGAACACGAAACCGTCCACCGCCTCCCGCGTGAGCGGCAGGATCGCGACCCGACGGTCGTAAGGATTGATCGTGCGGCAGAACCCGGCGCGCAGGCGGTTGATGAACCAGTTCCCGTAGAAGGCCGGTATGTCGGTCCGATAACTGGCGGAAACGATCACGGGTTGCGCCCACCTCCGTGCCCGGAGACCTCGATTTGTGGCGGAATTCCGCCGGGGATTGGCGGGAGCGGCGGCGGCCCGGCTTCTTGTACGCCCCAAATTGCCTTCATATATAGGCCACGAAGCAAGGACCCGTTGCCCAATTCCCGTTAGGGGTTATCGGCAGCGCTTGTTGCAAGGCTCCGCGAACCTGCTGCACAGACACGGAAGAGGCAAGACGCATGGCTAAGGTTATCGGCATCGACCTCGGCACGACGAACTCGTGTGTCGCGGTCATGGAAGGCAAGGACGCGCGCGTCATTGAGAACGCGGAAGGCACTCGCACGACGCCGTCGATGGTGGCCTTCACTAAGGACGGCGAGCGGCTCGTCGGGCAGCCGGCGAAGCGCCAGGCGGTCACCAACCCGGAGCACACGCTTTATGCAATCAAGCGGCTGATCGGCCGTCGATTCGATGACCCGCTGGTCAAGAAGGATATTGAGCTCGTTCCTTACAAGATCGTACGGGGCGACAATGGCGACGCCTGGGTCGAGGCGGGTGGCAAGAAGTATGCGCCCAGTCAGATCAGCGCCTTCATCCTGCAGAAGATGAAGGAGACGGCCGAGGCGCATCTCGGTGAGACGGTTACCCAGGCCGTCATTACCGTTCCGGCCTACTTCAACGACGCCCAGCGCCAGGCCACCAAGGACGCCGGCAAGATCG